>JBEHYA010000001.1:0-60623 GCA_048498415.1 Pseudomonadota bacterium
GAATGGTTTGAATCCCGCCATGGCCATCGCTGAAATCAAACAACTCATGGCGGCGCGCGCCGCCTAAAAAGGCCTGTCATGGTCGCCCGTGTCCGTACGGTTGCATTTGAAGGCGTCGATGTTCTGGATATCGACGTGCAGGTGCAGATTTCTGCCGGGCTGGTTGCCTTTACCCTTGTGGGTCTTCCCGATAAAGCCGTAACCGAAAGCCGTGAGCGCGTGCGCGCCGCGCTCCATGCCATCGGCCTCACATTCCCGCCCAAACGCATCACCGTGAATTTATCGCCGGCGGATGTGCTGAAAGAAGGCAGTCATTTTGACCTGCCGATTGCGCTTGCGCTGCTGGTTGCCATGAACGTGGTGCCGCAGGATGCGGTTGCGGATTATATCGCGCTTGGCGAGTTGGCGCTGGATGGCACGTTAACGCCGGTCGCCGGCGTGCTTCCCGCATCCATCGCCGCGCATGGGCAGGGTTTGGGCTTGATCTGCCCCGCTAAAAACGGCGGCGAGGCGGTGTGGGCGGGTGAAAGCGCGAATGTGCTGGCGCCAACATCGCTTTTAGCGCTCATCAACCATTTCAAGGGCACGCAGGTGCTGGGCGCGCCCGAACGCAAGATGGAAGACCTCAACGCCGCCATGCCGGATCTCGCCGATGTGAAAGGCCAGGAATCCGCACGCCGTGCGCTGGAAGTTGTCGCGGCGGGCGGCCATAACTTACTCATGATCGGCCCGCCGGGCGCGGGTAAAAGCATGCTGGCCTCGCGGCTTGCCAGCTTATTGCCGCCGCTTAGCCCCCGCGAAGCTTTGGAAGTTTCCATGATCCATTCGGTCGCGGGGCATTTACCGGAAGGCACACTTATGCGCCGCCGCCCGTTCCGCGATCCGCATCACTCCGCCAGCTTACCCGCGCTTGTCGGCGGCGGAATGAAGGCGAAACCCGGTGAAGTTTCGCTCGCGCATCACGGCGTGTTGTTTCTCGATGAACTGCCAGAATTTGCCCGCGCCACACTGGAAGCCCTGCGCCAGCCGATTGAAACCGGCCGCGCGGTGGTTGCGCGTGCGAACCATCATGTGAGCTACCCCGCGCGCTTCCAGCTGATTGCCGCCATGAACCCGTGTCGCTGCGGGTACCTGGGCGATCCTGCGCAGGCCTGCAACAAGGCGCCGAATTGCGGGCAGGATTACCAGATGAAACTCTCCGGCCCGCTGCTCGATCGCATCGATATGCACATCGATGTGCCCGCCGTCAGCGTGCGCGATTTAGCGCTGGGTAATAATGGCGAGAACAGCGCCAGTGTTGCCGCACGCGTGGCCCAGGCGCGTGCGTATGCCGCAGAACGTTACAGCAAAATGCCAACCAACGGCCTGCCCACACCGCATCACAATGCGGAAGCGGATGGCGAACTCCTGCAGAAAGTCGCGGCGCCCGATGCTACGGGGCAAACGCTTTTATCGGAAGCCGCTGAACGTTTGCGCCTGTCGGCACGCGGCTATGCCCGCGTGCTGCGTGTGGCCCGCACGCTGGCCGACCTTGAAGGGCTGGATGCCGTCAAGCGCACCCATGTGGCCGAAGCCCTCAGTTATCGCCGGATTGCAGTGAAATAAGGCCTTTTCCAGCCTTGGGTTTTGGTCAGCCTGCCGATATATTAGCCCCATGATCCGCCTCGGCATTAACATCGACCACACGGCAACGCTGCGCAATGCGCGGGGCGGCCTGCATCCCAGCCCGTTACGCGCAGCCCAAGCCGCGGTGCGCGGCGGCGCGGATTTGATCACCGCGCATTTGCGCGAAGACCGCCGCCATATCACCGATGATGATATGGAGCGCTTAAAGAACGAAATCGCCGTGCCGCTCAATATGGAAATGGCCGTCACCGAAGAAATGGAACGCATTGCCTTGCGCATCCGCCCGCATGATGTGTGCCTGGTGCCCGAAAAGCGCAAGGAACTGACCACCGAAGGCGGGTTGGATGTGGCGGGCAATGTAAAGAACATTACGTCCACCGTTAAAAAACTGCGCAACGCCAATATTAATGTGTCGCTGTTTATCGATCCCGATGAAAAGCAGCTGCTGGCGGCCGAGAAAACCGGCGCCTCGGCGATTGAAATTCACACCGGCGCCTATGCCAGCGCCGCGATTGGCGCGCGGGATGCTGAACTCAAGCGCATTTTTGCTGCTGCCGCTTTGGCGCCGCAGCTGGGTTTGGCCATCCATGCCGGTCATGGTTTAAATTACGAAAACGTGGAGGCGGTCGCCGCTATTCCCGCCATTGAAGAACTCAATATCGGCCATTTTCTGATTGGCGAGGCGCTGTTTTTGGGTCTGGAAGAAGCCGTGCGCGAGATGAAGCGCGTGATGAGCCACGCCCGGGGCGAAGCATGATACTTGGCATCGGCAACGACCTTACCGACATTCGCCGTGTGGAAGAGACCTATAAAAAGTACGGCACGCGGTTTTTAAACCGCCTGTTCACGCCCGTCGAACAGGCAAAAGCTTTGCGTCGTTCCTCCGCTGCGCCCACGCTCGCCAAACGCTTTGCCGCCAAGGAAGCCTGCGCGAAAGCGCTTGGCACCGGCATGAGCCACGGCGTGTTCTGGCGCGATATGGGCGTGGTGAATTTGCCTACCGGCCAGCCCACCATCCAGCTTACCAACGGCGCCGCCAAGCGGCTGGAAGCGATCACGCCCAAGGGCATGACCGCGCAAATTCATCTCACCATCACCGATGAATACCCGCTGGCGCAAGCCTTCGTGATGATTACCGCTGAACCCCGATGAGTAGACAATGAATACCCAAAAGCCGCATACCGATGATGATATCTGGTCGTTTATCCGCACGTTAATCACGGCGGGCATCATCGCCATTGTCTTTCGCGCCTTTTTGTTCGAGCCGTTCAGCATTCCGTCGGGCTCGATGGTGCCCACGTTGTTGGTGGGCGATTATCTGTTCGTTGCCAAATATTCCTATGGCTATAGCGGTCTTTCCACCGGCCTCGGCTTTTTGCAGAAAATGGGCATCGCGCTTCCGAAGGGCCGCTTCGCCGAACTGCATGCGCCGCAGCGCGGCGACGTGGTGGTCTTCAAACTGCCGCGCGATACCGGCACGGATTATGTGAAACGCCTGATTGGTCTGCCGGGTGATAAAATTCAGGTGCGCAGCGGCCATCTCTATATTAACGACAAAGAAGTGCCGCGTGAAAAAGACGGTGTCATGCTTATCAGCGGCCGCGATCTCGAGGCCGACCACCCCAAATTCAACTCGCCCTACAGCGATGAAGGCACCTTATATAAAGAGACGCTGCCCGAAGGCCGCGTGCATCCTATTCTGGAAATGACGGATGAAGGCCTGCTGGATAACACGGGCGTCTACACGGTGCCGGAAAACAGCTATTTCATGATGGGCGATAACCGCGATAATTCCTCCGATAGCCGCGTGATGCGCAGCGTCGGCTTCGTGCCGCGTGAAAATTTGGTGGGCCGCGCGGAATTTATTTTCTTCTCCCTCCACAGCGGCACGCCGTTCTGGAAATTCTGGGAATGGCCCATGGCGCTGCAATGGAACCGGATGTTTAAAAAGATCTCATGAGCGCGGAAGATTTACAGAAAAACATTGGCTATGAATTCCGCAACGCGGATAAACTGCGCGATGCTTTAACGCATCCCAGCCGCCAGATGGGCGCCAAGCGCGCCTCGGAATACGAGCGGCTGGAGTTTCTCGGCGACCGCGTGCTCTCGCTGGTGATCGCCGAATGGCTGTTTGAAGCGTTTCCCACCGAAAGCGAAGGCCATCTCGCCAAGCGCCATGCCGCGCTGGTCAACCGCGATATTCTAGCAAGCATTGCCGAGACCATTCAGCTGGAACAGGCGCTCATGCTGGTGAATGCGGAAGATTTACGCCGCGGCCGCATCAATGTGCTCTCGGATGCGTTAGAGGCCCTGATCGGCGCCATGTATGGCGATGCAGGGTCGCTGGAGCCTGCCCGTGCCTTCATCCGTTCGCGCTGGCTCAGTTACGTGAACGATGCCACCGAAGTGCCGCAGGATGCAAAAAGCAGCCTGCAGGAATGGGCGCAGGCGCGGGGGCTACCCTTGCCGCTCTATGAACAGGTGGCAGCCAGCGGCCCGGCGCACGCGCCGCGCTATACCATCCGCGTTTCCGTGAACGGCTTTGCGCCGGAGGAAGCGGAAGGCGCCTCCAAGCGCGATGGCGAGAAGAAAGCTGCCGCTTTAATGCTCGAAAAAGTAAAGTTGCATGAGCAGCGCTGAGACCGGTCAAACACGCTGCGGCTTCGTGGCGCTATTGGGTGCGCCGAATGCCGGCAAATCCACGCTCCTCAATCAGCTCGCGGGCCAGAAGCTGGCGATTGTAAGCCCCAAGCCGCAGACCACGCGCACGCGCCTTCGCGCCATTGTGATGGAAGGCGCCGCGCAACTAATTTTTACCGATACCCCCGGCATTTTTGCCGCCAAAAAACGAATGGAACGCGCCATGGTCGGCGCCGCCTGGGGCGGGCTCAATGACTGCGATGCCGCGCTTTTAATCGTGGATGCCGGCAAGCACCAGCCGGATGAGGATACCGCTGTTATTATCGAACGCATCAAGCATGCCGCCAAGCCGGTGTGGCTGGTATTGAACAAGGTCGACACGGTAAACAAAAACGCGCTGCTGCTGGTGGCCGATGCGCTGCAAAAAGCGCATGCGTTTGAAAAAGTTTTCATGATCTCCGCCAAAAAAGGCCACGGGGTGGATGATTTGCGCCGCGCATTGGCCGCTATCATGCCGCCCGGCCCGTATCACTATGACCCGGAACAGGTGACGGATGCGCCGCAACGCTCCCTTGCCGCCGAGATCACGCGTGAGCAGCTTTATCTACAGCTGGGGCAAGAACTCCCTTACGCCACCTTTGTAGAAACCGAAAAATGGGAACAGTTCGATAATGGCGAAGCGAAAGTCAGTCAGATTATCTACGTGCAGCGCGACGGCCAGAAAGGCATTGTGATTGGCGCCAAGGGTGCCAAACTCAAAGCGATTGGTGAGGCCGCGCGGGCGGAAATGTTTGAAGCCTTCGGCTTCAAGGTGCATTTATTCCTGCACGTTAAAGTGAAGGAAAACTGGGCTGAGACGCGCAGTTTTTACAGCGATCAGGGTCTGGATTTCGACAGCTAAAAGTAATCCCCGTTGAAAAACGGGCCCCGGCTTTCGCCGGGGCATGCCATTGTTATTTAATATGCGCGCGGATCATCCAGGCGGTTTTCTGGAAATCGCGGAGCAAACCCGTGAGGGCATCCGCGCTAGCCGGATCATCGGCTTCTTCCGCGATCTCAATGCCCTTTTCCATGTCTTCGCCTAAAATATCATAGTCGTCCAAAAGCTGTTTTAACATCGCATCGGCAGAAGGCGGCTTGGTGCTTTCCTTGATGTTTGCGTGGCGGGTGAATTCGGCAAACGAACCCGGCGCCGTGCTATCAAGCGCGCGGATGCGTTCCGCCACCACATCGGCGGCCTGGAACAGGGCGTTGTATTGCGTCTCCAGCATGGTGTGGAGGGCGATGAAATTCGGGCTTTCGATATTCCAGTGAAAGCCATGCGTTTTCACGGTCATCAGATAGATGTCGGAAAGCACGGTCTCAAGCGCCGGAATGACGGAATTGCTTTTACGGGATGGTTTGCTGGTCATGCGTAACTGCCTTTAAATGAGTGATCGCAGAACTGATATAGGTCGCTGCCCGTAAAGAGTCGATAAGCTTATTTCAGCGCTTCGCACGCACGTTTAATGCGCTTGCACGCGTCTTCCAGCAGCTGGTTCGACGTGGCATACGAAATGCGGAAATAGGGGGAAAGCCCGAACGCCGCGCCATGCACGGCGGCCACGCCTTCCGTCTCCAATAAGTATTTTACGGCGTCCTCATCGGTCTGGATCACATTTCCCTGCGGCGTTTTTTTGCCGATCATGCCTGAACAATTCGGGTACACGTAAAACGCGCCTTCGGGTTTGCGGCAGGTAATGCCGGGGCACTCGTTCAACATCTGCACCACCATGTCACGGCGCTGGCGGAAGACGGCAACCCATTCCTGCAAAAATTCCTGCGGGCCATCCAGTGCCGCCACCGCTGCCGCCTGACTGATCGAACACGCATTGGTGGTCGAATGACCCTGCACCGCCGCCATGGCTTTAATAAGTTCCTTGGGTCCGCCGGCAAAACCGATGCGCCAGCCAGTCATGGAATAGGCTTTCGATGCGCCGTTCATGGTGAGCGTGCGGCTATACAGCTTGGGCTCTACCTGAGCGATGGTTGCGAACTCTAAGCCATCATATAATAAGTGCTCATAGATATCATCGGTGAGCACCCAGACATGCGGGTGGCGCAGCAAAACATCGGCCAGCGCCTTGATTTCTGTTTTGGTATAGGCCGCGCCCGTGGGGTTGCTGGGCGAATTTAAAATCAGCCATTTGGTTTTCGGGGTAATCGCTTTTTCCAGCTGATCCGGCTGTAATTTAAAGCCGTATTCTTCCGGGCAATTCACGATCACCGGAACGCCTTCCGCTAAATTCACCATATCAGGGTAGGAAACCCAGTAGGGCGCCGGAATGATCACTTCATCGCCCGCGGAAACCGTCGCCATGATGGCGTTGTAAATCACATGCTTGCCGCCGCAACTCACAATGATCTGTTCCGGCGCGTATTCCAAACCGTTCTCGCGTTTGAATTTCGCGGCGATCGCTTTCTTCAAGGCCGGCGTGCCATCCACGGCGGTGTATTTGGTCTGGCCGGCCTTCAGGGCGGCAATGGCGGCATCTTTCACATGCTGGGGCGTATCGAAATCGGGTTCGCCCGCGCCAAGGCCGATCACATCGCGGCCGGCGGCCTTAAGTTCAGAAGCTTTTTGGGTAACAGCAAGGGTGGGGGAGGGTTTAACACGGGCCAAGCGGCCAGCCAGTAATGCCATTTTATGCGTCCTATCGCGTTAATATAAGTAATAACGCTAATTGAAAACGCCCAAGCTGACAAGCATCAGCGATTGTGCTTTTCTCTGACTTTCATGACCCAGCTCGTCTCCAATCCCCTCTGGCCGCAACTCGCCCAAAAAGCCAAGACCATGCCCAGCCTGGCGCAGCACTTCGCCGGCGCCCCGGCGCGGTTTGATGCGTTTCATGCGCAGGCTGAAAACCTGCTGCTGGATTTCTCCCGCCAGCGCCTCGATGTGGCGACCCTTGATGCCCTGCTAAAACTGCTGGAGAGCCAGCAATATAAAACCCGGCTCGCCGCTTTGTTCGCGGGCGAAGCTGTTAACCGCAGCGAAAACCACGCCGCGCTGCACATGGCGCTGCGTGCCGGTGCCAAAGCGAATTTCAAAGTAAAAGGCGAAAATGTCATGCCCGCCATTGTGGCGGAGCGGGAAAAAGCATTAGCGTTCGCCGAAGAGCTGCGCAGTAGCAAACAAATCACCGATATCATTCACGTGGGCATCGGCGGCTCCGACCTTGGCCCGCGCCTGCTGGTGGAAGCCTGCGGCGACGGCAAGGGCCCGCGCCTGCATTTTATTTCCAATATCGACGGCGCGGCGATGGATGCGCTTTTAAAAACCCTCGATCCCGCCCGCACGTTTGTGTTTCTCGCGTCCAAAAGCTTCACGACGTCGGAGACGATGCTGAATGCCGCCGCGCTTAAAGCGTGGCTGGGCGCGGGCTGGGCCAAACAAACAGCGGCGCTCACCGCCAACCCCGCCGCCGCCCAGGCTTTTGGCATAAGTGATACCTATATATATAGCCTGTGGGACTGGGTCGGCGGGCGGTATTCCATCTGGTCGGTGATCGGCCTGCCGGCTATGTGCGCGATGGGCCGTAAGGCGTTTGAAGAATTTTTGGCGGGCGGCGCGGCGATGGATGCGCATGTGCAAAGCGCGCCCTTGCATAAAAACCTTGCCGCCCTCATGGCGGCGTTCAGCATCTGGAACATCAACGCGAATAATTATACCGCGCGCGCCGTGCTGCCTTATGCAGAAGGCTTGAGTTATTTCCCCGCTTATTTGCAGCAGCTGGAAATGGAAAGCCTCGGTAAACACACCGACCAGACCGGCGCGGAAATTTCCTATGCCACGGCGCCCGTGGTGTTTGGTGCGACCGGCACGCCCGCACAGCATGCCTTTATGCAGGCGCTGCATCAGGGCAACCAGATTGTGCCCGCCGATATTATCTGCGTGCGAAAAGCCGCGCACGCGCATACCGACCAGCACGCCGCGCTGCTGGCGAACGCGCTCGCGCAAGCCAACGCGCTGGCCTTTGGCCGCAAGGATTCCAGCCAGCCTTCCTACCGCCGCTTCGAAGGCAACCGACCTTCCAGTTTGTTGGTGATGGATGAACTAAGCCCCCGCGCGCTCGGTCAGCTCATTGCGCTATACGAACACAAGGTTTTCGCCGAAAGCGTTTTCTGGGACATCAACCCCTTCGACCAATGGGGCGTGGAGCTGGGTAAAACCTTGGCGGGGCCATTGGCGCAAGCATTAGCCGGCAAACAAGGCGCCGGCATTGATCCAACGCTTCAAGGCCTTATCGCGCATTTAAGAAAATCTTAAACGCCGTTTGCCCAGAATTGGGGCGAAGATGGCTATTCATATCGATCAGAAAAATCTCAGCCGCACGAGCCAGGAAGAGCTCGACCGCGCCATTCAAAAGCACACCATGTTCCGTCAGGCCCGGGTGGGCGGCGGCCGCGCCATCTTCAATTACTGCGATCTTAGCGGGCTTAGTTTCCGCCGTGCTGATCTCTCGGGCGCCGATTTCACGGGGTGCGCGCTGATCGATTGCGATTTGCGGCACACCAACATGGATGGCTGCATGTTTTTCGTGGCCTCGCTCATGCGGGCCGATTGCACCGGTGGCACGTTCCTGCGCACTGATTTCCGTGGCGCGGATTTATCGGGCGCCAATTTCACCGATGCGGATTTAACCGCCGCCGATATGCGCGAAGGCATGATGGCCACCAAAGACAGGCGCGGCAATATCAGCATGGTCAAAAGCGAAGCCAGCAACGATGGCGGTATCATCACCGAATATGTGGATGCCAGCGAAGCCTTGTTTACCAACGCCCGTATGACCAAGGCAATGATGCGCGGCGCCAATTTATCCGGCGCGATTTTAGAGCGCACGGATTTATCGCTTGCCAATATGCAGAATGTAAGCCTGCGGAACGCCGTGCTGCTCGATACCAATTTAAACGGCGTGGAACTGGCGGAAGTCGATATGCACGGGGCGCTCCGCGATGAAGTGCAGGGCCTCGAACTGGACGATGCGCCGTTTCCCTTCGATATGTGGCTCAAGCAGCACCAGAAATGGATCGTGAGCCAGGGCGCGGAAGGCCAGCGCATGAATTTAACGCGCTATGATTTGCGTGCCCATGGCGGCGCGATCGTGGATTTCTCCGATACCATCCTCACCATGGCCAAAGCGCGTCAGGCCATTTTCTTTCATTTGCGTTTTGCGGGCGCCAGGTTGCAGGCGGTGGAATTCCGCGACTGCGATTTTCGTCTGGCCGATTTTGAACGCGCGGATATGCGCGGCGGCGACTTCACCGGATCCAACATGGCGCGCGGTAATTTCCGGCAGGCGCAGCTGGGCCCGCTGAAATTGCCGGAAGGCAAAATCATCCGTACCGATTTAAGCCGCTGCAATCTGCGCTATGCCCGTTTTGGCGGCGCGGATTTACGCCAAGCCAGTTTTGCCGATGCCGACCTTACCGGCGCGGACTTGCGCGGCGCCGTCCTCGATATGGCGGATATGACCGGCGCGGTGACCGAAGGCGCGCTTTTCTAAGCGTTTCACAGGCGTTTTGACCCGCGCCGCATTATGTTAAACTCGAAAGACATAACCGATTCTTGGTGCTTTCGAATGATCCGCCTTTTACCCGCCCATCTCGTCAATCAAATCGCCGCCGGTGAAGTGGTGGAACGCCCCGCCGCGGCCGTCAAAGAGCTGGTTGAAAACGCCCTCGATGCCGGCGCGCGGCGTATTTCAATCGTCACGCGCGAAGGCGGTCTTGGCAGCATTATGGTGCAGGATGATGGGCAGGGCATGACCCGCGAAGAACTCAAGCTTGCCATCCAGCGCCATGCCACCTCGAAACTGCCAAGCGATGATCTGCTGCAAATCAATTCCTTCGGCTTTCGCGGCGAAGCGCTGCCTTCCATCGGCGCGGTGAGCCGCCTATCCATTATCAGCCGCGCCAAAGGCAGCAGCGAAGCATGGGAAATCCGCGGGGAAGGCGGGCAGGTTTCCGAACCCGTGCCCGCTTCACTCAATGCCGGCACACGCATTGAGGTGCGCGATTTGTTTTACGCCACGCCCGCGCGCCTGAAATTCCTCAAATCCACCAACGCGGAATACGACCATATTTTAGAAGCGGTGGAACGCATCGCCATGGCCTGGCCGCAGGTGGAATTTTCGCTTGTTGAAGAAGGCCGCCGCCCCTGGCGGGTGGAAGCGGTTCCGGGCCTGCTGCCCGAACAACGCCGCGCGCGTTTAGGCGCGGTTTTAGGCGCGGAATTCGCCGCCAATGCCGTGCCGGTTGAAGCGGTGCGAGAGGGCTCCAGGCTTACCGGCTGGATTGGGTTGCCCACGCTCAACAAAGCGCATGCGCGTGAACAGTATCTCTTCGTCAACAACCGGCCGGTGCGGGATCGTTTGCTGCTGGGTGCCATCAAAGGCGCTTATGGCGATCTGATCCCACATGGCCGTCATGCGGTCGTCGCATTGTTTTTAGATTTGCCGCAAGACACCGTGGATGTGAACGTGCACCCCGCCAAACTGGAAGTGCGCTTTCAGGATAATGCGCTGATCCGCGGCCTTATTGTTTCCACCATCCGCCATCATCTGCATGGCCACGCACAGGTCACATCGAATACGCTCAGCGATGCCGCGCTGCAGTCGTTCCGTCAGCAAGTGGGTGGGAGCCCGGCTTACGTGCCGCAAAATTTTGCGCCCGCCTTCGCCTACAATGCACCTCAGCAAGCCATCACCGGCTTCAGTGACATTGCGCGCCCCGATGCACGCTCGGGCAACCTGCCGGCCAACGATAGTCTCCCCGCTTACAGCGCGCCGGAACCCAGCGATTACCCGCTGGGCGCTGCGGTGGCGCAGATGCATGAAACCTATATCGTCGCGCAAACCCCCGATGGGCTGGTGCTGGTCGACCAACACGCCGCGCATGAACGGCTTGTGTATGAACGCATGAAAGCTGCGCTTGCAGAAGGCGGCGTCAAACGGCAGGGCCTGCTTATTCCCGAAGTGGTGGAACTTGGCGAAGCCGCAGCCAAACGTTTACTCGCCAAAGCCCCCGAGCTTGCTGAATGGGGCGTGGTGATTGAATCCTTTGGCTCGGGCGCCATTGCCGTGCATGAAATGCCGGCGCTTTTGGGCAAAGCCAACATTCAGGGTCTCATCCGCGATCTTGCCGAAGATGTGGCGGAGTGGGATATGCCATCGAGCCTGAAGGAAAAACTGGAATATGTCTGTGCGACGCTGGCCTGCCACGGCTCGGTGCGCGCTGGAAGGGCGTTGAACCGCGATGAGATGAACGCGCTTCTCCGCCAGATGGAAGCCACGCCCCATTCCGGCCAGTGCAACCACGGGCGGCCCACTTATATCGAACTCAAGAAAAGCGATATCGAAAAACTTTTCCAGCGTCGCTGACAAATGCCCGCCAAAAAGCCGGTTCTTGAACTTTCCTATCTCGATGCCTTCCGCGACATGCTGGTGGCGGAACGCGGCGCCTCCCGCCACACGCTGGATGCGTATTTGCGCGATATCCAGCAGGCCGCCAGCTGGCTCTCCCGCCACAAAATCGATATCGCTGTTGCTGGGCAAAAAGATGTCACTGGCTTTGTTGGTTCCCTGGAAGGCCTCGCCGCCAAAAGCCGCGCGCGCAAGCTCTCGAGCCTGCGCCAATATTACCGTTTCCTGATCTCCGAAGGTAAACGCAAGGACGATCCCACCGCCCAGATTGATGCGCCAAAACTTGGCCGCAGCCTGCCCGGCGTGCCGAGCCCGGAAGAAATGGAAAGGTTGTTCACGGCCGTGGAAGGCGACGCGCCCGAAAATATTCGCCTGCGCCTGATGCTGGAACTCGGCTACGGTTCCGGCCTTCGCGTGAGCGAGCTGGTGAGCCTGCCGCTCTCCGCGCTCCGCCCCGACAGCCGCGCCATGATTGTGCGCGGCAAGGGCGAGAAGGAACGGCTGGTGCCGTTATCGGAAGCCACGCGCCATGCCTTGCAGGATTATCTGAAAGTCCGCGCCACATTCATCGGCAAAGGCAAAACCTCCGCGTTTCTTTTTCCATCCACCGGCAAGGCAGGTTTTGTCACGCGCATCCGGTTTTACCAAATGCTCAAGGATGTGGCGGTTAAAGCGGGCGTGCCCCACCAGAAAATCCACCCGCATGCGCTGCGCCATGCCTTTGCCACGCATGTGCTGGCGGGCGGCGCGGATTTGCGCGCGCTGCAAACCATGCTGGGCCATGCCGATATTGGCACCACGCAGATTTACACCCATGTCGTGCGCGATCATTTGAAAGTAACGGTGGAAAAACACCATCCGCTTGCCAAGAAAAGAGGCTAGCCGCGGCTTCCAGGGCGGCGGGTGAAAGTATTTGAGTTTATTTTCAATTTCGCCTAAACCCTACCCCTCAACCCCGGCCAGATAGATACATGCACCTTCTCGAATTCGAACACAGCATCGCCGAACTGGAAGCCAAGATCGAAGAGCTTCGCCATCTGGCCGGCGCCGGCAATGTCGATATCGCCGGCGATGTCGCCAAGCTGAAGGGCAAGCTGGATCGCCAGCTGAAGCAGCTTTACGCCAAGCTGTCCCCATCACAAAAAGTGCAGGTCGCGCGCCATCCCAACCGCCCGCATACCCAGCAAATCATCAACGCTTTGATCGAAGATTTTGTGCCGCTGGCGGGCGACCGTTTATTTGGTGAAGATTACGCCATCATCGGCGGCCTCGGCCGTTTCCGCGGGCAACCCGTCATGATTCTAGGCCATGAGCGCGGCCATGATACCGAGAGCCGCATCAAACATAATTTCGGCATGGCCAAACCCGAAGGCTACCGCAAGGCGCAGCGCCTCATGAATATGGCGGCGCGTTTCAATATTCCGGTCATCTCGCTGGTCGATACCGCTGGCGCGTTCCCCGGCGTGGATGCGGAAGCGCGTGGGCAAGCGGAAGCCATTGCCAGCGGCATTGATGTGTGCCTCCAAATCCCTGTGCCGTTTGTGACCGTTATTATTGGTGAAGGCGGCAGCGGCGGCGCTATTGCGATTGCCGCGGCCGACCGTGTGCTGATGCTTGAGCATTCAATTTATTCGGTGATTTCGCCGGAAGGCTGCGCCTCTATTTTATGGCGCAGCGCCACCCATGCGGCGGAAGCCGCCGAATCGTTGCGTTTGACGTCGGAAGACCTGAAAACGCTTGGCGTGATTGATGAAATTATCGCCGAACCCCTGGGCGGCGCCCACCGGGCCCCGGAAGAGACAATCGCCAATATCGCAAATGCGATTGAGAAGCATCTTGGCGATCTGATCGGCACGGATGCGCAAAAACTTTTGAAGAATCGCCACGAAAAGTTTCTTGGCATGGGCCAGAAGGCGCTCAGCGCATAAGTTGTTACAGCGCATGACGCGCATGCAATCGCTAGCGTAACATCCCTCGAAACGTTTCCCGAACATTTCATATTCGGAACTGTTTTCCTGTGCATACGCACGCGCGGGCAAAATTTCTTGCAAGTATTCGTTAAGCATTCCAGCTTATAAAAAAATGATGTGGGGAATGTTCCCCCAGCATCTTCACGCTGCCCACCTGCTTAAAGGCGAGCCCTTTCATGTCTTTATCCCTCAATAATATCCGCATTCTTCCCAAGCTGTTGGCCATTGCCTTCATCATGATTATTCCTTCGGTTTATCTGATGGTTCAACTGCTGAACGCCAACGAAGCGCAGATCGCCTTCAGCCAGGCGGAGCGCGATGGTAGCGATTTGATGGATGAAGCCGAAAATCTGGTGCTGGCCGGCGTGCAGGGCAACATCGCGGAGCACAAGGGCGAATCCAACCCCTATGCGAAATTTGATGCGGTGTTAGCCGAACTTAAAAAAGCTTCCGATAAATCGCCGTATGCCAGCAAGGAAGGCCTGAAGGCGATTGATGATGCGCAGGGCATTGAATTCAAACTGGACCGCGCCGTGGATCTGGTGACGGAAATTTCTGATAAATCCAATCTCACGCTCGATCCCGACATGGACAGCTTTTACATCATGGACACGGTGGTGGTGAAAGTACCCAGTACGCTTATGGAATTAAGCGACGTCTATACCGATATGATGGCCAGCTTTCGCGATGGCAAAGTTTCCCCCGACCAACATGATGGCCTGATGGTCTCGCAGGCCCGCATCAATGGGTATATTGATGGCCTTAAAGCCAACCGCGATAAAGCATTTGCCAACAATACCGATGGCTCGCTGCGCGAACATCTTGCTACCGATTTTGACAAGGTATTAGATGCCGCCAAGACATTTAATGACGAGGTGACGGCCCTTCTCAAAGCGGAAGATTTAAAAAACATTTCGCAAGAACAGGTTGAAACAGCGTTTAATACCTTGGTGACCGCCGCCGACCACCTGGGCGACGATTCTAAAGAACAGCTCACGCGCCTGCTGGATAAACGCATCGGCGGTTTCCGTGCGACGGAAATTCGTAGCCTGATCATTGCCGGCGTGCTGTTCCTCCTCGCTTTCGCGTTACTCTTTATGGTGACAAGTTCCATCAACAAACCGCTGACCAAGCTGGTGGCCGCCATGGGCCGTCTGGCCGGCGGCGAACTGGAAGTTGAAGTGCCGGGCGGTACGCGCCGCGACGAAATCGGCGATATCAGCCGCGCCGTGACCGGCATTAAAGACAGCGTCGCCGAACGCGCCAAGAAGGAACAGGAAACGCTGGCCGAAATGCGCAAGGTGGAAATGGGCAAGCTGGCCGACCGGTTCGAAACCGGCGTGGGCGGCGTGGTGGAAACCGTCTCCAGCGCGGCAACCGAACTTCGCTCCAGCTCCGAAAACCTCACCGTGCTGTCCGATGGCTCGGCGCAGCGCGCCACGGCCGTTGCGGCCGCCACGGAAGAAGCCACCGCCAGCGTGACCAACGTCGCGCATGCGGCGGAACAGCTGCTGGCTGCCATCAACGAAATCGCCCGCAAGGTTGAAGATTCGGCTAATACCACGCGTGAAGCGGTGGAACGGGCGATGTCGACCAACAACATCGTCATGGGCCTGTCGGAATCCGCCAAGAACATCGATAACGTGGTCAAGCTCATTCAGGATATCGCCTGGCAGACCAACCTTTTGGCCCTCAACGCCACGATTGAAGCGGCCCGCGCCGGCGATGCCGGCAAGGGCTTCGCGGTGGTGGCGCAGGAAGTGAAAAGCCTGGCCGACCAGACCAGCAAGGCGACGGTGGAAATCTCCGAACAGATCGCCGGCATGCAGAATAATTCCAACGATGCCGTCAAAGCCATTCGCGATATTTCCGAGACGATCAACAACATCAACGCCATCTCGCAGTCGATCGCGGCGGCGGTGGAAGAGCAGTCGGCCTCGACGCGCGAAATCACCGACAACGTGCAGCAGACCTCGATCGGCGTGCAGGAAGTCTCGCGCAACATCACGGCCCTCTCGGCTAGCGCGAGCGAATCCGGCGAAGCCAGCCGCCAGGTGCTGGGCGCTTCGGACGAACTTTCGACCAAAGCCGAACAGCTCCGCATGCTCATGGACAACTTCATCCATGAAATCCGCAAGGGTTAAGCCTTATAAGGGTCTGCTCGTTTTTCTGCTGGCCATGCTCGGCTGGCATGGCCCGGCCTACGCCGAACCAACTTCTGTCGCAATTACCTGCACGGCGCGGGATAAGCCGGCGCTGCGTTTGCATGTGGAAGCGCTGGATCTGGTTATTTCCATTCTGATATATACGCCGGGTTATCAGGAGTTGCAGAAGGGCGCGCGCGTAATGGCCATCGATAACAATAAAATTGGCAGTGCCGCCCAGGTAACGATGCCTGATGCGCATGGCAACAGCCCGTCAAATCCTATCAATGCCATTGTGACATTTGATGCGCTGGATTTAAAAGCCGGCGGCGTGGCAAAAGGCAAGGTGCAGCTCTCACCCAAAAGCAATTTTGGCATTCCCTTCAATGCTACCATCGGCCAGGATGGCCCGTGTGACTGGCGATAAGAAAATACCCGTGCAATAAAAAGGCCCCGCAATGTGGGGCCTTTTTCTTTAGTGGGGCCTTTTTCTTTATTCAAACTTGCCGTGGCAATGTTTGTATTTCTTGCCGGAACCGCATGGGCAGGGGGCGTTGCGCTGGCTTTTGCCCCATGTGCTGGGGTCGTTTTTGTTGAACGGTGCGGCGGAAACGCGGGTTGCTTCCTTGCCATAGGCGGTGGGCGCAGCGTCGCGGCGCATGCCGGGGGGCAATTCATCATCCGCGCTGCCGTCGCTTTCCACCGTTTTCTGCGCGGAAAGCTTGGCCGCCATTTCTTCTTCGCTCATCACCTGCGCCTGGGCGACCAGCAAATTACTTGTCACCTGCACGCGCAAATTATCCAGCATGCCGCTGAACAGATCGAAGGCTTCGCGGCTATATTCATTCAATGGGTCGCGCTGGCCGTAAGCACGCAGGCCGATGCCGCTGCGTAAATGATCCAGCTGCAATAAATGGTCTTTCCATAATTGATCAAGGGTGGAAAGCAGCACCATCTTTTCCACCTGCGGCAGCGCGCCTTCCGGCAGGCTGGCGGCGCGGGCTTTATAGCGGGCTTCCGCCGCATCCTTTAAGCGCTGGCTGGCCATGGCATCCGAGAAATCGGCTTCCTTGCCCCAGTCTTCCACCTGCACATCGAGATGCAGCACGTCATGCGCGCGCGCCTGCAGGCCAGCCAGATCCCACTGCTCGGGGTAGGAATTCGGCGGAATGGCCTGCGCCACCAGCGCCGTGATCACATCATCGCGCATGGAAACAATGGTCTCCGACACGTTATCGGCGGCCATGATCTCGCGGCGCTGTTCGTAAATAACCTTGCGCTGGTCGTTCATGATGTTATCGAATTTCAGCAGGTTCTTGCGCACATCGAAGTTACGCGCTTCCACTTTTTCCTGCGCCTTTTCAAGCGCCCGGGTAATCCACGGGTGGTTGATGGATTGGCCATCACGCAGGCCTAAGCTTGCCAGCATCGCATCCATGCGGTCGGCGCCGTAAATGCGCAGCAAATCATCCTGCAACGACAGAAAGAAAATCGATGCGCCGGGATCGCCCTGACGGCCCGAACGGCCACGCAGCTGGTTATCGATGCGGCGGGATTCATGACGCTCGGTACCGATCACACAGAGACCGCCAGCTTTCCGTACTTCCTCGCGCGCGGTTTCAACTTCGGAGCGAATTTCCTGAATGCGGCGATTGCGCTCGTTTTCATCCGTCACATCCGCCAGTTCCTGCTGGATGCGCATATCCACGTGGCCGCCCAGCTGAATATCGGTGCCGCGGCCTGCCATGTTGGTCGCAATCGTCACGGCGCCCGGGCGGCCGGCTTGGGCAATAATATACGCTTCCTGCTCGTGGTAACGGGCGTTCAAAACGTTATGCGGAATTTTGTGCTTCTTCATCTGCTCGGAAAGAATTTCCGATTTTTCGATGGAGACGGTGCCAACCAGCACCGGCTGGCCTTTCTTGCGGCATTCTTCCACCAGTTCCACAATCGCATCGTACTTTTCCTGCGCCGTGCGGAAGACCACGTCTTCATCATCCACGCGCGAGACCGGTACGTTGGTGGGAATTTCCACGACCGACAGATTATAAATTTCTTCGAATTCCGCGGCTTCCGTCATCGCCGTGCCGGTCATACCGGCCAGCTTGGGATACAGGCGGAAATAATTCTGGTAGGTGATGCTGGCCAGCGTCTGGTTTTCGCGCTCGATCTGTACGCCTTCCTTGGCCTCCAACGCCTGATGCAGGCCTTCGCCATAACGGCGGCCTTCCATCATGCGGCCCGTGAATTCATCGATGATCATCACCTGGCCGTCTTTAACAATGTAATCCACATCGCGCGTGAACAGCGTGTGGGCGCGGAGCGCCTGCTGCATGTGGTGCAGCACATTCACATTGATGCTGGCATAAAGCCCGCCCGGCTGCAGCATGCCGGCATCGCCCAGCCATTGCTCGGCTTCTTCCATGCCGGCTTCGGTCAGCGTCACGGTGCGGTGCTTTTCGTCTTTTTCGTAATGCTGCGGTTTTAAGTTGGCCGCGATAATCGCATTCACTTTTTCATACAGCGCCGAAGAATCTTCCGCCTGACCGGAGATGATCAGCGGCGTGCGCGCTTCATCAATCAGAATGCTATCCACTTCATCCACCAGCGCGAAGTTGAACGGGCGCTGCACCAGTTCCGAGGCGCGGAACTTCATGTTATCGCGCAAATAATCAAAGCCGAATTCGTGGTTTGTGCCGTAGGTAATATCGCAGTTATACGCATCGCGGCGTTCCTGCTCGGTCATATCATGCACAATGCAGCCGACCGTGAGGCCCAGGAAGCGATGCACCTGACCCATCCAGCCGCTATCGCGTTTTGCCAAATAATCGTTCACGGTGATGATATGCACGCCTTTACCCGTCAGCGCGTTCAGGTAGGCGGGCAGGGTGGCGACCAGCGTTTTACCTTCACCCGTTTTCATTTCCGAGATGCGGCCCTGATGCAGCACGGCGCCGCCCATCAGTTGCACATCGAAATGGCGCTGACCCAGCGTGCGCTTGGCGGCTTCGCGCACCAGCGCAAAAGCTTCGGGCATCAGCTTGTCTAATTTTTCGCCATTCTTGGCGCGGGCGCGCAGCGCATCCGATTCGGCGCGCAGCGCCTCGTCACCCATGCCCTGATATTTGGCTTCCAGCGCGTTCACCGCCGCGGCAATAGGGCGTAAATCCTTGACCACGCGGTCATTGGCGGAACCAAAAAGGGAACGAGCAAGATTGCCCAGCATGGCGTTTTCCTGAGTGTTAATTGAAGTCGTCCACAATAAAGCGGTTGAATGGGGCGAATGCAAGGCTTAATGGCCCTTATATCGCCTATCCATGCCGCAGAAACGCCGTTTTTTAACGCTTAAACAGGGCCCAGCCGGCAAGGGAGGGGCCTTGCGAGAGGCGGCATCGCTTGCTACATCAGGTGGGCGCCAATCAGGCCGCTTTCAAGCCCCGCTTTTCCCGGCTTAATTCACCCAAGGTTTTCTTCAAAAAAAGGACGACGAATGACACACAAGCTTCTCCTCAGCCTCGCGCTTGCTGGCAGCCTTGCCATGCCGATGCTGGCGCATGCCGACGACGATACCGTGCTGGCCCGCGTCAACGGTTCCGAAATCAAGAAGTCGGATGTGATGCGCGAACTGGCCTCCCTGCCGCCGCAGCTCCAGCAGATCCCGGTCGACCAGATTTACCCCAAGCTGCTGGAACGTATGGTGGATAGCCGTTTACTTTTGGCCGAAGCCAAGAAGCAGAAGCTGGATCAAAGCGATGATTTCAAGCAGCGCGAAGCGCGTTCCGATGAACGCATCCTCACCGACATGGTGCTGCGCGCCAAGGTGAAGTCGATGATCACCGACGATAAGGTGAAAGCCAAGTACGACAGCATCGATAAATCGAAGATCGAAGAAGAAGTGAAGGCCGCCCACATTCTGGTCAAGACCGAAGCGGAAGCCAAAGACATCATCGCGCAGCTCGCCAAGGGCGGCGATTTCGCCAAGCTCGCCGCTGAAAAGTCGGCCGATAAGGGTTCCGCTGCGCAAGGCGGCGAACTCGGCTACTTCACCAAATCGAAGATGGTGCCGGAATTTGCCAAGGCCGCTTTCGCCATGAAAGTCGGCGAGACCAGCAAAACCCCGGTGAAGACCGATTTCGGCTACCACGTGATCAAGGTGGAAGACCGCCGCAAGATCACCATGGAAGAACTGAAGCCCGCGATCGAGAACATGATGGCCGACGAAATGGCCAACCAGTACATCGAAGGCCTGCGTAAAGATGCCAAGATCGAGACCTTCGGTCTCGATGGCAAGCCGCTTCCGGCCGAAGGCGCAGCGCATGCTGCGGCCCCGGCTCCTGCCGACAAGAAGTAAGTTTACTTCTTTTCTAAATTCAAACCCCCGCTGCAAAACAGCGGGGGTTTTGTTTTATTTATTTGCCTCATCCCGCACTTGATGCGGGATCCATCTGGCCGCTTGGCCGATATGGATCCCGGATAGCCGCTTCGCGTCTTCCGGGATGAGGCTTTTCTTATGATAGTAGCTTGGCATAAACTGCCGCGATGTCCTGCGTTGATGTCACCCTTCCGCCCGTTAAACCCCAACCTGTGCTGCTGGTGGTGGCTTGCGCCATTCTCGATGCGGATGGCCGCGTGCTGCTCACGCAGCGCCCCAAAGGCAAGGATATGGCGGGTTTATGGGAATTTCCCGGCGGCAAGGTGAATGCAAACGAGACGCCGGAAATGGCGTTGTGCCGCGAACTAAAAGAAGAACTCGGCGTGCAAACCAGCCCGGGGTGTTTATATCCCGCAACCTTTGCGAGCCACGCATACGAAAAATTTCATCTCCTCATGCCGCTTTATATCTGCCGCGTCTGGCAGGGCACGCCAACGCCGCATGAAGGCCAGCAGCTCGCCTGGGTGCGGGTGAATGAGATGAATAATTACGAAATGCCGCCGGCCGATGTGCCGCTGGTCGCGGCGCTGCGCGATTTATTATAGGCAAGGCACAGCAGCAGGGCGGCTACGGCCACATGCCCCGCCGACCACCACGCCTGCAAAATCGAATAGGTGGTATTGAGCATACAGATGGCGGCATAGCAGGCAGCAAGCGCATAAGGCTGAAGTTCCGCGGGTAAAAAGCGCGTGCGGTCGGCCATCCATAATAACAGCCAGCCCCACAGCAGCGCGCCGACCAGACCTAAATCCAGCCAGATTTGCAGAAACACGTTATGCGGGTGCTGGCTGATCACGGAAGTACCCGCCGGCATGTAACTGGCGGCTTCGTCCCGCACGGTGCTTTCAATCCCGCGCGAGGCATCCAGCCCATTGCCGAAAATGGGATGATCCGCCACATGGCGCGCCGTGATCGCCCAGATTTTCATGCGGTGCTGGGCGCTATCGAAGAACCTGCCGGTAAATTCCTGCGGCGCCAGGGGCAGCATGGTCGCCAGCACCGGCGTGAACAAAAGGCCGAACACCACGACTACCATTAATACCCAGCGCGTGAGCGCGACCTGATAATGCGCGAAAAATAAAACCACCAATCCCACGAACATCGCGAACAGCGCCGACCGGCTGGTGAGAAACGCGGCCAGCAGAAAGAACGCGATGACCGCCGCTTTTCCCAGCCACGGTTTTTTGTGCGAAAGCGCAAACGCAAATGGCCAGATGCTAAGGGCATACAGCGCAACACCCCGCTTGGTTACGGCTTCGGTGAGCATTTCGCCGCTGCCCGGATGATTGACCATGCGGAAGAGGGGATGGCCAAACGCCAGCTCGCCCACCAGCACCACCAAGCCAATCGCCCAGCCAATCATGAAGCAGGTCTCGATGCGCTTTTGTGCGCGCGCATCAATCAGTTCGGCCGCCAGCAGCACCGCCGCCCCGCCCAGAATGGCCAATACCAGCCCCCACGCCATATCATCGGCGCGTGCGCTGGGGCTCCATAAAACGCTGAGACAACTGAAGCCAAGCGCAATCAGCAAAATGATCGGCGTCTTGTGCTGCACGGAATGGCGCACGGTATTAAAATGCGCGATGCAGATGGGCAGGCACGCCGCAAACGCCACGCCCAGCCAGATGGTGAGCAGGCGCGGGGCCTCCGCCATCATCGGGCCCAGAATAAGAAACAGCATTGGCAGCACCAGATGCTGCAACGGGGAAAGATATTTCATCATTTGGCTTTGTTATACATATCCAGCGCGGCCTGCAGGATAATTTGCGCCGCGATTTTATCAATGACTTCGCCGCGCCGCTTGCGGCTCACATCGGCTTGCGTTATCAAAAAGCGTTCCGCCTGCGCGGTTGTGAGGCGTTCATCGTAAAAACTCACTTCCGGCATGCGCGGGAATAGCGGGGCATGATCGTGCATTTGTTTAGCGAAAAGCTCTGCCGCATCCGACGACGCGTTCTTGCCGCCATCCAGATGCAGCGGCATGCCGATCACATAACCCCCGATGTCGCGCATTTTCGCAATCTCGGCCAGCTGGGCCAGATCCTGCGTTAATTTGCCGCGCTGGATGGTGACAAGGGGAATGGCCTGCTGCCAGTCAGGGTCGCTGATGGCAACGCCAATGGTGCGGCTGCCCACATCCAGCCCCAGCACGGCATGGCCTTTTTTAAGGCGTTTTAACAGATGCGGCCAGGGATGAACGGGCATAAGCGGCCAAGTCGAAGGGTTGTGTTTTGCTGCATTTAAATTAAGATGCGGAGCTTATATAGCAATAACCTTTATCCCCCGCCAGAGACATGACCACCGACGCCAAAATCGATAAAGAACTGGTGACCCGCATTGCGGGACTAGCCCGTATTCGCATCACGGAAGAAGAAAAAGAACCGCTCGCAAAAGAACTGCAAGGCATTTTTACCTGGATCGGCCAATTGAACGAAGTGGACACCAGCAAGGTGGAACCGCTCACCTCCGTTGTGGAAACCCAATTGCCGCAACGCGAAGATAAGGTCACCGATGGCGGCTATGCCGCCGATGTGCTGGCCAACGCCCCGAAACAAGCCGCCGGCTATTTCGTGGTTCCCAAAGTGATTGAATAAGTTTTAGAAGCGAAAAATCCCATGACCAACCTGACCCAGCTGACCCTTGCCGAAGCGCTTGAGGGCATGAAGGCAAAGAAATTCAGCGCGACCGAGCTCACCAAGGCTTATATCGCGGCCGTCGAAAAAATCCGCCCGCTCAATGCGTATATCACCGAGACGCCGGAGATTGCGCTGGCCCAGGCGAAAGAGTCCGACGCGCGTTATGCCAACGGCACCGCCAGGCCACTGGATGGCGCGCCGATTGGCATCAAAGATCTCTATTGCACCAAAGACGTGCAAACCACCGCAAGCAGCAATATTTTAAAGGGCTACAAACCCAAATATGAATCCACCGTGACCTCGCATTTATGGCGCGATGGCGCCGTGATGCTGGGTAAACTGGCGATGGATGAATTTGCCATGGGTTCCTCCACCGCTACCTCCGCCTTCGGCCCCGTGATCAGCCCGTGGAGCGGTGAAAACCCGGCCACGGCAAATCGCAAACTCGTTCCCGGCGGTTCCTCGGGTGGTTCGTCTGCCGCCGTCGCTGCGCATGGCGCGATTGCGGCTACCGGTACCGATACCGGCGGTTCCATCCGTCAGCCGGCGGCGTATACCGGCATCACCGGCATCAAGCCTACCTATGGCCGGTGTTCCCGCTACGGCATCGTGGCGTTTGCCTCGTCGCTTGATCAGGCGGGCCCCCTCACGCGCACGGTGAAAGACAGCGCCATCATGCTGCGTTCCATGGCAGGCCATGACCCCATGGATAGCACTAGCGTCAACCGCGCCGTGCCTGATTATGTCGCCGCGTTGCAGGGCGGCGTGGGCGGTCTTCGCATTGGTGTCCCCCGCGAATACCGCGTGGATGGCATGCCCGCTGAAATCGACGACGCATGGAAAAAAGGCATCAAGATCTTGAAGGATGCCGGCGCCCAGATCGTGGATATCAGCCTGCCGCATACCAAATATGCTTTGGCCGTCTATTACATCGTCGCGCCCGCTGAATGTTCGTCGAATTTGGCGCGCTATGATGGCGTGCGTTTCGGCCAGCGCGTCGCCGGCAAGAGCCTGCCGGAAATGTACGCCAACACCCGCGCCGAAGGCTTCGGCAAGGAAGTGCGCCGCCGCATCATGATCGGCACCTATGTGCTGTCGGCGGGGTATTACGATGCGTATTATCTCAAAGCGCAGAAGGTGCGTAAGTGCATCTCGAACGATTTCGCGGAAGCTTTCAAGAAATGCGATGTCATTCTCACGCCAACGGCGCCAAGTGAAGCCTTTGCGCTGGGCGAGAAGGAAGATGATCCCATCAAGATGTGGCTGAACGACGTGTTCACGGTGCCGGCCTCGCTCGCGGGTCTGCCGGGCCTTGCGCTCCCCATCGGCCTCTCGCGTAACAAGCTGCCGCTGGGCTTGCAACTCATCGGCCGGCCCTTCGATGAAGAAACCGTTTTAAGCGTTGGGTATGTGCTGGAACAGGCTGCGGGCTTTAACGCCAAGCCGCCCTTCATGGCGTAAAGGATTTAGAACATGTCATATATCAAAGGCGAAACAGGCGATTGGGAAGTAGTGATCGGCATGGAAGTCCATGCGCAGGTGCTCTCCAATTCCAAACTTTTCTCGGGCGCCGCTACGGCGTTTGGCGCGGAGCCTAACAGCCAGGTCAGCTTCATCGATGCCGGCATGCCGGGCATGCTCCCCGTCATCAACAAAGTCTGCGTGGAGCAGGCGGTGCGTACAGGGCTTGGTTTGCACGCCGAGATTAATCTCCGCTCCATCTTCGATCGCAAAAACTATTTCTATGCCGATCTTCCCACCGGCTATCAGATCAGCCAGTACAAAGACCCGATTGTGGGCAAGGGCGAGATTGAAATTGATCTGCCCGATGGCAGCGTGCGCAAAGTCGGCATCACGCGCCTTCACCTTGAACAGGATGCGGGCAAGAGTTTGCACGACCAGAACCCCACGGAATCCTATATCGATCTCAACCGCGCGGGCGTGGCGCTCATGGAAATCGTGTCGGAACCCGATATGCGCTCGGCCGAAGAAGCCGGCGCGTTTTTGAAGAAACTCCGCGCCATTGTGCGGTATTTAGGCACCTGCGATGGCAATATGGATGAAGGCTCCATGCGCGCTGACGTGAATGTTTCCGTCCGCAAACCCGGCGCGCCCTATGGCACGCGCTGCGAAATCAAGAACGTGAATTCCATGCGCTTTGTCGCGCAAGCCGTTGAATACGAATCCCGCCGTCAGGTGGAAATTCTCGAATCCGGCGGCACGATCAAGCAGGAAACCCGTTTATTCGATAACGCCAAGGGCGAGACGCGTTCCATGCGCAGCAAGGAAGATGCGCATGATTACCGTTACTTCCCCGATCCGGATTTATTGCCGCTTGTGCTCGATAAAGCCTGGGTCGAGAGCATCAAGAAAACGCTGCCCGAATTGCCGGACGAGAAAAAAGCCCGCTTCATCAAAAACTACGGCCTTACCGCCTACGATGCCGGCGTGCTGGTTGCCGAACGCGATACCGCCGATTTTTATGAAAGCGTCGCCAAAGGCCGTGACGGCAAACTGGCTGCCAACTGGGTAATGGGCGAACTTTTTGCCGCCCTCAACAAACAGGATAAAACCATTACCGAAAGCCCGGTCTCCGCGGCCTCATTAGGCGCGCTTGTGGATCTCATCTCCAACAACACCATCTCCGGCCGCATCGCCAAGGAAGTGTTCGAGGATATGTTGGCGACCGGCAAGGAACCCGGCGCGATCGTGCAGGAAAAAGGCCTGCAGCAGGTCAGCGATACCGGCGCTCTGGAAAAAGCCATTGATGAAGTGATGGCGGCGAATGCCGACAAGGTTGCCGAATTCCGTTCCGGCAAAGACAAGCTGTTCGGCTTCTTCGTCGGCCAGGTCATGAAATCCACGGGCGGCAAAGCCAACCCCGGCGTGGTCAACGATCTATTAAAGAAGAAGCTTCAGGGCTAACCTTTAAGGTATGCCCCGGCGAAAGCCGGGGCCCATTTCTACGCATTCGGATTGCTGATCGATGGGCCCCGTTTTTCAACGGGGCGTACATGTGAAATAAAAAACCCGCCGGTTAGAGCCGGCGGGTTTGAAGTTCGCTTAACGGAGCAACAGAAGAAAAATCAGATATAGCTTTCAGCGGGCAAACGGCGACGGCGGCCGCGGCGCGGCACCATGCCAAAGTTTTCGCTGCCATCGCGGTTCAGGCCCGCCATGGTCGAGAGTTCGCATAACGCGCGCTGCAAATTGACCTTATCACGCAGGTCATCGCGGTCATGGACCGCCATGCAGCTAAGCTTGTTTTCGATGAGATCCATCATCGCAGTAATAGAAGACGTAGAGAGGGACATGGCCGCACCTTTCCCCAAAAGAATTCGTTCGATGCTTCCGTTATCGCAAATAAGGGTAAAAAATAGGCTAAGTTTGAAATAATTTATCGTAAAAAAGCATTGTATTTCATATGGTTAAATTTCCGCTAATGGAATATTTGCATGACTGCATGCCGCGATTTTTGGGGATAATTCGGCCCCGTTTTTAACCGCGTTCTTGATGCGCGCGCGGAACATTCATCGCCTTCAAAACAAAAGAAAAAATCGCGGCGAAGCGTAACGGAAAGTGAGCGCTACGGGGCGTTATGTGTTAAGTTTTTGGTAGCACCTCGCATGATACGAGGTAAGAAAGCGCTAACCGTCTTCTTTGCTCATCCGTTAAAGCCTGTTTACCATATGATCACGCTCCCCGCCGATTTTGATGCCATGGCCGCCATCCAGTTCTACGATGTCGCGCGCGGCGAAGATTTATCCCAGGATTTGCGCCTCAATGCCGAAGGCGTCGCCAAAATCGGCACGCTTGGCGTGCAAACGCTGCTCTCTTTGGAAAAAACGCTGCAGCAGCAGGGCAAGGCGCTGCATGTCGATAACGCCAGCAAGGAATTCAAGGACGTATTGGAAGAACTTGGTTTGGGCGATGCCCTGAAGCGCTGGGGCGCCGCATCATGAGTCGGGTGGTGATGACGGTCGACGACAGCAAAACCATGCGGGAAATGGTCGCCTTTACGCTGAAACAGGCGGGTTTTGAAGTGAAGCAGGCGGAACACGGGCAGGATGCCCTGAACGTATTGGGGAACGATAAGGTGGATTGCATCGTCACCGACCTCAACATGCCCGTGATGGATGGCTTGCAGCTCATCCGCGAGCTTCGCGTGCATGCCGTGCACAAGGCCACGCCCATCATTATGCTCACGACCGAAAGTGACGAGAACAAAAAACGCGAAGGCCGCGAAGCCGGCGCGACCGGCTGGCTGGTCAAACCGTTCAATCCGGAAAAACTCATCAACACCATCAACAAGGTTACCGTATAGGCGCTGCCCATGGGACAGATGGACGAATTCAAAGGCCTGTTTTTCGAAGAGTCGAACGACCTTTTAACGCAGGCCGAAGAAAGCCTGATGGATCTTTCGCCCGAAGACCCCAGCCCGGATACGCTGGGCGCGATTTTCCGCGCCGTGCATTCCATCAAAGGCGGCGCCGGCGCGTTCGGCTTTGAACGCCTGGTGAAATTCACCCATAGTTTTGAAACGGTGCTCGATGCGCTTCGCAGCGGCAAGATCGGCTTGGATAAATCCAAGCACGAACTGCTGATGAAAGGCTTCGATCTTGTGTCGGATTTAGTGCGCGAAGCCAAGGGCGACGTGCAACTGGCCGCCGACCGTGAAGCGCCGATTTTGCATGGCCTTGGCGAATGGTACCCGCAATTGCACGGTGTCGGCGGCGCCCCCAAGGTGCTTAAACCCGCCGCGGCTCCCGCGCCGGCCCCTGCGGCCCCTGCGCCCGTTGCAGCGGCACCAGCAGCAGCCCCCGCGGCGCCTGCCGCACCCGCCAGCAAAGCCAAGCGCTGGATGATTTTCTTCAAGCCCTATAATTCCCTGTACGTGAAGGCGAACGAGCCGCTGCTGCTGTTGCGGCAAGTGCAAAAGATGGGCACATCCAAACTGCTCTGCACCATCGACCACGTGCCCACGTTAGATAGCTTCGATCCTGAAGAAGCGTATTTAAACTGGACGGTGGAAATCGAGACCGAGCGTTCGGAAAAAGAACTCGCCGAAGTATTCGAATTTGTGGAAGGCGACTGCGATCTCATCATCGGCCCGATGGATGGTTTCCTTGATGCGCCGCCCGAAGAGTCTGCCGATATGCCCGGCATCGCAGTGGAACAGCCGGCTGCTGCCCCCGTTGAAGCCGCACCGGTGGAAGCCGCGCCCGTTGCCGCTGCACCCGCCACCGAGCATCACGATGAACACGCCGCCGCGCCCAAAGTGCCCGCGGCGGGTAAAGCCGGCGCAGAGAAAGAAGAAAAAGTCGCCGCCGTTACATCCATCCGCGTCGATCTCGATAAGATTGATAAGCTCGTCAACATGGTGGGCGAAATCGTTATTACCCAAGCCATGGTGCAGCAGCAGCTCTCCGAGCTCGAGCTTGATAAGCCGGAACTTTTGCAGGGCCTGGAAGCCATGCAGCAGCACACGCGCGAACTTCAGGACAGCGTCATGAGCGTGCGCGCGCAACCCGTCAAATCAGTGTTCCAGCGCATGCCGCGTCTGGTGCGCGAACTGGCCAGCCAGCTGAATAAAGAAATCAAGCTGGTGACGCTGGGCGAAAACACCGAAGTCGATAAAACGGTTATTGAGCAATTAAGCGATCCGCTCACCCACATGATCCGCAATTCCGTCGACCACGGCATTGAAATGCCGGAAAAGCGCGTCGCCAACGGCAAGCCATCGGAAGGCACGATTACGTTATCTGCCGAACACCGTTCGGGCCGCATTCAAATCGAAATCGTCGACGATGGCGGCGGCATCAACCGCGAAAAAGTCAAAGCCAAGTGCATCGAAAAAGGCCTGATCAGCCCGGATGCGCAGCTCACCGATGAAGAAATCGACAACTTCATCTTCCTGCCCGGTTTCTCCACGGCCGACAAAGTCTCCAACGTCTCGGGCCGCGGCGTCGGCATGGACGTGGTGAAGAAGAACATTCAGGCGCTGGGCGGCCGCGTGCATGTGGTCAACAACCCCGGCAAGGGCTCGCGCTTCATTCTCTCGCTCCCCCTCACGCTGGCCGTGCTGGATGGCATGGTGGTCTCGGTGGGCGCGGAGCGGTATGTGCTTCCCTTGGGCAGCATCATCGAACTGCTGCGGCCCACGCCCGACATGATCTCCAAGCTGGTGAGCCACGGCGATCTCATCCACATACGCGGCGAATATATTCGCCTTCTCCATCTGCACAGCATCTTCAATATCAAGAACGCCATCACCAATCCGGAAGATGCGCTGATCGTGCTGGTGGAAGTGGAAGGCGGCAATAAAATCGGCATTGTGGTCGATGAAGTGCTGGGCCAGCAGCAGGTGGTCATCAAGAGCCTGGAAGCCAGCTACAAGAATATTGAAGGCGTCTCGGCGGCCACCATTCTGGGCGACGGGCGCGTGGCGCTCATTCTCGATGTGATTGGCCTGCGCCAGATCCTGCTCGATTCCGCTGTTCTCAAAGATCCTGTTAAAAACGAAGAAAACGCAGCCTAACGGAGAAACCCCATGGCTAATCCCCCCGCAGTCACTGGCGCTAAAGGCGAGGAAGTCTCCTCGAACACCATCCAGTTCATTGCCTTCAAGATCGGCAAGGAAGAATACGGCGTCGACATCATGGCCGTGCGCGAAATTAAGGGCTGGATTCCGGCCACGCGCCTTCCCAACGCGCCGCATTATGTGCGGGGCGTCATCAACCTGCGCGGCCTCATGGTGCCCATCTTTGACCTTCGCGCCCGTTTTGGCGGCGGCGAGACCGAGATCACGCGCACCCATGTGGTCATCATGATCAAGGTGGAAGAACGCGTGTTCGGCGTGCTGGTCGATGCGGTTTCCGACATCCTCACGGTGGAAGAAAGCGCCATCAAGCCCGCCCCGGAAATGGACCGCGCGGTCGATTCCGGATATTTACGCGGCCTTGTCACCATTAAAGACCGTATGGTGGCGCTGCTGACATTAGACCGCCTTTTCTCGGTCACGGAAGTGGACGAAGAAGATATCAAGGCCATCGCGGCGCATTAATCCCGTATTGCCTTGGCATGCGGTTTAGCGTTACTTAAGCGGTATGGTTGATTCGAAGAAGATTTCCGTGATGGTGGTGGATGACTCGGTCGTCATGCGCCAGATGCTCACTGCCATTCTGCAGGAAGACCCCACTATTCAGGTCATCGCCCAGGCGCCCGATCCCTTGGTCGCCAAGGAACTTCTCAAACAGCATTCGCCCGATGTGATCACGCTGGACGTGGAAATGCCGCATATGAGCGGCCTGGAATTTCTTGAAAAAATCATGACCCTCAAGCCCACGCCCGTGGTTATGATTTCCTCGCTCACCATCCGCGGCGCGGAAGCCACCCTGCATGCGCTTGAACTGGGCGCCGTGGAATATGTGGCCAAACCCACGGCTGATTTACAGAACAACCTGCCGGTACTCGCCGAAGAAATCCGCCGCAAGGTGCATGTGGCGGCGCGTGCGCGCGTGCGCCCCTTGTTCCGCAAACAGCACCCGCAGGCTGCCGCCAAAATGGCGAACACCGCCATGCGCGCGGGCGAGAAAATCATTGCCATTGGCTCATCCACGGGCGGCGTGGAAGCGGTCACGCAAATTCTCACGAATTTACCCGCCGACTGCCCGCCAATTCTAATCACGCAGCATATGCCGGCCACCTTCACCACGTCCTTCGCGCAGCGCCTGAATTCGCTCTGTGCGCTCACGGTGAAGGAGGCGGAGCAGGGCGACCGCATCGTGCCGGGGCACGTCTATATTGCGCCCGGCAATTTCCATCTGGAACTCGCGCGCCAGGGGTCGGATTACATCTGCAAAATTCATCAGGAGCCGGCGGTATCCGGCCACCGCCCGTCGGTGGATGTGTTGTTTAAATCGGTTGCCGTGGTGGCGGGCCGTCAGGCGGTTGGCTGCATTCTCACCGGCATGGGCCGCGACGGCGCAGATGGCATGCTCGCCATGAAACGCGCTGGCGCCACCAACTACGGACAGGATGAAGCCACAAGCGTTGTGTACGGCATGCCCAAAGCCGCCTTCGATATCGGCGCCGTGGATAAGCAGTACCCGTTAAAGGAACTCGCCCCCCATATATTGGAAGCGGCCCGCTCCAAAGCGCTTTAAGCCCGGTTTTAACGGCTTTTGTGGCCTCCCATGCGCCCGGAAAAATCCGCTTTTTCAAACCGTTCCCATCTGTTATCTGTGATGCCAACGGACGGGTGGCCGAGTGGCTGAAGGCGGCGGTTTGCTAAACCGTTATACGGGGAAACCTGTATCGGAGGTTCGAATCCTCTCTCGTCCGCCATTAAAAAAGGGCCCCTTTGCGGGCCCTTTTTTAATGGCGGTTGGGCGGCGGTGGACGAACCCTCTGGTTCGACAATTTTCCGGAGTGCGCCCTAGCGCACGACCAGAAAATTGCAACTTTGCGCAACGCCCTGGGCGTAGCAAAGTAATCCTCGCCATGCGCTTACATTTTCATTGACCCCGGCATGCAGCCGCACAGAATACCCTATGCCTTGCCACGCATAGGGGGCTGTTGGCATGAAAATCAAAATTGTTCTGACAAATGGCTGACTATTTCCTTCCCTTCCTCAAGGGCTTCCTGCTGATGGGCTCGGTGATTTTTGCCGTGGGCCCGCAGAACGCGATGCTCATCCGGCAGGGGCTGCGGCGGGAACACCCGCTGCTGATCGCCGCTATTTTCACGCTGTGCGATTTTTTGCTCATCACCCTCGGCGTTGTTGGCGTGGGCCAGCATATCGCCAAGATCGTGTGGCTGCGGGCCATTATTATCTATGGCGGCGCGGCTTTTCTTTTCTGGTTTGCCGCCAGGGCGTTTTACGCGGCATGGCGCGGCGGGCAGGATTTAAGCCAAACCCACATCGCTTCGCGCGGCACATTGATTGCCACGGCCTTGGCGGTCAGCCTTCTCAATCCCGGCGCGATCATCGATACGGTTGTGATTATCGGCTCGGTCTCCAGTAAATATCCGCTGCAAAGCGCGGTTGCTTTCGGCCTTGGCGCGCAGGTTTTTTCACTTCTGTTTTTCTTTCTGCTTGCCGCGTTCACACGCCATTTTGCGCCGGTTCTAAATAACCCCACCGTATGGCGCATGATCGATGTTGGTGTGGGGCTGATTACAGTATGGATCGGGTTGCATCTGTTGTTTCTTGAATTTTAGAGGGGAACCAAGGATTTCCGGGCAAAGGCTGTAATCGCCGATCGTAAGATTAACTAAGCTTACCAGCAGAAAAATTGTAATTCCTCCCGGCCTGTCGTAGCCTTTGTGCAGACAAGCATTTTTTAAATCGCATTTCACCGCCGGAGAATTTTTATGGCCGATCCTTTATCCATCAAAGTTGCGCCCGAACTGGGCCTGCTCAGCGAAGCGATTGAAGTTTTTCAAACGGCGCGGCCATCGTATTACCGCGGCGGCGGCGATTCCGTGACGCGTGCGCTGGAAGCGGCGCTTACCCAGTATATCGGCGGCACGCATTGTGTGGTCATGCCCTCCGGCCAGGCGGCGAATGCCTGTACGCTCAGCGCGCTGATGCCGCCCGGCGGGCGCGGGCATGCGTTTGTCTCCAGCCGTTTGTTCGGCACCACGGGCGTATTGGTCAAGCAGGCGTTTCAGCAGGCGGGCTATGAAATCACGCATTTCGATCCCGGCAGCGTTGCAAATCTTCGCGTGCGCCCTGATACCAAAGTTATTTTCACCGAAACCTCCAGCAACCCGGAAGGCGTGGTGGCCGATCTCGATCCGCTTTCAAAGCTGGCCCGTGCGCATAATATTCCGCTGGTGGTCGATCACACGCTCACCGCCGGCTTTGCAGGCTTCGATCCCTTTGAATATGCCGATGTCGCTACCGTCTCGCTCACCAAGCAGGCGGGCGGCGGTTTGAACCGCGCGGCGGGTGGCGTGATTTTGCTGAACGACCGCTTTGACTGGGACGCGCAGGCGGAGAAATTCGAAATATTTAACCGCTATTATCTCAATGGCGGTAAAGTTGTGCTGCCGCAGCAGCCGTTCGGTGCAGTGCTGCGCAAAATCGCGACATGGCAAGGTACATGCGTATCGCCGATGCACGTAGCGGAAGAAATCATCGCGGAATTACCCGGGCTGCAGGATCGCGTGACCGCCATGCGCAACAACGCCAGAGAATTGGCGATGCGTTTGATGCAACATCCTGGTGTGGACCAGGTGCGTCTGGCCGGTACTGACTCTGCGGCCAATTCGATGCGCGCTTGGAAGTATTTTGCCGGCAGCGGCTTCGTGCTTTTCCTTGATATCAAATATGCCGAAAGCCAGTTGCCGCGTTTCATTGAAAAAATCCAGCGCGATGGAGTGGTCAGTCATTCCGTGCAGCTCGGCCAGCGGCAAACCGCCGTGGTCGTGCCGGGCCATACTACCAACCGGCAGGCCAGCCTTGAAGATCTGGCCGCCCGTGGCATGAACAAAACCAGCATCCGCGTCTCGGTGGGTGTGGAACGCCCCGATGTGATCTGGCCGCATTTCGAAGAAGCGTTAAAGCTTTAAAGCCGGTACTGCCTGATTTTGTCGGCCGCTACTTCCACCGCATCACGCTGGCGCAAACGCTTGGCCTGGCCCGCGCTGATAAGCGGATAATGCCGGCCGGCATCCAAAGTTGCCGCCATATCCCAGCAGTGATCGGCATTCGTGACCCATTCCTTCGCCTCATAATCCGATAAATCGAACGGGGCGGAATAGGCGCGTAAGGTTTTTTTGGCGCCCGTCACATATTCATGAAAATACGACATCACGAGTTCACGCACGCTTGTGTAAACCGGGTCACGCCAGCGCAGCCAGATGTGATTGCTTTTCGAAATCGCGCCCCAGTAGCGGCCCTCACGGAACGGCGCGATGACATGGTCGGCATCATCCTGTGTGGCCTGCAGATCAATCAGCAGCGGCCTGGCGCCGTTCATCCATAGCGCACAGGCCGCAATGAAGGCGGCTTCAATGCAATGCGCCTTTTTGCGTTTCAAGGCGGTGGCCACGGAATAACAGGTATCCCCCTGCGGCTCCAGGTTTGCCGGGAGCGCGGTAATAAAATCCTGAATTGTGGCGGGCGTATCGAGCTTTGCCAGCAACGTCGCGTGGTTTTCCGATAAGCCAAGCTGGCGGGCAAACGCGATGCGGGCGGAAAGGCTGCGGGGCATTTTTTAAATCTAGCCGCATGCCATGGCAGACGCCACGAATATTAATCCCTGCATTCACGCCAAAAAATTCGCCATGTTGATAAAGATGGCCAATCAATTATAAATCAAGGGAACACCGGCATTGATCAAGAGAACATAATGGCCCTCGCGACCACCCCTGCACAGCTTGCCAACCCCAAAGGTTTTAAAACCTGCGTGACCAACGTGGGCATCAAGAACAGCGATGACGACTTTGTCTGCATTTTCTCGGAAATGCCCTGCGCGTCCGCCGCCGTATTCACGCAAAGCCGCTTTGCCGGGGCGAGCGTGACCTTAAGCCGCCAGCACGCTGCCAAAGGCAATGCGCGCGCGATTATTGCCATCTCCAAAAATTCAAATGTTGCCACCGGCGCCAGGGGCGCCGCAGATGCGCTGGAAATCGTGAAAGGCGTGGGCGCGGCGCTGAATATTCCAGCTGAACAGGTGCTCATTGCCTCCACCGGCGTCATCGGCCGGCTTTATCCCATGGAACGCATCATGCCGCAGGTGAAAAAACTGGGCGGCCAGATGGGCCCGGCTGATTTCGCCCATGCCGCGCGCGGCATCATGACAACCGATACCGTCTCCAAGCAGGCAAGCGTCAAGGTGGGGGGCGCCACCATCACCGGCATCGCCAAGGGCGTCGGCATGATCGAGCCGAACATGGCAACCCTTCTCACGTTTTTCATGACCGATGCGAAAATCGAGGCCACAGCGCTGGATGCGATGTTCCGCCGCGTCGTCAACCGCACCTTCAACTGCCTGAGCGTGGACAGCGATACCTCCACCAGCGATACCGCCATTATTTTGGCCAATGGCGCCGCGGGCGCGGTGGATGAAAAAGCATTTGAAACCGCGCTTACCGAACTTGCCACGCATTTAGTAAAGACCATCGCCCGCGACGGGGAAGGGGCGACCAAGCTATTGGAAGTCACCGTGGATGGCGCGCGCGACGATGCGCAGGCCAAGCGCGTGGCCAAATCCATTTTGAACTCGCCTTTGGTAAAAACCGCCATTCACGGCGCCGATCCCAACTGGGGCCGGGTCGGCATGGCGATCGGCAAGTGCGAAAGCGATACCGACATCAGCCCGGAAAAATGCGTCATCCGTTTCGGTGCGATGGAAGTCTACCCGCGCCTGCTGAATGATGCCGCGCTGGCGGAACTTACCCGGCAGCTCAAAGAGGAATTCGTCAAAATCCATGTGAGCCTGGGCATTGCCACAGGCGCCGCAACCGTCTGGGGCTGCGATCTGTCGGCTGAATATGTGAAGATCAACGGGGAATACACCACATGAACCGCAACCTGCTTTCATTCATCCGCGCCGCCGGCTGGGCGCTTGCCATGGTGGCCTTTGTGGCCGCCCTGGCGCTGGGTTTTGCGGTCGATAAAAAAAATCCCATCATGCCGTATTCGGAAGGGCTAAGCGGCATCGGCGGCGCGTTTGTCATGCGCGATACGCATGGCAAACCGTTTACCGACAAGGATTTAAAGGGCAAGCCCACCGTCATGTTCTTTGGCTATACCACCTGCCCGGATATCTGCCCCACTACGCTCACTGAAATGAGTACCTGGCTCACCCGCCTTGGCGGGGATGCCAGCAAGATCAATGTGGTGTTCGTCTCCATCGATCCCGCGCGCGATACGCCCGAACAAATGGGCCGCTATCTGGCCCTGTTTGATAAGCGCATCATCGGCCTTACCGGCTCGCCGGCAGAACTGGCGATCATGGCCAAGGCCTATCGCATTTATTATAAGGCCGAGCCGCTCGGCAACGATAACTACACGATGGATCATACCGCCAGCATCTATCTGCTGAACGGCAAGCAGCAACTGGTCGGCACCATCGACTATCACGAGAATGACGAGATCGCGTTCGGCAAAATTCAGCGCCTTGCCAGCTCGCATTAACGCGCGCCTTCTGAAAATAAATCAAAAACGATTTCGTGTGATCTGCGCCACTCGCGCGGCGCATTCGCACAGCAAAAGCAGGTTTTTTGTGTTATAATAAGCTTATTAATTTTTGAGTTTCGTTCATTCGGTTCCATTTTTTAAAGGCTGCGCGCATGACATTAAGCGAACGACTCGATGCTGCCGGCCGCGCCTACGATGATTATCTGGCGGCGCCGCACAACATCCATGTCGCCCCCGCTTATGGTCAGGTGAAGCGCGATCCCGCCAATCCGTCCTATGTGGCGATGCCGCCCGCGCGGGAAGCCCGCGCCAAAGCAGAAAAATGGTATATCGACCCGGACGAACTTCGTGCGCTAGGCCCCGCGCAGTTCGTGACGCTGGACAAGCGCCCGGTGCTTGAAAATATCAATGGCTATAAAAATCCCTATGGCCCTACCGGCCTGAAGGGCCCCGGCGTGCTTGGCGTTGGCTACGATGATCAGGGCCGGCCCATTCCGGAAAACCGGGCGGTGGATGTGGTGTTGCAATTCATCAGCCCGATTGATGGGCGCATCAAATTCATTGGCGGCACGCGCACCGATACGCATCAGCCCTGTTTTATCGGCGGGTTTGTCGGTGAAGATGTCATTAAAGCCGCCGCCCGCGAATTTATTGAAGAAGCCATCAGCGGCTCCTTAAAGCTGGAAGAAATTGCGCCACGCCTTGCTGCCGCGCATAAACGCGCCCACGCGGGCGAGCCGCTTAAGCAAGGTGATTGGGATGCCATGCAAAGCTATGGCATCCAACCCAAACATATTCTGGGCGATGCCGGCGAGATTATCGGGCGTGTGATTGCGCATGATGACCCGGCGTTTGTTAAGGCCATCATCGATTATTTCGGCCAAAATCTGAAGATAGCCTATGAAGGCCCCTGCCGGGCCGATCCCCGCACGACCGATGACCGCTGGTTAGCCACCACGCTCTATACCGGGCTTATTGACCTGGGGGCGGTCGAAAAGCTTTTGCAGGGCCGCGTTTTCCCATACCGCCTCGCGGCGGGCAGTGATCTGGAAAAACTGTCGTTTCATGATTTTGGTCCGGCATTTGTGAAAAACGCCTTTGGCGATCATGGTGCGTTCGCGTGCATCGCTACCGCGCATAATCTGGAGAAGCTACGCGATATTACGCCGACGATGACCCGGCAATGTGAAGACGTGATTGCCTCATTGCCCATTCCGGCACGCGGGATTGGCCCCCGCCGCGATCTGGACACGCGCCCGGCTCTGGTTTAGGCGGCTTTCTTCAGCGAAGCGATATCAATCACGAAGCGGTATTTCACATCGCTCTTCAGCATGCGCTCATACGCTTTATTGATATCCTGAATGTTGATGACTTCCACATCGCACACAATGTTGTGCTTGCCGCAGAAATCCAGCATCTCCTGCGTCTCTTTAATGCCGCCGATGACCGAGCCCGCAATCGTCTTGCGGCCCATGATCAGGCTGGCGCCCGAGACGTCTTTCAGGTCGTTGAGCGAACCCACCACCACCTGCGTGCTATCGCGTTTTAATAACGCGGTATAGGCGTTCAGGTTATGGCCCACGGGAATGGTATTGAGCAAAAAGTCGAAGCTGGCGGCATGCTTTTCCATCTGCTTCGCATCCTTGGAAATCAGCACCTCATCGGCGCCTAATTTCCGCGCGTCATCCGCTTTGTCGGGCGAAGTCGTGATCATCACTACATAGGCGCCCATGGCATGCGCGAATTTCACGCCCATATGGCCGAGGCCCCCAAGACCAATCACGCCTACCTTCATGCCCTTGCCGACCTTCCAGTGCTTCAACGGCGAATAGGTGGTAATGCCCGCGCACAGCAGCGGCGCGGCGGCTTTCAAATCCAGATTATCCGGAATACGCACCACATAATTTTCATCCACGGTGATGCGTTCGGAATAACCGCCAAACGTCATGCCGCCGTATTTTTTATCTTCGCTGTTATAGGTGCCGGTAAAACCGTTTTCGCAATATTGCTCAATGCCCTGCTGGCATGCCGAGCAGCGGCGGCAGGAATCCACAAAGCAGCCCACGCCAACCGTATCGCCCACTTTGAACTTGGTGACCTTGGCGCCCACTTTCGTCACGCGGCCCAGAATTTCGTGGCCTGGCACCATCGGGTACAGGGAATCACCGCCCCATTCATTGCGCGCCTGGTGAATATCCGAATGGCACACGCCGCAATACAGAATATCGATGCCCACATCTTCCGGCCCAACCTCGCGGCGATCAATGCGGTACGGTGCGATCGGGGATTTTTCGTTTTGTGCGGCGTAAGCGGCGGTATTGGGCATGTGAACCTCTAGGCGTTGAGTGGGCGAGGGGAGGGATGCCTGCAATATAAGCCGTCATCTGGCTTTCTCAAGTCAAAGATCGTATATTTTTGTTATGGCGCGAAAAGCAGCGAAAACCGAAACCAATCATATCGCGATCAGCGGCTCCTCCTATACCTATGCCATCACGCGCACCCGCCGCCGCAGTCTGTGCGTGATGTTTGATGGCGTTAAAGGCTTCCGCGTACTGGCGCCTTTTCGCGCCACATCGCCCGCCATCCAGCATTTTCTCAATCGCCATCACGACTGGCTCGCCAAGCGTTTGGTGGAAGGCGCGGCGCTGCAGGAAAAAATAAAAAGCGAATACGCGCATGGCGCCCACGTGCCGTATTTAGGCGAAAAACTGGAACTGGTTTTAAGCGAAGGCAAGGCCGGCTGCACGCAGGTTGAAAACCGGTTGCATATCACCGGCGCAAACCTGAACCCTGACGATATCCGCCTCGATCTCACGCGCTTTTACAAACAACGCGCGCGCGAGATTATCAAAACCAGGCTGGATGAATGGGCCCACGCCATGGGCGTTACCTATAAAACCCTTCGCTTCAGCAGCGCCCGCCGCCGCTGGGGCAGTTGCAGCCATGATAATGAAATTCGCATCAACTGGCGTATCATTATGGCGGCGCCAGAGCTCATCGATTATCTGCTGGTGCACGAACTTGCCCATATCCGTCACAAAAATCACGGCCCCCGCTTCTGGCGCTGCGTGGAAGAAGCGCTGCCGGAAAGCAGAATGCTGCGCGCGCAGCTCCGCGCGGTGGAAGGCGAATATTTAAACCGGCTGCGCTGATTACTTGGCGGGCTTGGAGAGCATGCTCTCCAGCTCCTGCACCGCATCAAAAAAGCCGCGCTTGGTCTCGGCCATGTAGGGGTTGTCTTTCTCAATCGCGCGGAACAGTTCGTCACTGTCATAGCGCACCAGTTCCACCAGCTCCTGCAATAAATCGAATGTTTTAGTGGTCTGCTGCATGGGCGGCAGCTTCATCGTCACAAAAATCTTGGCAATCATGTGCGTGAGGCCCTGCACATAGGCCATTTCGCGGTCATGCTGCTCAGGCGTGGTGGGAATGGTATTGAGGCCAAGGCCTTTCAGGAACTTTTCCAGGCACGCCCCGCGGCCGCCCCGCACATCGCAGATGGCGATATTGAGATTATGAATGCCATGCTTGCCGCTTTGCGGGCCAAACAGCGGGTGCAGGCTGGCGATATCGACAAAATCCGGCAGGGTTTTAAGAAGAATTTGCGTCGGCAACGTTTTGACGGATGCCACATCCATCACCAGCTGGCCCTTCTTTACTTTGCTTTTAATCTGGTCGGCCACGCTTTGCAGGGTGGGCACGGGCGTCGCAATCACCACCACATCGCAGGCACATACATCATCCAGTGTGCCGGCCTTTACATTATAGATGGCGGTCACCGGTTTCAGGTCGCGTTTGTTATCGAACACCACGACGTTGAAATAGGGCGTGACATATTTCAGCATGAACTCGCCGAACGCGCCGATTCCGATAATGCCAAGCGACTGATTCATTAATCCCCGCAACAATTGAATGGAAAAGCAGAATAAACGCTAAGATTATAAAAGCGAATAGCCTTTTTATGCCGCTTTAAGGCGCACTGCCTCGCTTTTCCACTCAAAAAGCCGAAACTCATGACAACCGCCTACGACATCGTCATCAACGCCAGCGCCGGCACCGTGCTGCAACTGGGCCGCGAACTGATCGAACAGAAAATCACCGACAGCGCCATTGAGACCAACGGCGTGCATTTCATGGAAGCTGCCGATATCACGGCCAAGCTGCGCGCACTCAAAAAAGCCAAAGCCAATATTCTGCTAATGGGTGGCGATGGCACGGTGGCGGGGGCGGTTGCCGAATTCATGGATGGGGGGCAGGGCTTCGGCATTCTGCCCATGGGCACCATGAACCTGCTCGCGCGCGATCTCAAAATCCCGCTCACCATTGATGGCGCTTTGAAAGCCTATGCGCGCGGCTTTAAGCCGGTGAAGATTGATGTGGCGCTGGTCAATGATAATCCGTTTCTGTGCTGCGCGGCGATTGGTGTGATGCCGGAGGCCGCCGAGCTTCGCGAACAAAACCGCGGCGCATCGCCCGTTGTGCTTATTCCGCAGCTCGCCATGTTCGTCTTCAACGAACTCGATCCCATGAAGCGCCGGCGCCTGCGCGTGAACATGGATGGCAAGCAGCGCTTCCTGCAGGCTTCCGCGCTGATCATCTCCAATAACCTTTTCAGCGAAGATGAAGGGGGGGATGACGGCTTCAAAAAAGAAACGCTGCAGGGCGGCAAGCTGGGGCTTTACAGCATCGCCCCCTTTACCTGGTGGGATAAACTGCGCTTTTTAACGCTGCTGCGCGTTGGCGGCTGGAAGAAAGATTCCGTGGTGGTCGAACGCGTGGCGCGCGATGCCATCGTGCGTACCGGCCGCCGCATAGAAAAAATCTCGCTGGATGGCGAGACGATGGATCTGAAAACGCCGCTGCATTTTTCCATCAAGCGCCGTTCCGCCGCCATGCTGGTGCCATTACCGGAGGAGGTGGGGACGACATGAAAATCCTCCACCTCTCCGATGCGCATTTCGGCCGGCAAGATGAAGGCCCATTAGAAGCCTTGATGCAGTCGTTTGAAAATTTAAAACCGGATTTGGCTGTGATCAGCGGCGATCTCACGCAAGTCGCTAGCCATAATGAATTCGCGCAAGCGCGGGATTTTTTAAAACGCCTGCCCTGCCCATGGCTGGCGGTGCCCGGCAACCACGATATGCCCGGCGCCAATGTGCTGGAGCGTCTGTTCATGCCCTATGCCCGCTACAAGCAATATATTACGCCCGATTTAATGCCGGTGCAGGAATTCCCCGATGCGATTGTGGCCGGCCTCAACTCCGCGCGGCCTGTCATGCCGCACTGGAACTGGGCCAATGGCGTGCTCTCGCGCAAACAATTCCGCCATCTGGCAAAAGTGATGGCGCCGGCCGCCGGCCGCTGGCGCGTCGCCGTCTTTCACCACCCCATTCATAAAATGGAAGACTCGCCCCTGTCGGTCAAAGTCTTCGGCGGGCGGCGGGCCCTTGGCGCGATCACCGATTTAAAAATCGATCTCGTGCTCACCGGCCACGTGCATCACGCCTCCGCGGTTACGGTTGGCGAAGGGCCCCGCACGACTTTTTTAAGCGCATCCACCAGCCTGTCATCGCGCCTGCGCGGCCAGGAAAATGGTTTTAATTTTGTCACGCTGGCGCCGCAGAATATGGCAATCCAGATATTTAAATATCGCGGCGGCGCGTTTGCGCCCGATTTCAGCGTCGAACGGCCCAGAAACTAAAAGGCTTCTAACGCAATCTTTATAGAGGCGCGGCCAAACCGCATCGCATCCTTTTCCGTGATGCGCGAATGTGGTTTCACCCCAAACCATTCAAGGAGAATGCAATGAGCATCAAGGGCAAGATCAACGAGACCGCCGGTTTCATCGAAGAAGAACTGGGCGAAAAGCTGGGTAACGACAAGATGGCCTGGGAAGGCCGCGCCCAGCGCAACAAGGGCCGCGTCGAAGACGGCAAAATGCCGAAGCTGACCACGCCCGGCACCGGCCACCCCGAAAAGTAAGAAGTTTTGGGCAACTCCGTTGCCTTAAAAGTGAAAAAGCCCGGCACCCCTCGCCGGGCTTTTTTATTGCGTGGGTTTAGCTATGATAGGCCGTCTTCACCCAAAGGATTTCATCATGCGTTTCACCCGTCTTGTTCTGCCCGTTGTTTTCGCGCTTGGCTTGCCTGTTGCGGCGCTCGCGCATCATTACGAACTTAAAGGCCTCAAGGTCGGCCATATCTGGGGGCTTGCTGCCGGGCAAACCGTGAATAACCTGCAGGTCTATGTTCCCATCGAGAACACCAATACGGTGGATGATACGCTGACAAGCGCAAGCGTGGATGGCGCCAACGCCGAATTCAAACTTGATGACATGCACATCGATAACGTCAAACTGCCCGCCGGCAAAACCTCCGAACTCATGGCCGGCGGCGTTTATATCGCCGTGTCCGGCCTGAAGAAGGCCGTGAAAGACGGCGATACATTTCCGCTTACCCTGCATTTTGAAAAAGCGGGCGAACTGAAAACATCGGTGCATGTGCAGGCGCATGAAGAAGGCGCCGATGCCCACGATTCCATGGAAGGTATGGATCACGGCACGCTAAAATAAGCGGCCCTGGCGGCTGTCGTCGACGCGGCGGAAATGCGCGACCGATAATTCCGGCCCGCCGCCCTCCAGATGATAGCGTTTTTTATACAGGCGAAACATGCGCGCAATCTGCTGCGCATAGAGGCCTTCACCGCGCATGCGCGTGCCGAAGGTGGAATCATTTAATTTGCCGCCGCGCATGGCGCGGATGCGGTTCAGAATTTTATCGGCGCGGTCCGGGTAAAGCCGCCTGACCCAGTCGGCAAACAGATCTTTTACGCCATAGGGCAGACGCACGATGGTGTAATACGCGCTCTTCGCCCCGGCATCGGCCACGGCCTTCAAAATTTTCGGCGTTTCGTGGTCGGTCAGCCCCGGCACAATGGGCGCCACCATCACATTCACGGGGATGCCGGCTTTGCTCAGTTCCTCGACGGCGCGAAGGCGCATGGCGGGCGTGGATGCGCGCGGCTCCATATTCCGCGCGACATCTGCATCCAGCGAGGTAATGGAGATATTGATGCCAATGCCGTTCCAGCTGGCCATATCCTTGAAAATATCGATATCCCGGGTGACCAGATGGTTTTTGGTGATGATCGCGCCGGGGTTGCGGAATTCCGCCAGCACTTCCAGGCAGCGGCGCGTGAGTTTCAGGCGCCGTTCAACGGGCTGGTAGCAATCCGTCACCGCGCTCATCACCAGCACGACCGGTCGCCATGATGGGCTTGATAGTTTTTCACGCAACAGGCGGGCAGCTTCAGGTTTGGCGAAAATCTTGGATTCAAAATCAAGCCCGGCGGAAAGCCCGAACCATTCATGCGTGGGCCGCGCAAAGCAATAGATGCAGCCATGCTCGCAGCCCCGGTACACATTCAGCGTGGCCTCCATGCCCACATCGGGGCTGTCGTTGGTGGAGACGATTGTTCTGGCGGTATCGATATACACCGTCGTGGCGATGCTTTTTTCGGCATCGTCCAGTTCCGATAATTCCCCGCAGCCTTCCAGCTTCTCGTAACGGCCCGCCGGATTCAGGCCGGCGCCACGGCCCCGGATGTGCTGCCGTGCGGTGAGGGGATCGTGGAGGGCGGGGTCGTTATGGGGGTTTTTTCTCTGCTCCATCCCTTCTTGTAGCAGAGATTCGCAGCGTGTTCTATATTTGTTCTTTTATTCAGGCGAAGACACATATATTATCCCTCCATGCCAAAGGTGGGGGCGAAGCGATGCTCTTCCTCATGGCCGTAGCCATACCCGCTTTTTTCTTCGCGCGACTTTTCATAGGGCCGGCTGGTGTGATGCTGGCTTTGCTGGGCGGCCGCGTTGGTCGCCACGCGGTCATGTTTGCTGGAATGTTTAGCGCTGGGTATGGTCATGACTCGCTCCTTTTTGCAAATAGAATGCCGCGGCCCGCACTATAACAAAGCCTGCATAAATTGAGCGTGGCGGAAAACGTCTCCCCCATAAGGTTCCTGCAAAGCAGGTGATTCTCCCGTTACGCCTATTGAAAAAGCCGGCCATCCGAATAGGTTAGCTGCATCACTCCGCCGATTTTCCCCTGCGCTCGTTCAAAGCGCTCCTTCCAAAGGTGCACACATGCTGAAATACCCCTATACCCTGCCGCCGCTGCCTTATGCGCCGGAAGCGCTTGCCCCCGTCATTGATGCCGAAACCATGGGCCTGCACCATGGCAAGCACCACCAGACCTACATCAACAATCTCAATGATGCGCTGAAAGAACACAGCCAGCTGCAGCAGCTCTCGCTGCACGAACTGCTCGCCAAAGTAGGCGAAGTGCCGGAAGCCATTCGCAATACCGTGCGCAATAACGGCGGCGGCCACATCAACCATTCCATGTTCTGGGATATCATGGGCAAGCCCAATAAAGCCGCCGCGCCCACCGGTGAAGTCGGGAAAGCGGTCGAAGCCGCGTTTGGGTCGTTCGATGAATTTAAAAAGCAGTTCAACACTGCCGGCACCAAGCAGTTCGGCTCCGGCTGGGTGTTCGTGACCGTGGATGATGCCGGCAAACTGGCGATTGCCCCGCAGCCCAACCAGGACACGCCCGTCATGCAGCAAAAGAAGGTGCTGTTCGGCAACGATGTGTGGGAACACGCCTATTATTTAACCTACCGCAACCGCCGCGCGGATTATCTCACCGCCTGGTGGGATGTCGTGGACTGGGCCAAGATCGAAGCCCGCTACGCCCAGCTTAAGAAGGGCGAAAAAATCGTCTAAGATTTTTGCACCGCTACAAAAAACCCCGCTGCGAGGCGGGGTTTTTTATTATTCGGGTTCCGGTTTTGGCATCTCATCCGGGTGCGGTTTTTCCACTGGCTCCAATTCGCTTTCGGGAATAGCCGGGCGCAGGGTGTTCTGCGCTTTATCCTCTTTGCCTTGCGTGATCGCCATGCCAAGCGCGGCATCGTCGCCGGCCTCCCGATGCTCTTCGCGGTCGCGCAGTAAAATGGCTGGTTCGCGGTCGAGCCGGTCAGCCGGATCGGGCGGCGCACTGCCGACCATGTCGCCCATATAATAATTGGTAGCATCGCGCTGGTCGTCGGCAATCTGTGTGAACTGGGCATCTTCTTCTGCCAGCGAAGCAGGGGATCGTTCGTCATCGCGGCTGCTGAACAGGCCGCTCTCGCTCTCGGGCGGTTCCGGCGGCTCGGCGGCATGCTTCAGCACTTCGCCGTCTACATGCGCTTCTTCATTCGCTTCGCGGTCGATCCGCGCGGTTTGTTCGGTGCGTTCCTGTTCCTTGGCCTGTTCTTCGGTCATCACCGCGCGCTCGGGCCGGAATTCGCCTGCTTCATTATACTGATATGACGCCGTTTGGTCCGGCGCGCTGGTATCGCCGCCCGCCGCTTCAATCACCCGATCCGGCGTCGCCTGCGCGCCCGCGGCCCCGGTGCCGGGCTCCGGGGCGGCCTGCGGCCCCGCGGCGGTATCCTCCGGCGCGGCGTTGAGTTCGGCGGGCGCCTGTTCCAGTTCCGCATATTCGCGGTAAGGGCCTTCAGGGGCAGACGCTTCGGTGGGCGCTTCGCCGGTGCGTGCCACGCGCAGGGCTTCGCGTTCGTCTTCCGCCTGCGGCACGGCTTCGGGCTGCTGAGCTTCCGCGGCATTGTTGGTTTCATCCGCCTGGCGGGCACTCACGCGCTCTTGCGGGGAAGCGGGCTCGGTTTGCGGTGTTTCTTCCGGTAACCGCGCTTCGCTGGCGTTATAGGTTTCGTCTTCCAGGCGCGCCGGCTCGCGGGGTTCAGGATTATTGGGCTCGTTATACGCTTCGCGCGCGCTCACCGGTTCAGCCGGTTCATATGTGTCCGCCGCACTGGATTCAGCCGTTTCATTGCGCGGCGTTTCAACGCGCTCAGCGCCGGAAGGTTCCGCCCCGCGGGTTTCCAGCTGGTCATATTCCACCGGGCGGTATTCCGGCTGCTCGCTGGCGTTTTCCAGCGCTTCAATCTGGTTATCGCGCGCGCTGGCCAAGGCTTCGGTCTGGTTATACACGGCTTCGTTCTGCGCTTCGCGGGTGGCTTCTGCCGTAGCGCCCGCGGCCAGCACCGCGGCTTCCCGCGCTTCGTCCTCGGCTTCCTGCTGCTGTTCCTGATATGCCTCGGCATGCGCGATCGCATCTTCGCTGGGGTGCGTCGGGCCTTCGGCATAACCGCCGCGGTTCAGGCCCCAGATGTACCGCTCGCTGCCAATTTCCGCGACGCCCGGCGTGTTATCCGGAATATCGCGGCCGGGTTCATGATCGTTGGGCGAGAACCGGTCATCGCCTTCGGTGATGCCGCGCTGCGCCTGATCGGTGAAATCGCGCACGACTTCATCCAGATTGCCCAGAATGGAATAGGCGGCCGTCTCGTTAAAATCCGGCATCTGCCAGGCATTTTCCATCAAGCCGACTATGCGGCGGATATATTGCAGCGACCAGCGCACGCCAATATCGTATGTATAAGAAAGCAGGGTATCGATTTTATTCGTGAGCCGGGTTACGTCGTCGTGGAATTCTTCGCGATCCTGGTCCTGCTGGCGTTCGCGGGTTTCATTCACCGCATTCCCCGCCAGTTCGCTATACGCGCCGGGGGCATGCTGCAGGCCCGGGGTGGCGTGGGCTTCGGCTTCCTGGGTGCGTTCCGTGGCGCTGCGCAGCGCTTCGCGGTTATGGATCTGCGATTCAAGCGCGCCGGTCGCAGCGCCGTGGCGGCGCGCTTCATTGAGCCGTTCTTCCGCCAGGGTCGCCAGCCGGTGGCGTTCCGCATGGTTATGGACAGTGGTGGCGGCCAGACCGGCGGCGGCCAGCGCGGCAAGGCCCAGGGCGCGGTCGCGTTCTTCGCGTTCGATTTCTTCTTGCTCCAGCTGCCGCTGGTGTTCCGCCACATGTATGCCGTGCTCGAAATGGCGATCCTGTTTTTGTTGCTCTTCATAAATCGAGGGGCCGCTGGCGGGCGGTTTGGCATCGCGCCATAGCGCGCGCGTCACGGCGATATCGCCATCCACCAGATTGCCCTTCGAATTGCTGTCGCGCGGCTTGATTTCCATTTCGTTCGTGCCATAGAGCACGACCATCACATCGTTGCTCGCCTGCTGGCGGCGCAGCAGCGCTTCCTTGTGCACGCGCAGATCCTGCTCGTTCACAAATTCGTTGCTGGTATTTTCTTTATCCAGCGCATCCCGCGCATGCGCGGCGGGACGGACGATGATCTTGCCGCGATGGGGCACGCCATGCTGGGTGATATCGTCCAGTACCACGCGGCCGGCGTCGGGCCCGCGCAGCAGCGTGAGCGAAACGCGGTTCCAGCCAAATTCGCCGGCGCGGCTGGTCACCAGATCGCTTAACGGTTTAACCAGATCGGGCACATCCTGCGGAAACACGCGCGGCCCCTCAAGCGCCAGCGCGTTGATCACCTTGCCGGTGCTGCCGGCGGTATGGAAAATCGGCACAAACCGGCCGGGCGCGCGGGCGCCTTCCACCAGTTGCGGCGTGATGGCGGCCTGCGGCGGTAAATCGCTGATGCGCGCGACCGATTGAAACGTCATTGCTTTATCCATATGGGCAAAACACTACCATGAAAGGGCGAAGCTAAAAAACCCATGCGAGACATATAGGTTTTATACGCCGTATGGGCAGGGCGGGCCTTTACTTGCTTGTGGCTTTCTTACAAACGCCGCGCATTGCCACATTGTTCACTTGCCGCACTTAGCCAAGCATGGCGCAGGCAGGCCTTCGGGCCTGACTCGCATTACCGTTTCTATCCAACAGGAGCTACCATGAAAAAGTCACTTCTTTCGACCGGTGCCGCCTTGCTGATGCTGTGCGCACTGCAAGCGGCCCCCGCCCACGCAAATTACTACGGCCACGAAGGCACGGATGCCTCGACCTCCGGCTCGAACCAGACGCAGATGCAGGACCGCGACGATAATTTTGACTCGTCGGGCCGTCCGCTTGCGGGCCGCGCCGCCTATGGCAGCGATGCCGAAGAACGCGCCGCCACCTGGCATGCGAACTACCCCATCCGCTGGAGCCGGATGACCGCCGCTGAACGCGCCGAATGGCGTGCCAGCCATCCCAACTGGCAGGCGAACCGTCCCCATTGGGATGCGCGCCATGCCCGCTGGGAACGCGCATATGGGGATGATAATGTGCGCTACAACACCGTCGCCATCCGGGCGGAAGACCGTGCGGAAATCCGCGGCGCGATTGCCAGCCAGTACCGTATGAACTGCCCGCTGGGCAATTCGCACGGCCACAGCTCAACCGGCTGCATGCAGCCGTTCCTGACGCGCACGGACTTTATCGGTGAGCCGGTCTCCATGACCGCCATGCCGATTTCGGCGGAACTGGCTTCGCGCATCAGTGCGCCGCCGGTTGGCTATCACTATGTGCAATCGGGCACGGATGTGATGCTGGTCAACGATAACGGCCAGATCGCCGATGCCGTCACGCTCTATTCCGCGATGCACGCTGATTACTAAGCACCGCGTTTTAAAAACCCGCTGAAATGCCGGCCATATCTTCATCGATATGGCCGGTTTTTTTATGGTGTGTTTGCGTGAGAGCATATTCCCGCCATCGTGCTCTTACCCCGCGTAGCGTATTCTTCTTTTTTCAGTGAAGGGAGAATCACGATGAACAAGGATCAAGTCGCCGGCAGCTGGGACCAGTTGAAAGGCAAGCTTAAAGAAGCATGGGGCAATCTCACCGATGACGATATCGCCCTTTATAACGGCAAGGCCGAACAATTTTACGGCAAGCTGCGCGAGAAGTACGGCGTGGCGCAGGAAGAAGCCGAAAAGCGCATCCGCGAATATGAAGATGCCACCGGCTACGAGCCGGAATCAAAAAACCGCGCCGCTTAATTAAACAGGAGAACCATTATGGGAACGCAAACTAATAATCCGGCAAACCAGCCACCGAAGCAGGCGGATGAAGACCGCCGTCCGGATAACGAAATGGAACCGTTACACGACCCCATCAAACAAAATCCGCCCGAAGCGGACGCAATGGATCGTGATAACGACGATTACGGCAAATCGGTTTAACGCCATGCCGTTTAAAAAGCCGGGTGAAAGCCCGGCTTTTTTTTGTATTCGCGCAAAACGCCCTTACAGGTTTTTTAGAAGTTTTTTATGCAAGTCGCATTGTCCCTTAAGCGCCTCAAACGCCACACTCCGCACTACCGCATACCTCCGTTTGTCAGTTGATTTATTGAAAGGAATCACGCCATGACCACGACCAGCAATTTCTCGACCACCGGTTCGAGCAACTACAATAAGCCCACCGCCAACGACGTCGCGGATGAAGCCGATGATGTCATCAGCGAAGTGAAGAAGGGCGCCCGCAAGGCCGGCAACCGCGCTTCTGAATTCGCTCATGAAGCGTATGACGATCTGAACGGCATGGCCAAGAAAGCCGGCCGCCGTGTGCGCAGCGCGTTGGATGGCGCTTCGGAAGAAGTGGATATGCTGACCCACAAGATTGAAGAAAACCCCATTCAGGCGGCCCTTATCGCCCTTGGTGTTGGCTTCATTCTGGGCAAGATCACCCGCCTTTAATAGGCGGGGGTCACTCCCCAACCAAGCCATGTTCAAAACACCCTGGCTCAAACGTTTGCGCCGTCACTGGCCATCACTCAACGGATTTGCCGCCATGCCTGGATTAGGAAGTCTACTGGGATTGCTGACACTCACGCGTCCCACCATTAACGGTCCCGTGTTCCGTGAATTCTTGTCCGGCGTGGTGGCGGTCGTTGGTTTGACCGTCGTCACCGGCATGATGGGCGGCACACTTCTTGTGTGCGGTATGTATATGGTGCTGCAGGCCTTCATCCATAACGGGATGAATGCGGATGCCGCGCTTATTACCACTGCGCTTATCACGCTGGTCATTTTCGGCGTGCTGGTTGCCATCACCCGCAACCAGCTTGCCCGGTTACTCGATATGCCCAAAAGTCTGGTGCAGCACGAATATCCGGTGCCCGATCAAATCAGCACGCTTGCCAAATCGTTCATGGATGGGCTTGCCGCCCGCCGTGGTCAGGCGCGCGACGACGCCGACACCCGCCATTAACACCTGCCGGAAAAGGTTTCCTTACAGGTTCTTTATGGTTTTTTTATATCGGATCGGCGGCGTTCGTATGTTGAATTTACAAGGTTCCACGTCACTTTCATCCGTCGGTTCGACAAGCTTTGGAAGAAGAGGAGAAGCCCCCATGCGTGACCTGCTTGTGCTTCTTGTCGGCATTCCGTTGCCCATCGTTCTGATCTATAATCTGGTTTTTTAAGGCCACTCAACCTTTATAAAAAGCGACATCATCATGCTGGAAAAACGCAACACGCTGCTTATCGTCGACGACGAACCGCAGATCCGCAAAATGCTGAACATCTTCCTCGATGCGTCCGACTTCAAGATCGAGGAAAGCGATAACGCCAAGCAGGCCATCCGCCTGGCCGCCTCCATCAAGCCGGATCTGGTGCTGCTTGATCTCGGCCTGCCCGATATGGATGGCAAGGAAGTTATCAGCGCCATCCGCCAATGGTCGCAGCTTCCCATCATCATCCTCTCCGTGCGCTCGGCCGACGATGAAGTCGCCACCGCCCTCAACATGGGCGCCGACGATTACGTGACCAAGCCCTTCAACCCGGATGTGCTCCTTGCCCGCATCAACGCCAACCTGCGCAAAACCGCGGTGCGCGAAGCGGGCGAGCCGGAACTTTCCAACGGCGCCATCCGCATGGATCTGGTGCGCCACGAAGTTTTCGTGGGCGGCGAAAAAGTTTCCTTCACCCCGAAGGAATACGAATTGCTGCGCTACTTCCTGGTGAACCGCGGCAAGATGCTTACGCACAAACAAATCCTCAAGGAAGTCTGGGGCCCGGCGCATGGCGAAGACACGCAGTACCTACGCGTGTATGTCGGCCAGGTGCGCGAGAAGATCGAAAAGCACACCGGCTCCGCGCAGCTCATCACCACGGAACCCGGCATTGGCTACCGCATGGAAATTGCCGATGCGGCCGCCAAAGCGGCCTGAAAACGCCGGTTTTTACGGCTATTTAATGAACGCCCGCGCGTGCCATACGGCGAATTAACGCGCGGGCGTTCATCTTGAATAGATCAGATGCTGGAGACCTCATGATCACCCGCGAATTTAATCCGCTTCTGCCTATTCTCTTCGGCCTTGCCATCGCGCTCGCCGCAAGCCATGCCATGGCCGGACCCTCTTTGCTGCAGGCGTTACCCACCTATAGCCAGTATGATTTTCTGCAGCGTCTGGGACTGGTCGAAATCCCTTTGCCGGCTACCATTGCGATCTGATATTCCCATCTTACCTGCTTTTTATAAGTACCATCCGGATTCACGCTGAATTATTACGCGGCTGTTTTTACTCTTAAACCTCAATCATCCCATTTCAGGAAAGGCGAACACTCATGATTAAGAAAACTGCTTCCGCTGTTCTTTGCAGCGCTATGTTGTTGACCTTGGCCGCTTGCGGCGATGCCCCGGGCGAACGTGCGTTGTCAGGCGCCGGTATCGGTGCCGGCGGCGGCGCGCTGGGCGCGGCCGTTCTGGGTGCCAACCCCTTGGCCGGTGCGGCCATCGGCGGTGCCGTTGGCGCTGTGACGGGTGCTGCCACCAATAAGCGTGATATCAATTTAGGCAAGCCCGCCTGGAAATGACACAATGTTGCCATAGGGAGTTCTAGAATCTGTTCTAGTTTTACTCCCTCTGGTACTTGTGGACAAAATCTGCTTTAACACCTATCCCACACTCACTTGAAAGGAACGATAATGAAAAAGTCCCTTCTCGCCGCTGCTGCATTAGCTCTGGCTTTTGCCGCCCCGGCTTTTGCCGCTGAAGACACTTCCTACAAAGCCGAAGTCAAGGTCAAGCAGGAAGCCAACGGCGGTGTTGAAAAGAAGACCACCGAAACCGCGACCGACGCGGCCGGCACCACCACGACCAAGGAAACCAAGGTCGATGTGGATGTAAAGGATAACGGCGACAAGACCACCACGGAAAAGACCAAGGAAACGGTCGATCCGAAGGGCCTGATGAACGCCACGACGACGGAAACCGTCGACACCACCAAGGAAAAAGACGGCCAGGTGGAAACCAGCCACAAGGTCACCAAGGATGGTAAGACCGTGACGGAAGAAAAGTCGACCACCAAGTAATTCTTAAGCCGCTTGCCGGTTAAGAAAGATAAGCCCGCCGGCTCAAACCGGCGGGCTTTTTCTTTGCGCCCATGCGCATGCCGGCGCCCTTCCTAACGGCTTCCTTATGGAAAATTTATAGCGCCTGACGGCCTATTTATGACTTCGTTTCGCGCACGGCGGGGGGCCGGCACCACACCTATGCGTTTTGTGATTGATCGTTTTCTTCACTGGCCGGCTTTTAGCGGCGCGAACATCCTTAGCTACCGGGTGCATCGCCCGTTCGTCATTATTTTTCTTATCTCCTGCGCGCTGCTCGGCGGGCTGACCTTTACCCTTTATACCGAAGCCCGCCAGACGCGCGCGGCCGGCAGCTGGATCACCTATACCTATGAAGTCATCCGTGTCGCGCGCCTGTGTGTGACGTTGGCGGTTGATATCGAAACCGGCCAGCGCGGCTACCTGCTCACCCGCAACAAGGAATTTCTGGAGCCCTACAATTCCGGCATCGCGCGGCTCGATGAAAATTTCACCCAGCTCCGCGATATGGCGCAAAACGATCCGGCGCAGCAGATCCATCTGCAAAACGCGGCACGCCTGATCGGCGAGATGGAAAAAACCCTGGCCGCGCAGGTCAAACGCTTCGAAGACCCGCGCGGCGCCATGCTATCGGTGGAAGATTTGCGCGCCAGCAAAGCGCTGATGGATGAATTCCGCTCCACCATGGATGCTTTCATCATCAACGAACGCAAACGTCTGGATGAACGCCGCCAGAACGCGGAAGAGAAAGAGCGTAATTATCTTTATACGCTTGTTATCGGCGCCTTGCTCACCATTGGCGGCCTGCTTGTGGCCAATATGATGATCAGCAATCTCATGGCGCGTTCGCGCAAGGCCGAAGACCAGCTGCAGTCCGCGCAGGATAATTACCGTCTCATCCTCAAAGGCATCCATGACGGCATCTACGATTACAACCCGCAAACCGGCGCGGCGCGCTATTCCAGCAGCTACGAAGAACTGCTTGGCTACACGCCGGAAGAAATGCCGGCCAGCATTCCCGATGGTCTCAAGCTCCTCCATCCGGACGACTACGCGCCGACCAAACTGCTGATGGATAAATTCGTAAACCGCGAAATCCCTACCTACACCGCGATCTTCCGCATGCGCCACAAAAACGGCAGCTGGCGCTGGATCATGTCGCGCGGCGTGGGTGTGTGGGATAACAAAGGCGTCTGCACGCGCATGCTCGGCACGCATACCGACATCACCGAACAAAAACGCCATGAAGAAGCCTTGCGCCAGCTCAACGCCGAAATGGAAGGCGTGATTTACATGGTCTCGCACGATCTTCGCGCGCCCCTGGTGAACATGCGGGGTTTTGCCAGCGAGATCGAGCATTCGCTGACCCAGGCCAAACCGCTGCTTGATCCGGTGATCGAGGCGATGCCGGAAGTCCCGCAAAAACTTCTGCGCCAGATTTTCGATACCGATATTCCGGAATCCTTCGGCTTCATCCACTCCGGCGTGCAGCGCATGGATGCGCTCACCCAAGCCATCCTTGATTTAAGCCGCGTGGGCCGGCGCGATTACAAGCAGGAAAAGGTCGATCCCAATGCCATCGTCCAGCGCTGCCTGGCCAGCCTGGCCTATGAAATCAACAACCGCAACGTAACAGTACACGCCGAACCCTTGCCGGAGGTTGTGACCGATCCGCTCGCGCTCGAGCAGATCATCGGCAACATCATCGATAACGCCATCAAATATATCGATCCCGCACGTCCCGGCCAGATTACCATCCGCGCCGCGCAGCATACGTGGGAAACCGTATTCAGCATCGAAGATAACGGCCGCGGCATCGCGCCGGAAGATTACCGCAAGGTCTTCGATATTTTCAGAAGGGCCAGCAACAGCGGCAATGTGCGCGGCGCCGGCATGGGCATGGCGACCATCAAAGCCGTGCTGCGCCGCCTGGGCGGGCGCATCTGGTTCGATTCCACCCTTGGCGTCGGCACGGTTTTCCATTTCTCCATCCCCGCACCCTATAGCGCATCCAACCCCAGCCACCGGCAGGAGGCCGTATGATGATGTCCGACAAAATGACGATTTTCATGGTGGAGGATGACCCCGGCCACGCCAAATTGATTGAGAAAAACCTGCGCCGCGCGGGCATTGGCAATGAAATAGTGCATCTCGATGACGGCGCCAAAGTTATTCAACGTTTCCTTGATCCTGGCAGCACGGAAAAACCCAGCGAGGTGCTGATGCTCCTCGATCTGAATTTACCGCAAATCGATGGCTACGAAGTGCTGCGCCGCATGAAGGCGTCGCCCACCATGCGCACCATTCCTATCATCGTTCTCACCACCACCGATAACCCCCGCGAAATCGAGCGGTGTTACGAGCTTGGCTGCAACGTCTACATCACCAAGCCGGTGGAATATGAAAATTTTTCCGAAGCTATCCGTAAACTCGGCCTCATGCTCGCCGTTGTGAAAATTCCGGGCGAGGCCGCATAAGAGAAAACCATGCACACCAGCCCCTCCCGCAATCTGCAGAATATTCTCTACATCGAAGACGATGAAGCCCTCGCGCACCTTCTGCAAAAACGCATGGCCCGCGTCGGTTTTCAGGTCGATATCGCGCTGAATGGCGAAGAAGGCCTGAAGCTTATTCGCAAAAATACCTACGACCTTGTGCTGGTCGATTACCAGCTGCCCGGCATGAACGGCCTTGATGTGCTGGCGGCCCTCACGCCGCCGGCCGATTATCCGCCGGTCATTGTTTTAACCGCCGGCGGCGATGAAAAAGTGGCCCTCCAGGCGCTCGCCAATGGCGCGGCCGATTATGCGGTTAAAGATGTGGGCCAGCTTTATTTCGATTTACTGCCCGCCGTCATGCAGGCCGCTTTCACCAAAGACCGCCTGACGCGCGAAAACGAATTGCAGCGCCGCGAGCTGGCGGAGGCGAAGGAAAAAGCCGAATCCGCCAGCCTGGCCAAAAGCGATTTTCTGGCCACCATGAGCCACGAAATCCGCACGCCGATGAACGCGGTGGTGGGGCTTTCCACGCTGCTCGCGCGCACGCCATTAAACGACAAGCAGCGCGAAATGGTGGATACGCTGCGCACCAACGCCGATGTGCTGCTTAAACTCATCAACAATCTTCTCGATCTCAGCCGCATTGAAGCCGAGCAGATCGAGCTGGAGATTTCCGATTTCACCCTTGGCGAGGTATTGAAAGAACTGGAAGGCGTGTTTGATCTGCAGATGAAGCAGAAGGGTCTAGCGTTCACGGTGACCGATGCCAGCAAAGGGCTGACGCTGCAGGGCGACCGCACACGCATCCAGCAGATCATGATCAACCTGGTCGGCAACGCTTTCAAATTCACCGATAAGGGTGGCATTGATGCCAAAGTCACCGCCACCGCCGGCCCCGACGGCAGGGCGGAAGTGGCCTTCAGCGTGACCGATACCGGCATCGGCATTGCGCCGGCAAAACTCGCCACCATCTTCAATAAATTCAGCCAGGCCGATCAAAGCATCTCGCGGCGCTTTGGCGGCAGCGGGCTGGGGCTTGCGATCAGCAAGCGCCTTAGCCAGCTCATGGGCGGCGATATCAAGGTAACCAGCACGGAAGGCAAGGGCTCGACCTTTACCGCCACCTGGAACCTGCCGGTCGCCCGCATCGCCGCGCCCGAATCCGTTGCAGCCACAGCCGATACGGCGAATGCCGCGCCCACGCACACCACCGTGCTGCTGGTGGAAGACTATCCCGCCAATGTCATGGTCGCGACCATGATGCTGGAGAGCATGGGCTACTCCGTCGAAGCCGTGCCCAGCGGCAAACAGGCCATCCAGAAAATCAGCGCGCAGGCCGCTCCTTATGTTGCGATCCTCATGGACGTGCAGATGAACGATATGGATGGCTACGAGACCACGCGCCGCGTGCGCGCGCTGGAAAAAGAAAAGGGTTTCCGCCATACCATCATCGGCGTGACCGCCCACGCGCTGGCGGGCGACCGCGAACGCTGCATCGAAGCCGGCATGGATGATTACATGAGCAAGCCCATTCACCCGGAAGTGCTCGCCCAGAAGCTCAGCAAGCTGCGCCCGGCCGCTTAAATATTTGAAAACAAAGGAAAAAACGGCAAAAACCGGCTTATCATCAATTTACGAAAACAAGGGGTTTCGCGCACAGAATCCTTACATGACGCATGCTGAAGTGGGTGTGTTCACCGCTTACGACGAACAACCTACAGGAGACCGTTCATGCACATCGCCCGTCAGCAATCATTTGCCCAACTCCCGGCCGTCTTTCCGGAGCTTCAGGTGCTTGATGATGAGTTCGATACGCTCGGCATCGAGGACGATTTTTACGACGACCAGTTCGGCAAGACCACGGCGTATTATTCGCGCCGTGTTTATTAATCAACTCCAGCAAAAGGGGACCATCACTCATGGCTACCTATAATTCATCCAACCGCTCGCTTGGCATTCTTGTGGGCATCATCATTCTCGCCATCGTCGGCTTTCTGGCTTACCCCTATGTAATGCACGATAATCGCACCACCGGCGAACGCCTTGGCGACGCTGTCGATGCGCTGCCGCACGGCATCGATAAAGCCGCCGACCAGCTCGGCGACCGCAGCCCGGCGGAACGCGCGGGCGATGCCTTGCGCAAGACCGGCGACAAAATCGATAACGCCGTCCGCTAAGCGTTTTATTTAGATAATCCCCTCCGATTCCCCCGTTCTGCCGCGCCTTCGGGTGCGGCAGCGGGGGATTTTTTTATTAACGTTTTATTTGATCCGCCGCGCTTTCCGAAGTTAAAAAAACCTGCCTCCTGATAGGTTCAGATGGTATACCAGAAAGGAGACCGCCCCATGACGTCTGCGCCCCGCGCCGCATCCCGTCTCACGCCGCTGCATAAAAAGAAGATCATGCAAGATAACAACAAGAACGCTCACCCCGAAGAACTTGAACAGGCGTTCTCGCGCGAGCGGGAGAAAATTCATCAGGAAATGCTCTCCTCCGTCTCGCATGATTTAAAAACCCCGCTCGCCGCCGTGATCGGCTCGCTGGAAATTTACGAACGCATGGGCAAAGCGCTGGGCCCCGAAAAAAGCGCGCAGCTGATTGCCACGGCCCTGCAGGAAGCCTACCGGCTGGATAATTTCGTCACCAACATCCTCGATATGGCCAAGCTGGATAATGGCCTGGTCAAGATGCGCAAGGAACCCTGCGATCTGGAAACGCTGCTGCGCGATTCAATCGAAAAAGCGCTGCATCGCCATAAGGGCTTAAAAATCACGCTGGTGCCGGTATCGGGCCTCAATCCCGTTCATACGGATCCGGCTTTGTTTATCCGTCTGGTCAGCCTGCTCCTCGATAACGCCGCCAAGCATGCGCAGGGCGCCGGCGTTGAAATCCGGCTTAAGCAAGTGGGAAATGGCGCCGAAGTGCTGGTCAGCGATAGCGGCCCCGGCATCCCCGATGGCCGCGAGGAAGAGATTTTCTCCAAATACACCCGCATCAAATATCAGGATCGCCAGCATGCCGGCACCGGCCTTGGCCTCTCCATTGCCCGGGGGCTGGCGCATTTGCTGGGTGGCCAGTTAAAAGCCGGCAACGGCGCATCGGGCGGCGCTGTCTTTACCTTCACCCTTAAAAATTAAGCCCATAAAAAATGGGAGACGCCTATCGCTAGGCATCTCCCATCCATCTTCACGCCTGAAGATTAGTCTTATACGGAGGGCGTCGGTGGCCGGCGGCCGGTGACCATGCTGTAGACCAGCGAGATCACGAACAGCACCACGAACAGCACCGCGATGAATTTCGCGATTTCAGCAAAGGTGCCGGCAAGGCCGCCAAAGCCGAAGATGGCCGCAACAACGGCCAGAAGGAAAAAGGTGATTACCCAATTCAACATGATGTGGCTCCCAGTGATTGAATTTAATTCCATGCTAACGGGCGCTGAATCTTTTTGCCGTGCGGTTCCATCAAGAACCCGTAAAAAATCCATAAGTGTTTATCTTTATGCGTTGTTGTGGGCCGTTTGCGCTGCTTCGTCCGGCTTTCTTATGAATGCCCCGATACGCTTCAACCATGACCCATTCTGCCTATTCGCATAAACAGAATCACAGCCTTGCCGCCGTCGCCGAAAACGCGGGCGAGATTCTGCAGAACGTTGCCCAGCACAAGATCTTCTTGTTCCTACTGGCAATGGCATTTACCGGCATGATTGTCTGGCCGGTCCTCCAGCACAATCTGGTCGATATCAAACATTTCCTCATTCACTTCCGTTATTACTGCGCCCACCATACGATGGAAGGCCGGATGATCTTTGTGGGCCTGTTCCTGGTCACGCTGTTCTTCGCGCTGCCGCTGTCCACTATTCTCATGATGCTGGTCGGCCTTACCTATGGCTTTACCGATGCAGTGACCTTGGTGATGGCATCGCGCATGTTTGTTGCCATTGTCGTATTTCTGGTGGCGCGCAACACCTATCCGCCGCGTAAGCTGGGTGAAGCGCTGCCGTTCTTGGCCACATTCAAACGCCATCCGGGCTTTGGTCTGGCGCTGATGCGCTTCGCGCCGATCCCCGATTCCATGGTCAGCTACGGCATGGGCACCAGCAAAATCAGCCTCACCCGGTATGCGTTGGTAAGCTTTGCCGCCATGCTGCCGGTCACGCTGGCGCTGGTGTGGATCGGCAAGAGCCTTGGCAGCATCACGCATTTTATCCAGTACATCGCCTGACCATGGGCCTAAGCCGTGACAAGTGCGGGGTGGTGACTTATATATAAGTCATCGCTCTCTCACATCCGGCCCGCCATGAATCCTACCCGCACCACACATGACCTGTTTTTCGCCAAAGCCGGCCTTGATAAGGCCCGCACGCAAACAATCGTCGATGATGCGCTGGCCGGCATGGATGATGGCGAGCTATTCCTTGAATATAACACTTCGGAAAGTCTGGTCTTCGATGATGGCAAATTAAAAAGTGCCAGCAGCGATGTCGGGCAGGGCTTTGGCCTGCGCGGCGTGAAGGGTGAAGCCACGGGTTTAGCGCATGCCACCACCATCGATGAAGCGGCGATCAAGCGTGCCGGCCAAACCGTTCAGGCGGTGCGCAGCGCCCATGGCGGCAAGGCCGACGTCAACCCGCCCCGCACCAACCGTCATTTGTATGGTGAAGAAAATCCATTGGCAGCCCTGGCGTTCGAGAAAAAAATTCAGCTTTTGCAAACCATTGATGCCTACGTGCGCAGCAAAGACCCGCGCGTCATTCAAGCATCTATCACCATGTCCGGGGTCTGGCAGGCCGTACATATTATGCGTGCTGGCGGCTATGAGGCTGCCGATATACGCCCGCTGGTGCGGCTGAATTTAAGCGTGATCATGAAAGACGGTAACCGCCAGGAATCCGGCTGGGCCGGCGGCGGGGGCCGCGAAAGTTACGACCGTTTCATCGCGCCCGAATATTGGCAGAAGCTCGCCGATACCGCGCTCGCCATGGCATCCACCAATCTCAAATCGGTGGAAGCACCGGCAGGGGAAATGACCGTTGTCTTGGGCCCCGGTTGGCCCGGCGTTTTGCTGCACGAAGCCATCGGCCACGGGCTGGAAGGCGATTTCAATCGCAAGAAAACCTCCGTCTTCTCGCACCTGATGGGTGAACGCGTGGCAGCGCCCGGCATTACCGTGACCGATGACGGCGCGGTTGAACATCGCCGCGGCTCCCTCACGATTGATGATGAAGGCACGCCCACCCAGCGCACCGTGCTGATCGAAGACGGGATTCTCACGGGCTATATGCAAGACCGTTTGAACGCCCGCCTCATGGGCACGGCTTCGACCGGCAACGGCCGCCGGCAAAGCTACGCGCATAAAACCATGCCGCGCATGACGAATACCGTCATGTTATCCGGCCCGCATGACCCGCAGGAAATTTTATCTTCCGTCAAAAACGGCATCTACGCCGCGCAGTTCGGCGGCGGGCAGGTCGATATCACATCCGGCAAATTCGTTTTCTCCGCGCAGGAAGCCTATAAAATCGAGAACGGCAAGCTGGGCGCGCCGGTAAAAGGCGCCACGCTGATCGGCAGCGGGTTTGATGCGCTTAAAAAAATCAGCATGATCGGCAACGACAGCCAGCTCGATGGCGGCATCGGCACCTGCGGCAAGGATGGCCAGAGCGTGCCGGTTGGCGTCGGCCAGCCCACCATGAAAATCGATTCCATGACCGTGGGCGGGGCGGGGGGCTAACCCCAGCCACCTCATCCCCGCGAAAACGGGGATCCAGCTAACGCAGCGTCCGCGGCTAAAGATAGAACGGATGTTGGTTTGGTCCACTGGA
>JBEHYA010000002.1:0-58103 GCA_048498415.1 Pseudomonadota bacterium
TTCCCCACCCGCCAGTGATTATCGCCGCGCGCGTCGACCTGCGGGCTGTGGGTGATGGCCAATGTTTGAATATTGCCGCCAAGGCTGGCTAACCGTTCACCCACCGCATCGGCAGTGGCGCCGCCAATGCCGGTATCCACTTCATCGAAAATCAGCGTGGCGGTATCGGCATTGGTGGCAAGGCACATGCGGAGCGCCAGCATGAAGCGCGCAAGTTCGCCGCCAGACGCAATTTTGTTCAAGGGGCCAGCCGGTAAATCCGGGTTGGTGGAGCCTGTAAACGTCACGCGACTGAAGCCGCGCGGGCCGGCGGCATCTAAGGATAGTTTTTCAACGGCGATCACAATGCGGGCTTTATTCAGCTTTAAGGGCGGCAGCTCGGCCTGAATGGCTTTTTCCAGCTTTTTGGCAGCCGCTTCGCGCTTGGCGTGCAGGCTTTCAGCTTCGCCCGCGAACTTCTTTTCCAGCTGGGCGGTTTGTTCGCGTAGCTTTTTAAGTTGGACATCGGAATTTTCTACGCTTTCCAGCTGGGCGCGGAGTTTTTCAGCATAAGCCGGCAATTCTTCCGGCGTGCATTGGTATTTGCGCGCGGCGGCGCGGATCGCGAATAAGCGTTCTTCGATTTTTTCCAGATTGGCGGCATCGAAAGCATCGCTGTTCATCAGATTTTCTAGCGCGGCCACGCTTTCGGCCAGCGCATCTTCGGCGCGGTTTAAATTATCGAGAATACCATCCAGCAAATCGTGATTTTTTTCGGCCGCGCGGGTGAGAATACGGCGGGCGGCGCCAGCGCTTGTGGCGGCGCCTTTATCGCCCTGCAATTCATTATGCGCGGCGCCCAACGCTTCCATGGTTTTTTCGGAAGATTGCAGGCGCGTGCGTTTTTCAGCCAAAGCTTCCGCTTCGCCGGGTTCGGGGCTGAGTTTATCCAGCTCGGCGATGCTGTGCTGCAGGTCATCCAGCTGGCGCGACAGGCTGGTGGCCATTTGTTCGGCATTCTGATAGGCGGCGAGGGCTTCCTGCCATTGGCCATAGGTGAGGGCGAGGGCTTTTACCGCGGCATCTGCCCCCGCATAGCTATCGAGATAGCTTAAATGGTTCTCGCGGTTTAAAAGGCCATGCGTTTCATACTGGCCGTGAATTTCCACCAGCGTGCCGCCAAGTTTTTTGAGGGCATTGATGGCCACCGGCTGATCATCGGCAAACGCACGGCTGCGGCCATCGCGGCCCACCACACGGCGCAGAATAAGCGGTTCGGCGCTGGTGCTTTCGCGCAAACCAAGTTCCTGCAACAGCGCATGCGCGCTGTGGCCTTTGGGGAGATTGAAGGTGAGGCTGACGCTGGCCTGTTCCGCGCCTTGCCGCACCAGCGTGGCTTCGCTGCGTTCGCCAAGTGCCAGCCCGATTGAATCGAGCAGAATGGATTTGCCCGCGCCGGTTTCGCCTGTCAGCACCGTCAGGCCCGCCGGCACGTCCAGATCAAGCTGGTCGATCAGCAGGACATTGCGGATGGAGAGCTGGCTGAGCATCGGGCGGGGCGCATTTCCTTATTTGAACTGGCGGCTGATCCAGCTGCTGGTATCTTTTTCCGGCGCGAGGTTCTTGGCCTTCAGCAAATCGTAGCTGTCGCCATACCATTTGCTGCCGGGGAAGTTGTAGCCCAGCACGGCGGCGGCCGTTTGCGCCTCGCGCGGAATACCGACGGCCAGATAGCATTCGACCAAGCGATGCAACGCTTCCGCCACGTGGCTGGTGGTCTGGTAATCTTCAATGACTTTGCGGAAACGGCCCAAAGCTGCCACATACTGCTTCTGTTTTTCGTACCAGCGGCCAATTTCCATTTCCTTGCCGGCTAAATGATCACGCGTGAGGCTAAGTTTAAGCTCCGCATCGCGGGCATATTTGGTCTCGGGGAAACGGCGGCTGACTTCTTTCAGCGCATCCATGGCTTTTTCGGTATCCGACTGGTCGCGGCCCACATCGCTGATCTGTTCGTAATAGCACAATGCCCGCATGTAATAGGCATAAGCGATTTCCGGATGACCGGGATGGATTTGAATAAAGCGATCCAGCGTGTTGATGGCATCGGTAAAATTATAGTTCTGATAATGCGCATACGCGGCCATTAATTGCGCGCGCGTCGCCCATTGCGAATAGGGGTGCTGGCGTTCGACTTCATCGAACAGACGCGCGGCTTCCGGATAATCTTTCTGGCGCATGGCGCTTTGCGCTTCGGTGTAAAGCTCCTCCGGCGGTTTCTCCACATACGGCTTGGCCTGCTCGTCGGCGCAGGCCGAGAGAAGCATCAGCAAACCGGCAAACAGGGCAGGAAAAAAGGAACGCCAAATGGGGCTTAAGAGCTTGGATTTCATGCCGATTTTATAGCATGACCCGTATGGCCAGCGTAAGGCATTCAGCGAGAATGTAGGGGAATAGCGGTTTAGCGGGGCAGGCTGGCGCTGAATTCAGCGGCCATGGCCGGAGGCAGCGAATCGCCGGTGATTTCCACCGTGGCGGTCGCATCGGCGAACAGGGCACGCAGAAGCGCGTTGTTCAGCGTGTGGCCCGAACGGCTGCCGGTAAAGCGGCCGATAATCACGGCGCCTGCCAGCGACAGATCGCCGATGGCATCCAGCAGTTTGTGGCGGGCCAGCTCGTTTTCAAAACGGTAGCCTTCCGGGTTCACGATTTCGCCCGAACGGTTGATGAGAATGGCGTTATCAAGGCTGCCGCCAAGCGTGAGGCCCTTGGCGCGGAGCATCTCGAGATCCGCTTCAAAGCCGAAGGTACGGGCGCTCGCCACTTCCGCGAAATCGCTTTCTTCCAGATCCAGCGCATAGGACTGGCTGCCGACCTGATGCTGCGGGTAGGCGACTTCAATGCCGAAGGCGGGCGCATCCGCCGGCTCTAATACCGCGGTGGCGCCGTTGTGCGTCACTTCAATACGCTTTAAAACCTTGATGAAACGGCGCGCGGCTTCCAGTTCGGCAATGCCGGCTTCCATGATCATTTCAAAGAAGGGCGCGGCGCTGCCATCAAGAATGGGCACTTCCGGGCCGTCAATGGTAACCAGCACGTTATCAATGCCGCTGGCATAAAGCGCCGCCATCAGATGTTCGATGGTATAAACATCCACGCCGCCTTCATTCACCAGGCGGGTGCAGAGGGGCGAGGCGCGCACCATGTCCCAGTTGGCGGGAATGCGGGCATGCGCGCTATCGATATCAAGGCGCTGAAAAACGATGCCGTGATTTTCTTTTGTGGGGTGCAGTGTGAGTGTGACGATTTGCCCGGTATGCACGCCTTCGCCCACGCAGGAAATTTCACGCGCCAGTGTGCGCTGGCGGGACGACATAAGGGCGGATGCGTTAAGGCTGTTATCGCGGGGCACAATAAATCTTTCAGGTGATGGCGCCAAAAACCTGAGGCGCCGAAGAAAATGGTGCACTCTATATAGCAAGCCCGCTAAGCCGCCCCTATTCACGGGGGATTTCGACATATTACAATGGAGAATCAATTAGTTAAGGATGTTGTCGGAACGCCGTAAGGTGGCGATTTCAACCGGATGAGTCGGGCCGCGCTCTTCGCGGAGAGCCCGGTACATATCGGGGGCGAAGCGATCCACCCCGCTGATGTAGTTATGAAGGATGATGTGGCCCAGCGCGGCACGGAAGTCATCGTCGGCAATCGAGATGGGGCTGCTTGCATACCCGTCGATATCCAGCTGCTGCGTGATGGCGATGAGGGCATCCGACAGGCGCGGCGGGAAATCTTCCTGCAGGGCGAAGCGATGGGCCATGGGCATAACGACTTCATGGCGCGAAAAATTGATCTCCCGTTTCGCGATGGCGGTTTCAATTCTTGTAATATCGGGCGAGGGCGTGCCGTTTTTCCAAAGCGCGGCCAGATCGGATGGCGGAATAAGAAGGCCCATTTCATTCGCAACAAGCTGCAGCCGCGCGGCGCGGGCGGCTTCGTGCAGCAGCAGGCCGTGATTGCGGTAAATACCGAAAGCGGGGGCGACGGTATCGCGTTCGGCTTCAGTCGGCAGGCCGGTCGCCAGTGGGCGCATGCCAAGGGCGACGTCCCAATGGCGGGCGGTTTCTTCATCGCCTTTTTCAATAAAGAGCTGCATGGCCAGGCGAAGGGCTGTAAAGCGCAGCTGATTGGCACCGGCATGTTTGCGCGACAGGCCGCGATCATCGATATGCGACACGCTGAACAGCATTTTTTGCGCAAGATCGAAATTGACCAGCCGCGCCACGGTCGTGCCGCTGACCGTGCTGATTTGTGTATTGGCTAGATTGGAGAGCATGGTGGCCGGGTTTTGCTGCAGGCCGTCATGCACGGCGATGAAAACAAAGTGATCGCCATCCATAAGGTGTGCCGCACCCACATTATGGGCCGCCCAGGCGAGATCGTAATTGAGAAGGTGGGCCGGCAGACCCTGCGCGGCCAGAAACTTTTCGAGCCGATGACTTTGCGCAAACAGGCCCGGCTTGTATTCTTCATCCGGCAGATAATCGCGGCGATCAAGGATGAAGATATGCCGGTGGGCATAGGCATCGATGCTTGGCACCGGGTTATCCTTGCCCCAGCGGAAAAGCTTCATGATCGCCAAGGCTTCGGCGGGTGTAAAAATGGTGTCTTGCATCGAATAAAGGCGCCCGGAAATACATTCCAAATCTGGGGCCAATATAACGCGCGGAATAAGCAACTAAAAAGCGGCCCCGAAGTTATCAGGGCCGCTTTTAAAGGATTAACCACAAATATTTATGCGGTTTTCCGCTTTAGTTCGATTGGCGGCGGAGGAACGCAGGGATTTCCAGCGTTTCTTCTTCCGAACTCAATTGCGGGCGGTTGGTGGGATCGATGCCCAGCTTCGACTGGCCCGGCTGCGGCTGTTGCTGCGGGGTGGTCTGTTCGGCAGGCTTGCTCGATGTGAAGTTGCCAGCAAGACGTGCGAAGAGCGAACCCGCGCGCTTGGTGTTCTGCTTTTCGCGTTCCGCCTGAATATAATCAGCCTGCTGGGTTTCCGGCTGGCTGACCTGTGGCGGGGCGCTTGGCTGTTGCTGGAACAGACCAAAGCCCTGTTGGGCCGGCTGCTGCTGTTGCACAGGCGCGGACGGCTGTTGCTGCTGGGACTGGTACATGCTTTCCGCCTGCTGGGCAGATGCTTCGGCTTGCCGCGCGCGATCCAGCAAGTTCTGGAGCGCCTGGCTATGCGCCACGGTTTCCGGGTTGCTGCTCTGCACGGGCGGCGCAGCCACGCGGCTGTTCTGGCCCATCACGCCCCACGAGAATGGCGCGGAGAAGGAACCGGTTTGCGGCTGTTCCACGGGCTGCTGCGGCGTTTGGCCGTAATTGCTTTGCGGCTGCTGCTGCACGCGTGCGGCGTTCTGCTGGGCAGAAGCCTGCGCTGCGGCCGGAGCGTTGAAGGTGGGCGCGAAAGTGGGCGTCTGGCGCGCGACGGCAGCTTCCTTCTGCACGGGCGCTTGCACGCTGCGCGGGGTTTGCAGGTGGGCAGGGGCCCCAACGCCGCCGCGGCGGGCTTCGGTATCGGCGACATCGATGCCGGTGGCGACCACCGACACGCGCATCTTGCCTTCCATCTTTTCATCAAACGTCGAGCCGAAGATGATGTTGGCTTCCGGATCCACTTCCTCGCGGATGCGGTTCGCGGCTTCATCGACTTCGAACAGCGTCATATCAAAGCCGCCGGTGATGTTGATCAGCACGCCGCGCGCGCCCTTCATCGAGACGTCATCAAGCAGCGGGTTGGCAATTGCGGCTTCCGACGCATTGATCGAGCGTTTTTCGCCCGAGGCTTCGCCGGTGCCCATCATGGCTTTGCCCATTTCGCTCATCACGGAACGGATATCGGCAAAATCGAGGTTGATAAGGCCGGGCATGACCATGAGGTCGGTCACGCCGCGCACGCCGGAATGCAGAACTTCATCGGCCATGCGGAAGGCATCGGCAAACGTGGTCTTCTCATTCGCGATGCGGAAAAGGTTTTGGTTGGGGATGATGATGAGGGTATCGACGTATTGCTGCAGTTCCTGCAGGCCGGCTTCGGCCATGCGCATGCGGTGTGCGCCTTCAAAGTGGAACGGCTTGGTGACGACGCCAACGGTGAGAATGCCTTGTTCGCGCGCGGCGCGGGCAATCACGGGCGCTGCGCCGGTGCCGGTACCGCCGCCCATGCCGGCGGTGATGAAGGCCATGTTGGTGCCTTCTAAATACGCCATGATTTCATCGATCTGTTCTTCGGCGGCGGCGCGGCCCACTTCCGGCTTGGCGCCGGCACCTAAACCACGGGTGAGGTTGACGCCGAGCTGCAATTTGCGTTCCGAGAGATTGCCGGCCAGCGCCTGCGCATCGGAATTGGCCACCACGAATTCCACGCCTTCCAGCGAGGAACGGATCATGTTGTTGACGGCATTGCCGCCCGCGCCGCCAACGCCGAAAACGGTGATGCGGGGGCGAAGCTGAGCCGTCTGTTCGGGAACGGTAATCTGGATCATGGAAGCAAAAATCCCTTATGAATCGAATGATGCCGAAATGGTGCGCTGGGCGTTGATTCGAGGCAAGTCAAATTACACCCGCGTCGAAACAATTAAGGCGGGCGTTAAGTTTACTGCCTCATTCCCGCGAAAGCGGGAATCCAGGGGACTGGACATGTTGGGGTTGCTTTTCGCCGCAGACGCGGGCTTTAGCTGGATCCCCGCTTTCGCGGGGATGAGGTAGCCGCTAGACGACGTTTTTCAGCCAGCCGCCGATGCGGCCTAACAGGTCCTGGCTAGCGCTTAAATCCTGCCCGAAGCGCGGCATAGCAGCTTCTGGATTCACGGCGAACAGCAAAAGCCCAGCGGTGGTCGCAAAAGCCGGGCCGCTGGCGTGTTCGGAGAGGCCCGAAAGCTTGGTGGGCCGGCCGATGCGCACCTGTTTATCCAAGATACGCTGCGCCATTTCGCGCAAACCCGGCAATTGGCACGCGCCGCCCGTGAGCACCACGCGGCGCGAGAGCGGGGTGGAGAGCTTGGCGGTATCGAGCCGCGCTTTCAGCATCTCGAAGGTTTCTTCCAGACGCGGCTGGATGATGCGGATGAGATGGGATTTGGGTACGTGGTTCGCCAGTTCCGGCGCTTCTTCACCCACCTGCGGCACGTCGATGATTTCTTTATCGTCGCGCAAACTTGAAAGCGCGTTGCCGAACAATGTCTTGAGGCGTTCGGCATGGCCGACGGGCGTGGTGAGCACGCGCGCGATGTCGTTGGTCACATGATTGCCGCCGATGGGGATTGTGTCGGCATGCACCAGCTGCCTGCCTTCAAACACGGCAAAACTTGTAGTGCCGCCGCCCATATCGATGACGGTGGTGCCGAGCTCCATTTCATCTTCCACCAGACACGACAGGCCGCTGGCGTAAGGGCTGATCACCACCTGATCCACCTGCAAATGGCAACGGTTGAGGGCGGAAAGAAGCGTGCGAATGGGCGCATGCTGCGCGGTGATGAGATGCAGTTTGATATCGAGCTTATCGCCCGTCATGCCGCGCGGATCGCGGATGCCTTTTTGCTGATCCAGCGCAAATTCGGTGGGCACGATGTGCAATAGTTCGGTGTAATCATCCAGCGCGTTTTGCTGGCCTTCCCAGAAGGCGCGTTCAATATCGTTATCGGTGACTTCGCGGCCATTCAAATTAAGTTCGATATGTTCGTGGTTGGAACCGAGCTTGCCGCCCGAAAAGTTCACCACCACACGCTGGATTTTTTCGCCCGCCATGTCTTCGGCGTTATCGAGCGTGGTGTTGATGGCCTGCTGGGCGGCTTCCAGGTCGACGATGTTGCCGGCGCGAAGCCCGTGCGAAATATGGTGGCCGATGCCGATCACGCGTGGCGGCTCGCCTTCATCGGCGACCGCAATGAAGCAGCAGATCTTGCTGGTGCCGACATCAAGAGCGGCCAGCGTGGTGCGCTTGGATTTTGGATTGCGGGGAAATGGCTTAATCGCGTCGTTCATGCAGAAATACGTTCTATGAAAACAGGTAAAAAGTGTACCTGATTCGAACCGTAACGCGAACGCCTAATTGGCCTTCTTTTTCGCGCCTTTTTCGGCCTTCGGGTCGATGACTTCATCGGTCTGCACGGTCATGCGATCGGGCAGGCGCAGGTCAATGCCGGTAATCCGGCGCTCCAGGATATTTTCGTCGCTGATGGCGTGGCGCAGGCGTTCCAGCGCATCATCTACATTATCTTCCGGCAGTTTCACCACGATGCCGTCGTTCATATATAAATCCCACCGGCGTTCGCCCACGCGCGTGGCGCCCTTCACGTGGTTCGCCACCGCTTTCTGCGCCTGCAACTGGCTGAGAAGATCGGCGGCGGCCACATCGGCGCCTTTGCCTACCACGATGGGCAGGGTGCGGGGTTCGTTCGGCGTCATTTCGCGCAGCACGTGGCCATCGCGGTCGATGAGCTTGAACTGTTTATTGGTCTGCCAGATGGCCATGGGTTCGCGCTCGTTCAGGCGCACATAAATGGTTTGCGGCATGCGGCGTTCCACCACGCCGCTGCGCACCCATGAAATATCCTGCACACGCTTGAGGGCTGCGTGCGGGTCGAACGACAAAATCGGCGTGCCTTTTTGTACATCCAGCGCTTCCAACACGGTGTCTTTGCGCGTCTGGTTACGGCCTTCGATCAGAATATCCTGCACGGAGAAGCCGGCTTTGCCGGTGACATCGATGGCTGCATTCACCACGTTTTGCGTTTTGCGCTGGAACCAGCCATCGCGCACCAGATAAACGCCCATGCCGATGATGAAGATGCCAAGCAACCCCAGCAGCACGAAGCCGAGGGTTTTATAATCTTCCACCAGCGCCGCGGCGTCTGGCGCGCTGCGGGCTTTCGGGCGTTTAACGGTGATGCGGCGTTTGCGGGCCATGACAAAAAGAATTACGACGGGATGATGGGATGATCAATGATCCATTGGCATAGATCAGGGAAGCTTGTGCCAGTCGCCTTGGCCTGTTCCGGCACTAATGAGAGCGGCGTGAAGCCTGGCTGGGTATTCAGTTCAAGGAAATAAAGGCCAGTCGTACCGGGTTTGCTATCATCATACCGCACATCGATACGCGCGACGCCATTGCAGCCAAGCGCTTTGTAACTAACCTCCGCCATGCGCAGGCATTCATTGAACACATCCTGCGGCACTTTGGCCGGGCAGACGTGCTCGGCGAAGCCATCGGTATATTTGGCGGTGTAATCGTAGAACGTTACCTTGGGCACGATTTCGGTGACCGTGATCGCCTTGCCGCCCATCAAACCAACCGTGAGCTCACGGCCGGGAATGTAGCGTTCGACCAGCACTTCATTACCGAAGGTCCATTTTTCATGGGCGATATCAAAGTTATGGCCTTTGAGGACAATTTGCACGCCGACGCTCGAGCCTTCATTGGGCGGCTTCACCACATAGGGCGCTTCGAACGGGATGCCGTTTTTTAAAACTTCGTCTTTGCTCAGCACTTTGCCTTCCGCGGTGCGCACGCCGGCGGCTTCCACGATTTTTTTGGCGGATGGCTTATCCATGGCGAGCGCCGAAGCCAGCACGCCGGAATGCGTATAGGGAATGGCAAGCATTTCCAGAAGGCTTTGAATGCAGCCATCTTCGCCCCAGCGGCCATGCAGGTTGTTTAAAACCACATCGGGTTTGCCATCATTCATAATGGCTTTGATAAGGGCGGGGATATCGCGCGTGACATCCACGGCATTCACTTGATGCCCACGTTCTTTCAACGCCGCGACGATGCCTTTACCGCCGGAAAGCGACACCTCGCGCTCCGACGACCAGCCGCCCATGAGAACCGTGACGCGTTTTGTCATAGCTTTTTTCCAATCCGTTTGATTTCCCAGCGCAGTTCAATACCACTCTTGGCTTTCACCTTTGCCCGCACATCTTCGCCTAAATTCTCGATATCCGCAGCGGTGGCGTTGCCGGTGTTGATAAGAAAATTGCAATGCTGGGCGGAAACCTGCGCGCCGCCGATCTGAAAGCCGCGGCAGCCGGCGGCATCGATGAGCTGCCATGCCTTGTGGCCCTCAGGATTCGCGAAGGTGGAGCCGCCGGTATAGCTTTTAATCGGCTGCGTTTCGCCGCGCTTGGTCTGGATATTTTCCATCTGCGCCTTGATGGTGGAGGGATCGCCCGGCTGCAATTGAAAACGCGCGCTTACAAAAATGGCATCTTCCGGCAGGCTGGAATGGCGGTAGGAAAAACCGCATTCGGCGTTTGTGAAGGTTTTGATTTCGCCCTGCCGTGTCACCACGCGCACATCGACAAGCGCATCTTTAAATTCGCGGCCATAGGCGCCGGCATTCATGCGCACGCCGCCGCCGATGCTGCCGGGAATGCCCGACATGAATTCAATGCCCGTCAGGCTATGGGTCAGCGCCGTGCGGGCGGCGATAGCATCCACCACCGCAGCGCCGGCCGTGAGCACATTATTCGCAACGCTCACCTGCTTGAACGCCTGACCCAGGCGGATCACCACGCCATCAATCCCGCCATCGCGCACGATGGTGTTGGAAGCAAGGCCCAGCACCGTGACGGGAATACGCGCAGGCAGCTGTTTTAAAAATTCAGCAAGATCATTTTCATCGGCAGGCTGAAACAATACTTCGGCATTGCCGCCGACCTTGAACCATGTGGTGTTTTTCAAGGGCGCGTTCGTCTGTAGTTCTCCGCGCGTTTTTGGTAATTGGTCGAGCAGCGATGCCATGCGGGGCGCCAACATGGGTCAGGCCGACGCTTTTTTGGGCGCGGCTTTGAAAATGGCGGCGAGTTCTTCCGGCAACGTCGCGGCCCACGCGGTAATGTTACCGGCACCCAAGCACACCACCATATCGCCCGGCTGCACCAGTTCGGAAACAATCTGCGCGAGTTTGTCGGGGCTGGGCAGCAGATGTACGCCGCGATGGCCGTGTTCGCGAAGCTTATCGGCCAGCGCTTCCTTGGTGGCACCCGCAATGGGCTGTTCACCGGCCGCATAGACATCGGCGATGATCACATGGTCGGCATCATTAAAGCATTTGCAGAATTCTTCCATCAGGCTGGAAAGACGCGTGTAGCGGTGCGGCTGCACTACGGCAATTGTTTTGCCGTTGTCGCCGCAGGCGGTGCGGGCCGCAGCCAGCACGGCGGCGATTTCCACCGGGTGGTGGCCGTAATCGTCGATCACCGTCACGCCATTCGCTTCGCCCGTCTGGGTGAAACGGCGTTTAACGCCGGTAAAGCTGGTAAGCGCAGCACGCATGGTCTCGTGCGCAATGCCAAGTTCGTTGCCCACGGCAAGCGCAGCCAGCGAGTTCTGCACGTTATGGCGGCCATACATGGGCAACTGAATATTTTTAAGCTCGGTTTCCTTGCCCGTCTTGCGGTCGGTGAAGGCGACGTCGTAGCGCGCGCCGAAAGGCCCGGTTTCCACATTCATCGCGCGCACATCCGCCTGCGCATTGAACCCGTAGGTGATGATGCGGCGGTCGGTGAGGTGCGGGAGCATGGCTTGGACTTCTGGATGGTCCATGCACAAAACGGCAAAGCCATAGAAGGGAATGTTGGTGATGAACGTCTCGTACGCTTTCTTCACCGCGGCGAAATCGCCGTAAAAATCCATATGCTCGGGATCAATGTTGGTCACAATCGCGATGGTGGCGGGCAGTTTGGTGAAGCTGCCATCGGATTCATCGGATTCCACGACCATCCATTCGCCTTCGCCAAGGCGCGCGTTGGTGCCATAGGCGTTGATGATGCCGCCATTGATGACGGTGGGATCCATGCCGGCTTTTTCTAATAATGTGCCGACCATCGATGTGGTGGTGGTTTTGCCATGCGTGCCGCCAATCGCAATCGCCCATTTAAGGCGCATCAGTTCGCCCAGCATTTCCGCACGGCGCACGATGGGTAAATGTTTTTCGCGGGCGGCGAGAAGCTCGGGGTTATCTTTTTTAATCGCGGAAGAAACAACCACCACAGCCGCATCACCCAGATGCTTTGCTTCATGGCCGACAAAAACCTTGATGCCGTTTTTTTGCAACCGTTTGACGTTATAGCTCTCCGCCTGATCAGTACCCTGCACGGTATAGCCCAGCTGATGCAGCGTCTCGGCGATGCCGCTCATGCCAATGCCGCCGATGCCGATGAAATGGATCGGGCCGACGGCCAGGGGAATACGGGTCTTGTTATGGAGCGGTAAAACGGTGTTCATGGCGTCTACTTAAACAGAGAATTTAGGCAGCAACGTGGGAATGATTCGTTCCGCTGCCAGTATAGCCATCTTCATTCGTATTGTCTGAAAAATCTATCAAATCACATGCTAAATCCGCGAGTTTCTGCGCGGCGTCTAACCGGGCCAGCGCCTTGGCCATCGCCGCCGTTTTAACCAGCATGGCGGGATTGAGCATCAATGTCTCAAGTCTTACTGCGAGGGCTTCGGGGGTGAAGGCCTTTTGTGGGATCACCCAGCCGCCGCCGGCTTCCGCCACACTTTCGGCATTCGCCTGCTGCTCACCCGCAATGGCGTGCGGGTAGGGCACATAAATGGCAGGGCGGCCCGCCGCGCACATTTCCGCGACCGTGGAAGCCCCCGACCGGCAGATGGCGAGATGGCAATTCGCCAAACGCTCCGGCACATCGCTAAAGAATGTGGCGAGTTCCACCTGCACGCCGTGCATGCCATAGGCTTGCTTCACCTGTTCCAAATCCGCTTGCCGGCATTGCTGGCTGATCACCAGACGGCGGCGCAAATGTTCGGGCAGCAGATTGACGGCCTTGGGCATCACATCGCTGAACACGGTAGCGCCCAGGCTGCCGCCCATGATGAGGAGGCGAATGGGCGCGTTATCACCCACGCTTGGATAGGCTTGCTCATGCAACGCGCAAATGGTGGGGCGGACGGGATTGCCGGTAAGGCTCACCCGCGTTTTGGTGGATTCCAGGCCTTTTACATAGGGAAATGACGTCGCAATCAGCCGCGCGGTGTGGGCCAGAATTTTATTGGCCCGGCCCAGCACGGCATTTTGATCGTGCAGGATAATGGGAACGTTTAAACGCGAGGCCGCGAACACGGTTGGCACCGAAGGGTAGCCGCCAAAGCCAACCACCAATGCCGGCTTGGTGCGGGCGATGTGGGCGTAAGCTTCCGCCGTGCCCCATAACATATTGAGCGCGCCAATGGTTTTGCTGATGAAGGAACCGCCCAGCGATTTGGCGTGAATGCGGGTAACCGGCACATCGCCAAGCTCGGCACTGAATTTGCCGCCGCGTTGATCAGTGACCAGCATAACGCGAAGCCCGCGCTTGATGAGTTCGCGCGCCAGCGCTTCAGCGGGAAAAATATGCCCGCCGGTGCCGCCTGCGGCTAAAAGAACAAGTGGTTTTGATCCGCTCATCATAAATCAGCTGTTACAAATTCTGGCCGTAATGCTTGCGCGTAAGCGCCAGCAACATGCCCGCTGAAAAAGATAATGCCAAAAGCGATGAACCGCCATAGGAAATGAATGGCAGAGTCATGCCCTTGGTGGGAAGGATATGCAGGCTGGAGCCCATATTGATGATGGCCTGCAAACCGAATTCGACCAGCAGGCCGGCGACCGCCAGCACGATGAACAGATTGTTTTCGCCGCGCACGCGCCATAGGCCGCGCAACACGATGAAGGCGAAGATGCACACAATAAACACGCAGGTGATGAGCCCAAATTCTTCGCCCGCAACCGAGAAGATAAAATCGGCATGCGCATCGGGGAGGGATAGCTTCACCTGACCTTCGCCGGGGCCTACGCCCGTCCATCCGCCGGCCTGGAAGGCTTCGATGGATTTATCAATCTGATAGGTATCGTTTGAGTCCGGGTGCAGGAAGGTCTCGATGCGTTTGTGGAAATGGGGGAGCAATAAATACGCGCCGCCCAACCCGAACAGGCCAAGCCCGCCAAGCCCCGCCATCAGCCAGATGGAAACGCCGGAGAGTAAAAGCTGCGCCGCGAACACGCAGGAGAGCAGCACCGTCATGCCCATATCGGGCTGCATGATGAGCAGGGTGACGGCCACGCCATAGGTGCCTAAAGCCACCCAATGGCCCGGAAAATTGGGGATTTCTGTGTGGCGGGAGAGCAGGCGCGCACAGAGAATGGTGAAGCAGGGCTTTAAAAATTCAGACGGCTGAATGGAAAAGCCCAGCAAATGAATCCACCGCCGCGCGCCTTTGATTTCTACGCCCACAAAATAGGTGGCGAACACCGCCATCACGGCCAGAATAAAAACAATGAATGCAAACACGCGCACCTGATTAGGCGGCATGAGGGAGATGGCAACCATAATCAGAATAGCCGGCACCAGCCACATCAGATGGCGCCAGACGAAATACATGCTGTCTTCGTTCAAGTGCAGCGCCACCGGCGGGCTGGCGGCCTGAATGAGCAGCACGCCCACTACCATCAATATGGCAATGGCGCCGAGCGTCCAATGGTCTACCGTCCACCACCAGCGGCCAAGCAGCGATCGGTCGGAACGGGCAATAGGTGGCATTAGCTGGCCTTTGCGAGGTTGGCGTTGGGGAGGTTTGCTACAAAACGCGCGAATTCTTCCCCGCGGTGTTCGTAATTTTTGAATTGATCAAACGATGCGCAGGCGGGGGAGAGCAGCACCACGGCGTTGGGGTTGCCGCTAGCCAATGCCATGTCGGCGGCTTGCTTGGTTGCGGTTTCCAGGTTCCCGGATTTGGTGAAGGGCGCTTTGCCCTGCAGCCATGTGGCGAATTCTTCGGTGGCCACGCCTATCAAAAACGTATGCTTGATGCGTGGCATGAAACCCTCCAGCCCGTTCAGCCCACCTTCCTTCGGTTTGCCGCCGGCGATCCAGTAAATCGCATCGTAGCAGGCCAGCGCCTTGCTGCTGGCATCGGCATTGGTGGCTTTGCTGTCGTTGATGAAGCGCACAGCGCCGATTTTACCCACCAGTTCCTGCCGGTGGTGCAGGCCGGGGTAGCTCATCACGCCTTTGCGGATATCTTCGGGCGAAATACCAACCGCGAGGCACGCGGCGGTGGCGGCGGCGACGTTCTGCGCGTTATGCGCGCCGGGCAGGGTGGGGGCGCCTTCGAATACGTATAACTGTTTGCCATCCTGATAGGTAACGCCGCTCAGCGCGCTGATGCCATGCGCCAGTTTTTCGGCGCTGCTGATGCGCACCACTTTGGCTTTGCCGGCTTTTTCGAATTCGGATGTGACGTTGCGGCTGTAATCATCATCCGCGCCCATCACGAAGGTTTGCGGTTTACCCGCGATGCGGAACATTTTCTTCTTCGCGTTCACATAGCCCTGCATATCGCCATGGCGGTCGATGTGGTCGGGGGTAATATTGAGCCATACCGCAACATCATATGCCGCGCTTGGCATCAGTTCGGCCTGAAACGATGAGGTTTCGACCACGTAGAAACCGTTTTCCGGCATGGCCTCTAATGTCAGCGCCGCAGTGCCGAGATTGCCGCCCACAGCCACCGGCTTGCCGGCCGTTTTCAGAATATGCGCGATGAGCGCGGTGGTCGTGGATTTGCCGTTGGTGCCGGTGATGCCGATGAACTTGGCGCGTGCGCCAGAGCGGAACAGCAATTCGATATCGCCGATCATCTCCACGCCATGCTTTTGCGCCAGTTGCGGCACGGCATGGGTGTGGGGAATGCCGGGCGAGATCACGAGAGAATTGATTTTTGTCCAATCCGCTTTGCTGAGATCGTGCAGGGTGTAGCCGGCGGCTTTTTCACGCGCGGCTTCCCCGTCATCCCACGCAATAATATTTGCGCCGGCGGCTTTTAAAGTTGCCAGCGTCGCAAGGCCCGATTTGCCAAGGCCGAATACCGCAAAGGTTTTACCGGAAAGATTGGGAAGCTGGATCATGGTTTTACCGGAGTTTGAGGGTGGAAAGACCGATGAGGGCGAAAATGAAGGCTAAAATCCAGAAACGGATCACCACCGTGCTCTCCGACCAGCCCTTTTTTTCAAAATGATGATGCAGCGGCGCCATGAGGAACACGCGTTTGCCCGTGAGCTTGAAGGACGCGACCTGGATCATCACTGACAGCGTCTCCATCACAAATAAACCGCCGATAATGGCGAGCACAATTTCGTGTTTGGTGATTACCGCCATACTGCCAATGGCGCCGCCCAGCGAAAGGGAACCGGTATCGCCCATAAACACGGCGGCGGGTGGTGCGTTGTACCACAGGAAGCCGAGACAAGCGCCCACAAGCGCGCCGCACAGCACGGCAAGCTCACCTGCCTGCGCGATATGGTGGATGTTGAGATAATTAGCGAACACCAGATTGCCAGCCAGATACGAGATAATGCCGAAGCTGATGGCGGCGAGAATAACCGGCACGGTGGCAAGGCCATCCAGCCCATCGGTCAGATTTACGGCATTGGCGGCGCCCACAATCACCAGCACGGCAAAGACATAATAGAACAAACCAAAATCCAGCAGCACGTCTTTGAAGAAAGGCACGGCAAGATGGTTGGCAAGGCCAGGCGAAGAGAGATGCGCAACCGCCACCGCGGCGGTTAGCGAGATAACGGTTTGCACCGCCAGCCGCACTTTACCCGATACGCCATCCGTATTGCGTTTGGTGAGCTTGAGATAATCGTCAAAAAAGCCGATCAGGCCGAAACCAAGCGTGACCAGCAGCACGATCCATACATACGGATTGGTAAGGTCGGCCCACAGCAGTGCGCTGATGAAAAAAGATAGCAGGATGATCAGCCCGCCCATGGTGGGCGTGCCTTTTTTAGCCTGGTGGGTTTCCGGCCCGACAGCGCGGATGGGCTGGCCTTCGCCCTGCTTGCTTTTCAGCCAGCGAATGATTTTGGGGCCAAGCCAGAAGGCCAGCAAAAGCGTGGTGAGAATAGCGCCGCCGGTGCGGAACGTGATGTACCGGAACAGGTTGAACAGCACGAAGTCTTTGCCGAGGGGGGAGAGAAGCAGATACAGCATTTAGCCCGCCGATGTTTTCTTGACTGGTTGATTGGTATTCTGCTGCGCCAGCGCAGCCACAACTTTTTCCATCGCCATGCTGTGCGAGCCTTTGATGGTGATGATATCGCCGGGTCGAATGGCGGCGCTGATGATCGGCGCCAATAAATCGCTGGTGGGCGCATAGCCGCCCTGCAGCTTGGCGGGCAGGGCATCAAACAAATGCTTCATGATCTCGCCGCAGCAAAAAACCTGATCAATCTGCGCGGCCTGAATGGCGGGGGCGAGCCCTACATGAAAATCGCGCGCCTGATGGCCAAGCTCTTTCATATCGGCAATCGCCAGCAGCCGTCGACCACCCGGGCCGGGTTTTTTACCAGCCAGCACCTTGATCGCCATTTCCATGCTGATGGGGCTGGCGTTGTAGCTTTCATCGATAATCGTGAACGCGCCTTCATGCACGCCGCCGCGGCCCGTCGCGAGTTTAAGCTGGCCGAGGGTTTCGGCGGCTTTGGCTACATCAGCGCCCGCAATGCCAGCGGTAAGCAGCACGGCCAGCGAGTTCATGACCCAGTGTTCCCCCGGCTGGCCTACCTTATATATATAGGTGCGGCCCAGAATGCTGGCTTTGACCTCGCTGCCATCGGCAGAGAGGGTAAAACCTTCTAATTTCGCGTCTTTGCCGGCTTTACCGAAGGAAACCACGTTGGCTTTGGTGCGGGCCTTCAAAAACTCAAAATAACTGTTATCGGCGTTCAGCACGGCATGCCCGCCGGGCTCCAGGCCTTCAAAAATTTCGGCTTTGGCGGCGGCGATTTCATCCAGATCGCGGAAATTGCCGATATGCACCGGCGCGATATTGGTGATGAGCGCAATATGCGGGCGCACTTGTCGTGACAGGGGCCCAAGCTCACCCGTATGGTTCATGCCGATTTCAAATACGCCATAGCGGCTATCACGGGCCATGCGTGCAAGGCTTGTGGGCACGCCCCAGTGATTGTTGAAGCTGCCAACGTTCGCATAAGTGGGCGCTTGCACTTCCAGAACCTGCCGCAGCGCTTCCTTGTGGCCGGTTTTGCCGACCGAGCCTGTGACGGCAATCACCTTGCCGTGCATGCGCGCGCGTGATGCGATGCCTAACATTTCGAGGGCTTTATAGGTATCCGCGACCACCACCTGTTTTTCCGGGGCGATGCCTTCCACCAGATGATCCACCATCACGCCCGGCGCGCCTTGTTCCACGGCGCTTTTCACGAAGTCATGCGCGTTGAACTGCGGGCCTTTGAGGGCGACGAAGAACTGACCGGGTTTGATATCGCGGCTGTTAATTGAAATGCCGGTGGCTTCCCATGCGCCGGTTGTTTTGCCGTTGGTGGCGGATGCTACTTCTTGTGCGGTCCATAACGCGCTCATGCCGCCAGCCCCTGCATTTTGCTGCGGGCAACTTCCACATCGTCAAACGGCACCGTCTGGCCCTGAATGATCTGGCCGGTCTCGTGGCCTTTGCCGGCAATCACCAGCACGTCGCCGTTTTTCATCATTTCAAGACCGGCGGCAATCGCTTTAGTCCGGTCGCCGATTTCCGTAGCGCCGGGGCAGCCTTCTAAAACGGCTTTACGGATTGATGCTGGGTCTTCAAAACGCGGATTATCGTCCGTCACGATCACCACATCCGCCAGCCGCTGCGCAATCTCGCCCATAATCGGGCGTTTGCCGGTATCGCGGTTGCCGCCGCAGCCGAAGACCACGATTAAACGGTTGGTGGTGTGGGGGCGAAGGGCTTTCAACACATTTTCCAGCGCATCGGGCTTGTGCGCGTAATCAACATACACGGTGCCATCCTTATGGCTGCCCACCCGTTCCAGCCGCCCGCGCACACCAACCAGACGCGGCATGTTATTGATGGTGGCCTGCACATCTTCGCCGCTGGCAATCGCGATCGAGGCGGCGCAGAGAATATTCGCCGACTGAAATGCGCCGACCAGATTGATTTGTGACGTGTATGTTTTGCCAAACGCGGAAAGCGTGATGTTCTGGCCGCCGGCGGCGTATTCTTTTTTGGTAATCCGAATATCGGCCTGGCCTTCGCCGAACGAAATCACCTTGATGCCGCGGCGGATGGCGACGGCTGCAATATGATCAAATTCCGGAATATCGCGGTTGATCACCGCCGTGCCGGTAGCTGGCAAAACTTCGCCGAATAAACGCAGTTTGGCGTTTAAATAGGCTTCCATGGTCTGGTGATAATCCAGATGCTCGCGGCTGAAGTTGGTGAAGGCGGCGTATTTTAAATTGACGCCATCCAGCCGGTATTGATCGAGGCCGTGGCTTGAGGCCTCCATCGCCACATGGGTGATTTTTTTCTCGGTGGCCAGCATATCAAGGTCTTGATGCAGGCTTACGCAGTCCGGCGTGGTAAGGGAACCATAACGCTCGATATCATTGCCGATAATGCCAAGCGTGCCGATGCTCGCCGCGCGTTTCCCTGCCAGCTGCCAGAACTGGCGCGTGAACTGCACGGTGGATGTTTTGCCGCTGGTGCCCGTCACCGCCGCGATATGTTCCGGCTGATGCGGATAAAACCTTGCCGATATGCGCGCGAAAAGCTGACGGGGTTCAGCGGCCAGCGCCACGCTGACATTGCCGGAAACATTTGTATTGAGTGGCGCAACAATCGCCACGGCGCCGCTTTGAATGGCTTGTTCGATATACGAAATTCCATCGCCCGTATGGCCGGGGAGAGCGGCAAACAGCTGGCCGGGTTTCACGTTGCGGGAATCCCGGGCAAGGCCCGTGATTTCAACATCCGCGCCCGTGAACGGCGCACCACCAAGAAGCTGGGAAAAACGCATGGAACAAAAAACCTATCGCATTACTTTGTGCTTATCGCTACCGGCAGGCGTAATTTTTCCAGCACGGCGGGATCGTTCGGATCCACCGGTTTAACATGCAGTAATGGCGAAGCTTGGGCAATAACCCGGGCGATGGCCGGCGCTGCCGTCCAGCCGCCAGTGGCGTAACCGCCGGTTTCCTTTAATCCTTTAGGTTCATCAATCATGATGAGAATCAGGTACTTGGGGTCCTGCAGCGGATAGGCGGCGGTGAACGAGGAAAGGCGGGCGTTCAAATGATAGCCGTGGCCGGCGTTTTTATCGGCCGTGCCGGTCTTGCCGCCCACCATGTAACCCGGCACATCCGCCGATTTACCGGTGCCGTCGGTGACCACCACGCGGAACAACTGGCGCATCTGTTCCATGGTGCGGCGGGAGATGATCTGGGGGCCAAGCGGCGGCGGCGTATCCAGCTTCATTAAAGTGGGCGTGACCAGATGCCCGGCCATGATGCTGGCGACCGCGCTGGTCAGTTGCACGGCGTTCACGGCGATGCCGTGGCCATAGGCAATCGTCATCATGGTGAGCGGGCGCCATTCGCTGGGTAAAATAGGCGCGCCGACTTCCGAGATTTCCAGCGGGGCTTTATCAAGAAGGCCGAGTTTTTTCAGGAATTCCTTCTGCGCTTCGGGGCCGACGCGCTCGATGATTTGCGCGGCGCCGATATTGGAAGATTCCAGGAAAATTTCCGGCACATTCAGCCAGCGGTTGGCGGGGTGGAAGTCGTGGATGGTGAACTTGCCGACCTTGAGCGGGTGCGTGCAGTTAAACCGCTCGCCCAGGGTGATATTCCCGCGATCCAGCGCCTGCGCAATCGCGAAGGTTTTGAAGGTTGAGCCCATTTCATACATGCCAAGCGTGGCGCGGTTGAAAATCTGGGTATCGGCGGCCTTGCCGGCGTTGGCAGGATCAAAATCGGGCAGGGAGACCAGCGAGAGTACTTCGCCGGTGCGAATATCCATCATCACGCCGGCGCCGCCGATGGCGCTGAATTTGGCCATGGTATCGGCAATCGCATCGTGCATGATGGCCTGCAGGCGCAGGTCTATCGCAAGGCTTAAGGGTTCGGTGCCGGCTTTTAGTTTGTCGTTAAACGTATGCTCGATCCCGGCAATGCCTTCGTGGTCGATGTTGTTGTAGCCAATAATGTGCGCGGTGAGCGAACCCTTGGGGTAAAAACGCTGGGCTTCCGTTTCAAAATTGATGCCGGGCAGGCCAAGGCGGTTGACGGCGTCCTGCTGCTTTGGCGATAAATTGCGCTTGACCCACACAAAGCGTTTGCCGGAATGGAAATCTTTGGAGAGCGCTTCGGTATCCAGATCGGGGAAAACGGTTTTGAGTTTCTGTAAGGTTTCTTTTTCGCTTAAGATAAGCGCGGGATCGGCGGAGAGGGAGGCGACCTGCAGGGAGGTCGCCAGCAATTCGCCATTACGATCCTGGATATCGGCGCGCGCGACCATGGGTGCGGCCGCCGGGGCTTTGGGCTTGTCACTGCCGCCGCCCAGCACCATCACATCGAACAAACGCCCGATAATAATGAGGAAAACGAGGCAAAATAAAAAGGCGACGAAGCTTAAACGCTTGCGTGCCTTTTCTAATATTGGAAATGCGGCGGGGGATGGCGCGTAACGCGCGGAAGCGCCAAAGCCTGAATTGTAGCGGGCGTTAGAAGAACCTGGCGGAGAAAACCATTCGCCGCTCATTGGACATCAGATGAACCCGTATGGCCATCCCAGCCGGCGGCGGCGGGAATGGTCACATTGCTGTTGCCCAATTGGTCGACCAGCGGCTGTTCATAGCCAATCGGTTTGGCCAGCATGCGGGTGGAGGGGCGCGGCGCAGGCGTTGCATCGGCAACTTGAGCGGTGGCCGGTGCTTCGGTGAGCGCGGCGGGCACTTCGGTGCGGTAGGCAACCTTCACGGCCATGTCGTTCAGCGAAGCAATTTGTTTAGCGGATGTGCCGGTCTGGAAGCCCAGATACGTTTTCGCGCGGGCGGCGAGTTTTTGCGGGTTGTTCAGGTAGGCCCATTCAGCTTTCAAAACGCGGGCGCCTTCTTGCTCGGCAACAATCTGGGTTTTGAGCGAAGCCAGTTCTTTTTCCTGCTCCTGCACCTTGGCGCTGACGCCATAGAGAAGGGCGGATGCCGGGATGAGCATGCAGGCCCAGAACAACAGGGTTCCTAGGGACTGGCGGCGGCGGGTGTGGGGGTAAGTCGACATCATCAACCTCACTTTCTACGGGGGCTTGGATTCACGCCAAGAGATTCCTTCGGGGAATCCGTGGCAATTTCAGAAAAGATTCGTTCAGCGGCACGCAGCTTGGCGGAACTGGCGCGGGGGTTGGCCTGCAGCTCGGCTTCGCCGGCCTCAATTGGCTTGGGTGTCAGAATCCGGAAAGCGGGGGATTCGGTGTTGGTATTAGCGGGCGCATGGCGCGAGCCCATGGGCGCTTTGCCGCCGCGGGTCTTCATGAAATTCTTGACCATGCGGTCTTCCAGCGAGTGGAAGGAGACCACGACCAGACGGCCGCCGTGCTTCAGCATTTTTTCCGCCGCCTGCAGGCCTTTTTCCAACTCGCCCAGTTCATCGTTCACGGCAATGCGCAGGCCCTGAAACGTGCGGGTGGCGGGGTGAATGCCATCGCGCGAAGCCGGCACCACACTGCGCACAATATCGGCAAGCTGCGTTGTGCGGGTGATGGGGGCTTGCAGGCGCGCCGCCACAATCGCGCGGGCCACGCGGCGGGAGAGGCGTTCTTCGCCATAATTGAAAATGATATCGGCGAGTTCCGTTTCGCTTAAACGGTTCACGAGATCGGCGGCGCTTGTTCCATCCTGGCCCATGCGCATATCAAGGGGGCCATCATGACGGAAGGAGAAGCCACGTTCCGCTTCATCCAGCTGCGGGGAAGAGACGCCGAGATCCAGCGCCACGCCATCCACATTCTCAATGCCGTGCTGATCCATGTTGCTGAAACAATCTTGGATCAGCGTCAGCTTGTCTTTGTATTCGGCTTTCAGCGCGGCGCCGCTGGCAATTGCTGCGCCATCGCGGTCGAACGCAAACACGATGCCGCCTTTGGCCAAAATCGCGCGGGTGTAGCCGCCGCGGCCAAAGGTGCCATCGATATAAACCCCGTTTTTATTGGGGTTTAACCATTCTATCGTCTCGTTAAGCAGCACCGATTGATGGGAGGTCACGCTTGCCCCCCATCAATCATGCTGGAGGCATCGGCAATAATTTTGCTGAGTGAAATATTGTGCGCGCGGGCACCATCACGCGCGCGCGCTTCATACGCGCTGAACGTGGCTGGCTTCCAGATTTGAAACGTGCGGCGGCGGCCGACGAACGCGGCTTCATCTTCAATGCCCAAGGCTTCACTGAAATGGGAGGGCAGAATAATACGGCCATCGCCATCAATGGGGCAGGAGACGGAGCCGCCAAAAATCGTGGTCTCCACCAGCTCATAAATTTCGGGCGCAAGGTTCAGGCGTTCCAGCGACTGGCTGAGAATTTCAAGGTGGCGCAGGCTGCAGCCTTCCAGCGCATCATGTTGCAGCGAACGGAAGAGGACGAGATCGGTGGAGCCTTCTTCCACAATCACCGCGCGAAAGGCGGCAGGCACGCTCACGCGGCCTTTTTTATCCACCTTATTGACGCTGGATGAGAGGAAGAGAGACATAAGGCGTCCGTAATAAATACTTATCAACAGGGTAAAAACTTGATATCCTTCGGGAATTCGATTTGGCGAGGGGCCATCCGGAATCTCATGGGATAATATGGTATATCATGGGTTTATCTGGATCAGCAACGGGAATCTGACCCTAAAGCCGGCATAAGCGCATGATTCTGCAAGAGAATTTGTTCTCTAAATGTTCTCGTTGTACTTTTGGTACATAATTTTATAACCTCGTCGTAACAATTTATATTTTAATAAGCCAACCAAGTGAGCAGACAAATGTCTAACGGTTCAGAATTTGATTATAACATTGGATATTATGGCTATGATCGGCCTGATTACGTAAGTGGCAAGACATCGCTTGGACGTAATGCCGGTATGGAGGCACGGGACCGTGATGCACAAAAGGCTGCCCCCACTTATTCTTCAAGCGGTTATTCAGGAGAAGGGTTAGGCGCTTTATCTGGTGGATGCTCCTCGGTGATTAGCATAACGGTTGTTAGCGGGCTGGTGATAGGTTTTATCACATTGGTATGGAATGATTTTATTGGTCCGGCATTCTTAAATTCATTTTCTGACGCACATGATGAAATTACCAAGAGCAATATTGCCACTATTTCCAAATCTTTCTCACCCGAGGAACAGGCACATTTACAAAAATATGTAATCGTTAGAGATTTTATCAAATCAAAAATTGATACTGCTATTGCTGAAAACAATGTTTGCGATCAAACAATAGCGCGATTGATGCTTAGCAGAGATTGTTCCGTATCATTTTATCCTAAATATGAGACCGCTGTTGAAAATGACGACGGTATTTTGAAAAATAAACAGCATAAGGCTGTTTATGTATATAAATTCAAAGGAAAAGCCGGAGATCAATTTACTTTTGCGCCGGGCTATAATCCGGCACTTGCCACGAATGTGCGATTTAATGTCGATATGGTCTTTTATCCCCAGAAAGACGCAGAAAGGAAAAAAATAGATGTGATAGCAAGCGATATTTTCAAAGCACTTAACATGTCTGCGGAGACTTTGGAGGGATTATCCAGTCTGGAAATTGCTGGCGCTTTAGAAAAATATAGTAAGGAAATAGAAGGGAATCTCTGGGAGTGTTCGGCCAGTATGCCTACCAAACCGAATGGCACTTACCATGTGCATTGTTATACGGATATTTCTTACAATAAATATCAATCATAATTAAAAATCTGACTGCTTAGATGTTACTGTAAATACCGTCAGTTGCTTTTTTTCTTGTCCACCCAAAAAATATTCTTACCAGAGGTAGCCGAGGAAGAAACTGCCCATAATGTATAGAGGTGGCGGTTCAAATAGCATAGTTGTGCCGTAGGCTTTTTATCAAACTGGTTGCTTATATAAAAAAACCAGAGTGGATTTAAAATCCAAATTTTGCAAACAAACTATGAATTATATGGTTAAATCAAGTTACATGACGCAAACATTTCTTGTTCATATTACTGCTTATATCTAGATTACAACCTTATTGCGATGAGCATATTTTATGAATTTTGATGCGGAACAACTATGCGCGCACCCAACACACAGATTGGTTATCAGGGTCGGGAAGGCTCGTTTACGTACCAAGCCTTGCAGGAATATCTAAAAGATTCCGAGCAGTCCGGGCGCGTGGTTGGGTTCAACACCTTTGATGACGTGGTGCGGGCGTTCAATCAGGAACAACGCCTCACGGAAATGTTTCTGGGCACAGAAAATAACAACAGCGGCGTTGTGCAGGCGATGGCGCTGCTGGCGCCCGACATGCAGGGCTGCATCGTCGGTGAACATTTTCTGCACGTAAAGCAGTGCCTGCTGGTACAGCAGAGCATGGTCCGTAGTGACATCAAGGAAGTGATCAGCCAACGTCCGGCGCTCGATCAATGCCGTGCCCATATTGCGGAAGCCGGCTGGCGAACCCGTGACTTTCCCGATACGGCGCTCGCGGCCGAGCATGTGAGCCATTCCCCGCGCAGGGATCAGGCCGCCATTGCATCGCCGGTGGCAGGCGAAAAATATGGCCTAAAAAATCTCGGCAACATCGCCGACAATACCACCAATTACACGCGCTTTTTGCACATCGTGCCGATGAGCCGGTATAGCGATTTTCTGCCTTCCTATGATCCGGATAAAAAATTTCGCACCACCGTGATCATCGATGGCCCTTTATTGAAGCCCGCTAATCTGGGGATTATTGCCGAGCATGCGTTGGAGATGACGCGCTGTGAACGGCTGCCATCCGGGAGTTTTGGACTTAACCGCTTTCTGGTTGATTTTGCCGCGCACATACAGGCCGAACCTTATCGCCGCAGTGCTAAACGGCTCAGCGAAGCCGGCGTGACCATGCGTTCCATCGGCTGCTACGCCGCCAAGGCGCAACCGGCGTAAGGAAATAGCCCATGGCGCTCGAAGGCATCGAATTTGTTGATTATGTTTTCGACCGCTACGTCTATCTGGGCCTGACCCCGGACGCCACGGAAGAAGAAATCGCTAAAATTATCAAAATCCGCAAGGCGCAGAACCACCCGGATGCGGTGGCGCGGCTGGATGAGGAATTAAAAAAAGCGGCGGCGGCAAAATGGGAAATGATCGAAAAATGTGAGGCCGTTCTTCTCACGCCCGAAATCCGCGCGGCCTATGATGCGCGTTTGGATGAGTTCAAAAAGAACCGGCCAGACCGCGTGATGGACCATGACGCGCATTTCGTTTTTCTCGATCCCAGTGGCGTGAAGGTGGATGTTGATTTTTTGCTCGGTACCGGCACGCTTGATCTAAAGGAAAAGCGCGAACAGGAAAAAATGCTCAGCGGGTTTGATGAAAAGGCCTTCGACCGCGCGAAGCGATTTTACGATAAAGACCCCGCGGATGCCGATAGCATCGCCATGTACCGCGAAGCGTTGTATCAAAAGCTGGCTTACCTTGAAGCGATGGATAAGGCGCAATGGGCCGCTGCCGGCATTCTGGGCGAGGGCGGCGAAGCTTCGCGCGAGGAATTAATGGATGCCGGGTTGCTGCAGAAAAGAATTCAGCAACGCATTGCAGAGGTGAAAGACGAATTCATCCCGCAATCCATCACACATCAGGTAACAATGGGCCTGTTGGGCTATGACAAAAACCCCATGCTTTTGCTCACCCAGCAGGGCGCATCCGCAGATATCGCGGCTGTGCGGGATGACAGTATTCTGCAATCCAAGATCGATATTGCGCAAAGACGTTTTGCCGAATTAAGCGGCGCCATTGATGCCGCGACAGCGGAGCGTGCGGCTGTGCTGGAGGCCATTATTGATTTAGCGCCGCATGCCTTTTTGCATAAAAACACCCCCGCGGCGGCCAACATTTTTCTTGTGCATGGGGAAGAGGGGCTGGAACACAGCGTCGTGATGGTGCCGGTGCATGTGACGCGTGGCGATAACGGCATTTTGAAAATGAAAGCGCTTGGCGAATATACCGGCCTTACCTTTGCTGAGCTTCAGGCGCGGGATTATTCGGATACCACGCTTGCCGTGCTGATAGATGCCCAGCTGGTCGCGCCGCACCTGCAAATTGGCCATGCGTTCAAGCTGGTGGGCAAGGCGTTTGGCGAAGTGTATGCACGCAAGCTGGAAGCTGATCGGCCGCTGGATGAAGCCGAAGCGGGTACCTCATCCACCCCCACGCTTGGCTGATTATTTCTTCGCGGGATCCGGCCCGAAATCATTGGTACCGCGGTAGCCGGGCACGAAGCTGCAGATAATGATCTGCGCAAGGAAGACGAGCAAAATCAACCCATCAAAGCTTTTAAGCAGGGGCGGCTTGAGCGTGCCCTGCATACAGGGCGTATTGGCCAGATTGCCTACGGTTTCCATGGTGATCTCGCCCATGCTTTGGAAGGTGGCGATGCAGGCGCGGTCTTCCATGAAATAATCGGCAAGGCTATCGGCGCAGGCGAGCGCCATCAGCGTGCCGATGATGATTTGCAGCATGATCAAGCTGACTTGCCCCGGCTTGGCAATATCCTGAATGCGTTTGGAGGTGATGATGTAATTCACATACGCCAGCGCGATTTCAGCGGCAACGAATAACGGCACAAATGTGAATGAGCCGATGGCGGAAGCAAGCATGAGGAGGAGGCTCATGCCAATTCCCAGCGTCCAGAACTCCGCGCGCGTCATGCGGCCTTCTTGGGTCAGATAAAGATCACGAAGCGAAGTGCGCATAACAATCAATCAATTTTTTTCATGTTCGCCCGCCACGATTGCAGAAAGGCCATACGGCGCAACCGCATCAGCGCCGGGCTTGAAATCACCATAGGTTTTGCCGGGGTTAAACGTAATGCTGCCTAAAAGCGCCTGCGCATCCGCTTTATCTTTGGCTAATTTTTTGCTTGATGTTGGAAGGCCGAATTCGATGATCCCATTGCGGCCAAGCGCCACCATGTCATAGCTGACCTGCGGCATAACTTCGCCTTTTACGCCATGTTCCTGCGCGCTCAATGCGTAAACAAGGGAGTGGCGCATGGCATCATAGGCTGGTTTTTCGACCCACCCTGTGACCTCCATTTGGGATACGCCTTGCGCTGCGCGGTTTTTATTTTCGGTTTCTGTATTTTGTGCGATCGCTTTCAACAATGTATCGGCATTCCAGGTTTTTGCATCATCATCCCGCACATACCCCAGCTTGTAAAAATCGACAGGCAAATACCAATCCAGTGGACGACCTTTGGGCGTAATGATGCCAACGAGATTTTTATCATCCTGATTGCCAAGCGCCTTCAAAACCGCGATCGCCTGCGGGCTGGTGATGAAGTAAAAGCCGGCAGGCAGGTTCAATGTGGCTTCGTCGCCCAGTTTGACGGCGGCGGGGCCCTGCGTGGCCGATTGTAATGCGGCGCGATAAATATCGAGGACTTTTCTGGATTCCGGCGACATCGTATCGCCTGAGGGCAGCCCTTCGATCGCGATATTATTTTGCGCATAAGCCGGAGCCACGGCGAAAAGCATAAAAATAAAAACGAAAATGACACTGTAAAATTTTTTCATGGCGGCTCCGGACGGATGGGAAGGCGAGGGAGGCATTCTATGCCCCGATGAATGCGTTGCCCAGAGCGGTGGCGATTTGATTCTTGCAGGCAAGAAAAAATACCAGATGGCCTGTAAGCCGGGTTTTGTCCTTTCTTGCGAAAGGGATGGTTATTCATCTGGGATGATAATTGCTTATCACCTCTAGCAACCAACCCGAACGGCGATGCACAATCAGCATATAGCCATTCCTATTTGGTCTTGCTCCGGGTGGGGTTTGCCATCGCCGTGACTGTCACCAGTCACGCGGTGCGCTCTTACCGCACCTTTGCACCGGGCGGTACGCTTTCTGTTGCACTTTCCCTGGGGTCGCCCCCGCTGGCCGTTAGCCAGCACCCTGATCGTGTGGAGCCCGGACTTTCCTCCACGTGTTTTCACGCAGCAACCATCCGGCCATCTGGTATTCCGGTTAATATACACGAAAACACGCAAGTTTTACGGCATTTTTATACGTTGCACATATGCCACAAGGCGAAACGAGTCTGGTGTTAACCACGATTTTTCCCAAAAAATCCTATGGGTTGCAGGGGCTTAATGGTACCTGTTGATGAGTATTTTTTAGTGTCCAATCAGTGGGGGCCGGTATGAAGTCTTTGAAATTTGCAGCCTTGGCGGCGTTGGTCGCGGCGTTAGCTTTGCCGGGAGTGGCGAATGCCTATCCCAAGCAGGGTTATTACGTGGGTTTGGCCGGCGGTATCGGCCTGCAGCAGGATAGCGATGCCACCATCGGCGGCATCAAAGACCAGCTGCAATTCAGCCCCGGCTTTGCTGTGAGCGGCGACATCGGTTACGGCTTTGAAAACCAGCTGCGCCCCGAATTCGAAATTGCCTACCGCAAGGCGAATGTGAACAAGGTGACCGGCCCGGTCTCTGGCCCGAACACCACGGGTAACTACAACTCCATCGATTTCATGGGCAACCTGTTCTACGACTTTGATACCCACACGGGCCTTACGCCGTATGTTGGTATCGGCGCCGGTATTGCGCTGACGGGTGCGGATAACGCCGGCACCGTCGTTGGCACCACGCTGGACAGCCAGGAAACCCTGTTTGCCTATCAGGGCATCGCCGGTCTGTCGTATGAAATCAGCGAACGTCTGGATGCCACCGCCGACTACCGCTACTTCTCGACGCTGGAACCTGAATTCCACACCGCCGCCGGCGGTGTTGTTGCCGGTGACACCCGTTATGCCCAGCACACCTTCATGGTTGGTCTGCGCTACATCTTCGGCGTGCCCAAGCGCTTACCGCCCCCGGTTGGCATGCGCTCGGCGCCCCGCCCGGTGAACGTTGTTCCCGCCATGGTTCCGCCGATGATGCCGGTTGTGCAGGCCCCGCCCGCACCGCCCCCGCCAGCCGTGCCGGAAACCTATATCGTGTTCTTTGACTTCGATAAGTATTATTTGACCTCGGAAGCCAAGGAAACCCTGAACCGTGCGTCGGATGCCTTCAAGCGTGGCGGCGTCGCCCGCGTGGAAGTCACCGGCCATACCGATACCATGGGTACCAACCGCTACAACCAGCGCCTCTCCGAACGCCGTGCGCGCGTTGTGCGTGAGTACATGGTCGCCTCGGGCATTCCGGATGCTGAAATCAGCACCCGCGGCGCCGGCGAACGTGAGCTGATGGTTCCCACCGCCAACCAGGTCCGCGAAGCGAAGAACCGCCGCGCGGAAATCGTCCTCAAGCAGTAAGCTTAAGGCGATAACCTTAAAACAAAACGCCGCCGGTTTTTCCGGCGGCGTTTTTGTTTGTCTTGACGACTGCCCCGTTGAAAAACGGGGCCCATCGCTCAGCAATCAGATCGTGGATGAATGGGCCCCGGCTTTCGCCGGGGCATACAGGTTAGCTAACCCACAATATCCTTAAACCGTTCGGTCGCTTCAATTAAGGCGGAGCGGATGCCGGGTTCTAAAGCGGCGTGGCCGGCATCGGGGATGATTAAGTATTCGGCTTCTGGCCAGGCGTTGTGCAGCTTATAGGCATTGGCCACCGGGCAGATCATGTCATAGCGGCCATGCACGATCACCCCGGGGATGTGGCGGATTTTCTCGACGTTATCAATAAGGCGGGTGACGGGCTTAAACAGGTTATGTTTGAAGTAATGGGCTTCGAGGCGCGAAATACCAATCGCGCGGCGGCCGCCGTCTTTCAGCTGGTTGCTGTCGGGGCTGGGCAGCAGGGTGGAGCAGGCGCCTTCATAACTGCTCCAGGCAAGGCATGCGCGAAGGGCAATATCCGGATTGGTATCGTCCATGAGCTTGATATAGGCATTCAGCAAATCGCCGCGTTCGCGCTCCGGCACCACGCTGGCAAAACTTTGCCATGCTTCGGGGAAAACAGTGCTGAGGCCATAAAGAAACCAGTCGATCTCCTGCGGCTCGAGCAGGCAAATGCCGCGCAGGATCAGGCCCAGCACGCGATCCGGATGGGCTTGCGCATAGGCTAAAGCTAATGTGCTGCCCCACGAGCCGCCAAACACGTGCCAGCGCGAAATACCGAAAGCCTCGCGCAGCTGCTCGATATCGTTGATGAGAAGTTCGGTGGTGTTATTGCGCGTCTCGCCCAGCGGGGTGGAACGGCCGGCGCCGCGCTGGTCGAACAGAATAATGCGGTAGCGCGCGGGGTCGAAAAAGCGGCGGTGAATGCTTTGCGTACCGGCGCCGGGCCCGCCATGCAGGAACACAATCGGCAGGCCATGCGGGTTGCCGCTGACTTCCCAATACAGGGTATGCAGCTCATCCACGCGCAGCCAGCCGGTCTGGAAGGGCTCGATGGGCGGGAAGAGTTCGCGGCGTTTCATGGGCACACTATAGACGATCCAAAACCATTTGTATGCCCCGGCGAAAGCCGGGGTCCATCTATCAACATCTGGATTGCTGAAGTATGAGTCCCGGCTTTCGCCGGGACATACCGTGATTAGTTTTTACCAGCCGCCCAGGGCTGCAACTGGCGCAGCGCCAGTGCGATCTGTTCGGAGTGGATGCGTGTGCTGCCCGCCATATCGGCGATCAAATGGTCGTAAGGGGCCATATTGATCTTCTTGCCCTCCAGCCAGCTGCGAATGCACTCGGCCGCGCCCGCCGGCTTCTTGGCATTGCCGCTGGCCAGAATGGCCTGCCGCGCCAGACCCGCCTGCACGCCATAGAAGTCATCGATCAAATGGCCGATGGCTTCGCGCTGCCAATGGTTTTCCACGGGAAGTTGCATCGCTTCACGGCGCAGCCATTGCAGATGGAAACGCTCTTCGATGCCAAAATAGATTTCGGCCACCTGTTCCAGCTTCTGTTTGGTGTCACCCGCGATCTTGATGATTTCGGGCACAAGTGCGAGGAGAGGCAGGAACAGCACGTTCTTGACCAGGTCATCCGGCACGCCGGCGTCCTTGTATTCCTGCCATTTTTCCATGGTGCCGGTGCCGTGGAACAGGCGGGTGTAGTTTTTCTCCAGCCATGCGCGCACGGTGGCCACAGCGGCGCGGTGCGTATCGGTCACTTCCGCGGTGTCTTCCAGCTTCACATTGCCCAGATACCATTCGGTGCCTTTTTCAATGAGATTGCCGAGGCGGTTGAAGATGTCGATCTGGATCTTGGCCGGCACCTTGCCATCCAGGCTTTCAATGCCGTGCCACATATCGCGCAGGCTATACACATCACGCGTGATGGCATAGGCGCTGGTGATATCGGCCGCGCTGCGGCCGGTGCGTTCCTTCATGGCGATGGCAAAATGCAGGCCGGCGCGGTTTACCAGGCTGTTAGTGGTGAAGGTTGCGATGATTTCGCGGCGCAGGCGGTGCTTTTTCACATATTCCGCATAATCCGTCTGCATGGCTTTGGGGAAATACAGGAATAAATCGCCTTCCAGCGCTGGATTATCGGGCAGGTTGGATGCCAGAATTTCATCATACAGCGCCAGCTTGGCATAGCCCATCAGCACGGCGAGTTCCGGGCGGGTGAGGCCTTTATTGGCGCGCAGACGCTCCTGAATTTCATCGTCGGAAGGCAGGAATTCAACCTTCCGGTTGAGAAGCCCGATGCGTTCCAGCTGGTGCATCATGTTGGTGTGCAACGGCAGAAGTTCGGCCGCACGGGATTCCGCAATCGAAAGCGCCATGGTCTGCAAATAGTTATCGCGCAGCACCAGACGCGCGACATCGTTCGTCATTTTGGCAAGAACGGTGTTGCGGGATTTCAGCGTGAGCTTGCCATCCTGAATGGGCAGCGACAGCAGGATCTTGATGTTTACTTCATGGTCGGAGGTATCGACGCCCGCCGAATTATCGATGGCATCGGTATTCAAACGCCCGCCATTCTGCGCGAATTCGATACGGCCTTTCTGGGTGAGACCCAAATTGGCGCCTTCGCCGATCACGCGGGCACGGATTTCGCCGCCATTGACGCGAAGCGTATCATTGGCGCGGTCGCCCACATCGGCATGGCCTTCTTCTTCGGCCTTCACATAGGTGCCAATGCCGCCGAACCATAATAGTTCAGCATCTTTCAGCAGCATGGCGCGCATAACGGCATCGGGCGAGACGTCACCGGCGGGAAGGCCCAGCATATCACGGGCTTCCTTCGAAAGTGCAACCGTCTTGCCGCTGCGCTCATACACGCCGCCGCCCTTCGAGAGCAGCTTTTTGTCGTAATCCGTCCACTGGCTGCCCGGCATATCGAACAGGCGCTTACGTTCCTTGTACGATTTAGCGGCATCCGGCGAGGGGTCGATGAAAATATGTTTGTGGTTGAAGGCGCCGAGCAAGCGAATGTGTTCGGAAAGCAGCATGCCGTTGCCGAACACGTCGCCCGCCATATCGCCCACACCGACAACGGTGAAATCTTCCTTCTGGATATCCTTGCCCATTTCGCGGAAGTGGCGTTTGACCGCTTCCCACGCGCCGCGCGCCGTAATACCCATTTCCTTGTGGTCGTAACCGACCGAACCGCCGGAAGCAAACGCATCGCCCAGCCAGAAGCCGTATTCAAGCGAGATGGCATTCGCGATATCGGAGAATTTGGCGGTGCCTTTATCGGCGGCGACAACCAGATACGGATCATCCGCATCGTGGCGCACCACGTCTTTGGGCGGCACAATCTTTTCGCCCTTACGGTTATCGGTGATATCGAGAAGCGCTTTAATATAGGTCTGGTAGCAGGCAACGCCTTCCTTCGCCATATCGGGCGGGTTCGGCGTTTTCACAACGAAACCGCCTTTGGAGCCCACCGGCACAATCACGGTGTTCTTGACGTTCTGCGCCTTCATCAGGCCCAGGATTTCCGTGCGGAAATCTTCGCGGCGATCCGACCAGCGAAGGCCACCACGCGCCACCTTACCCATGCGCAGGTGAATGCCTTCCACCTTCGGCGAATAAACGAAAATTTCTACCATCGGGCGGGGCAGCGGCAGATCGTCCAGCGCCTTGCTGTTCAGCTTGATGGAGACATATTCCTTCACGCTGCCATCGGCGGCCTTCTGGAAATAATTCGTGCGGAGCGTGTTCTGAATAACATTCAGATACCGGCGCAGCACGCGGTCGTGGTCGAGCAGCTTGACGCCGCGCAGATATTCCACGATCTGCTTTTCAATGCGCGCGCAGGCTTTGGCGCTGTCTTTTTTGGCAGCTGGGTCATGGCGGCTGATGAACAATTCCACCAGCTGGCGCGCGACATCGGGGTGTGCGGCTAATGTTGCCTGAATGGTCGCTTCCGAATACGGAAGGCGTGCCTGGCGCAGGTATTTGCCGATCATGCGCAGAATGACAACTTCGCGCCAGTTGAGGTCGGCGAGGAGCACCAGGCTGTTATAGCCATCGGCTTCCACTTCGCCCGTCCACATGCGGGTGAGGCAGTCTTCGAACTTGTCTTTGACATCCGCGAGTTTGAAATTGCTGAAACCGCTTTGCACATAGGCATGGCAGTCATGCACCCACACGCCCTTGTCGGCGCCGGCGGGCCTGATTTCAAACGGGCCTTCTTCCGATTTCGCGGCAAGGCCCATATGTTCCATCATGGGCAGAATGTGCGAAAGGGGAAGGGGGGCGCCGGCATTATACCACACCACGCTGAGTTGCGTGGCGTTGGCGCCGGCATCCTGATAAAGATGCACGGCCAGCTTGCCGGTTTTTAAAACTTCTTCCACAAAGGCAATATCGATCAGCGTATCTTTGGGTATCACGCTGTCGCAGTAGGCATCGGTAAAGGCGTCGCGATAACGCGTGGTGATGGCAAGGCCATGGCTTTCACCAAACGCGGCCACCAGTTCATCCTGCAGGCGGCCCTGCCAGCCGCGGGCGGCTTCGTGCAATTCTTTTTCCAGCGCGGCCTTATTATAGGAAGGAATTTTGCCTTCCTTGATCTGCACCATGATAAAAATCTGGGCGAGCGCGGCTTCGGTGATCAGCACGTTATAGGCGGTGGCCGAGCCGTGGAAGGTGCGCGATAAAATGCTCTCGAATTCGCGGCGCAGCTTGCTGTCAAACTGTTCGCGCGGCATGAAAATCAGGCAGCTGACGAAGCGGCTGAACGCATCGTGGCGCACGAACAGCGCCAGGCGCTGGCGTTCCTGTAGATCCAAAATGCCCATTGCGGCGTCGTAAAGTTCTTCGCCGCTGATCTGGAACAGTTCATCGCGCGGGTAGGTGGTGAGAATATGCGCCAGCGCCTTGCCGTTATGGCTGCGCGGATCAAGGCCGGCTTTATGTGTGACATAGGCAATACGTTCGCGGATCAGCGGCACGTCGCGCGGCATGCGGCTATAGGAAGCCGAGGTGAACAGGCCGATGAACAAACGTTCGCCCACCACCTTGCCGTTTTCGTCGTAGCGCTTGACCAGAATGGCATCCATCGGCGCGCGGCGGTGCACCAGCGACTGGCGGTAAGCTTTGGTGACAATCGCCAGCTGCTTGCGTTCCAGAAACAGGTGAATGTCGGACGGCTGGGCGCCTTCGCCTTCATGCGTGTTGAACATCACCGACAGGGGATCGCGCAGAATGCCGAGGCCGCTGTGTTTGGCGACTTCCAGATGCTTGTTTTTGCCGGTGCCTTCCACCACATAATCGCGCACGCCAAGGAAGGTGAAATTATCGGCTTCCAGCCACGCCAGCAGTTCCGCGACTTCTTCGCGTTCGCCGGCCGGCAGGCCGGCCTGTTCGTTACCCGGCAGTTCCGTGAGCGTATCCAGCACTTTGGCGCGCATGGCGCGCCAGTCGTCGACCGCAAGGCGCACCTGATGCAGCACAGTCGTGAGCTGATTGGCGATTTCTTTCAATCGCGCTTCGTCGCGGGTTTCATCGATTTCGATATACATCCACGATTCCGTGATCGCGTCGTCGTTTTTCGATTTCTTGCCGGCGTAACCGGTGAAGTTGCCTTTGCTGTCGCGTGTGACATCCACCATGGGATGCACGATTAAATGCACGCCCACGCCCAAACGGTTCAGTTCCGTGCTGGTGCTATCTACCAAAAACGACATGTCGTCGTTGGCGACCATGATCACCGTGTGGCGGCTGATATAGCCGTCGGCCTTGGCGGTGGGGTTGAAGACGCGGATTTTCGGGTTGCCCGGCTTGCGCACTTCAATGAAGTTGAAGAAGGCGCTCGCCATCGCCTGCAAATCCTGATCCACGAACTGGGTGCGGTCGCGTTCGGCGATATGGCTCGCCAAAATTTTGCGCATCTGCAGCTCATCCGCCGAAACGGTTTTCTTCGGTGCAGCCTTAACCACTTTCAAGGCGGGCTTGGCGGTTTTGGTCTTGCGGGGGGCGGATGATTTCGCTTTGCGTGCAGGCACGTGAACAACCTTTATGGCTACTTTTAATGGACAAACAGTGCTTTAATGAGGAAGGGAGGATGGCAAGGCTAAGCCCAAATCTCAAGCCTTTTGTATGCTGCGCCGCAACTTGGATTTGGACATTTTATCCTATTCTTAACCCCTCACGCCTCAATCTTTAGCGATGCTCAACGAACAAGATTTTATTCTGCATATCCGGCGCCTCCACCGCCTCAATGAGCCGCGCCTGATCATCAATATTCTGCGTGGCCTCACCGATTACAGCGCCAGCGAGCAGGAGCCGGATAAAGTCGAGATTGCCCTCAAGCCCATGGCCGATGAAGTGCAGGGCGGCATGTATGTCATGAACAATGGCGACGTCTTTCTGAGCCTGCCGCTGGGCAGTGATTCGCAGCACCGTGCGCTGCACGACCATTTGCAGAATGTTGTTTTCGGCGCGCAGAACGAGATGACGGCGCGGGGCGTGGTGCTTTATAAACTACCCGCCGATTACATGCCCGTGCGCGAACGCGCCAATGATTATATCGAGCTTGCCACCACCTCCGACGTCATGGGGCCCATCCGCCAGGCGGAAATGGCGCTGCAGGCCGAAGAAGTGCGCGGGCCCTTGACCGCATACAGCCTGAGCCAGGTCGAAAAACTCCTCGATAATATCGATATCAAGCGCTATGTGCGCACGCAGCCCGTCTATAAACAGGGCGAAGACGGCGTGTGGAACAAGCATGTCATCGATTTTTTCCTCAGTGTCGGCGATTTAAAGCGGGAACGTTTTCCGCGCCTGAATTTAGGCACGCCCGAACGCCTGTTTCTGGAGCTGTGCTGCACGCTGGATCGCCGGTTGCTGCTGGAACTCTGCGCCCAGCCGGATTTGTGGCGGGATAAAAAGATCAATCTCAACCTGTCGGCGGAAACCGTGCTTTCCTATGCCTTCGCCCAGTTCTGCCATGTGGTCACCGGCGAGCGGCGCCACAATGTGAGCTTTGAATTCCACCGCTCCGATTTATTTCTGAATTTCACCACCACCAAGAATGCGATCGCAGTTCTGAAGGAAGAGGGCTTTGGCGTGGGTATCGATGGCATTACGCCGGCCACGCTGCCCTATATCAATTTCAACCTGCTGGACGTTGCCTATTACAAGATCAACGTCACGCGCGAAAAATGGCCGGAATTGATAGAAACCAGCGCGCGCACTGCGCTGGAAGCGCTGCCGCGTGACAAGGTGGTGTTCAGTCATTGCGACCATGAGGAAGCGCTGAAATTCGGCCAGCGCATGGGCATCAAGTTCTATCAGGGCTGGCTGATTGATGATTCAGTCAACGCGCTCGGCTGATATTCACATATAAAAATGGTTTCCATCGCGCGTCATCTGGTCTACTGATGACAGCGGTATGTTTTTTTCTGTTTGATTCCCATAATGCTTGATCAATTCATTGTCTCCGTTTCCGCCATGCTGCCGGATTTGCTGCTGCTGGCGGGCGCCGGGTTGATTGCCGGCTTTGTCGCCGGCCTGTTTGGCGTTGGCGGCGGCACCGTGACCGTGCCGGTGCTGTTCCACTGGTTCCTTTTAATGGGCGCATCGGAAAATTCCGCCATGCACGTGGCGGTGGGCACGTCGCTGGCCACGATTATCGCCACCTCCTTATCCTCCATGCGCGCGCATAATAAAAAAGGCGCGGTGGATATGGAAATCATTCGCAACTGGGGGCCGTTTGTCGCCGGGGGCGCGTGTCTGGGCGTTTTTCTCGCGAGCCTGTTTTCCGGCGATACCATGCGCGGCATCTTCGGCGGGTTTTTGCTGTGCATCGCGTTTTACATGCTTACCACGCGCGAAGGGAAGGTGGCTTTCACGGAACTGCCGCGCCTTGCCATTCAGCGCACAATCGCCGGCGTCATTGGCGCCATTTCATCGCTGGTGGGTGTGGGCGGCGGCGCGATGAGCGTGCCGGCGCTCTCGCTCTATGGCGTGCCGCTGCCAAAAGCGGTGGGCACATCCTCGGCGTTCGGCATGATGATCGCGGTGCCGGGGGTGATCGGTTTTATTTTAAGCGGCTGGGGTAAATTCGGTTTGCCCGCCATGTCGCTGGGCTATGTGAACCTGCTGGGCCTTGCGGTGCTGCTGCCCACCACCGCACTCATGGCGCCCATCGGCGCGCAGGCGGCGCATAAACTGAGCCGACCGAAGCTGCGGCTGGTTTTTTCGCTTTTTCTTACGTTTGTCGCAGTGAAAATGCTGTGGAATCTGCTAATGCGTTGATTTCATTAGCTAGGCACGTTTTGCCCTTAAAGGCTTGTTAAACCTTGGAAATCAGAATTGAGCCTTAGGTTTGGCCCTTTTTGAATCGCGTGCGCCATGACGGATACCACTCTTACATATAACCCGGCTTCAGCGACGGCGTATATTCTGCGCCTGCAAAAAGTTTTAGCCGACTATCAGGCCGCGAAAGATAAAACACAAAACGCGGTCGAGCCGGACCCTTATGATAAAGAGCCCCCGCACAATGTGCCGTCGCTGAGCCAAAGCACGAGCGATGTGAACGGCGACAGCATTCAGAACGCGCGGCCCGTGGGCGAACTCACCGGCGGCAAGACGCGCCTTAACGTCCTCAGCGCGCTGACCAAAAACGATCCCGTCGATTACTACAGTTTCAAATTCACCAAATCGGGCCACATCAATTTCTCGATCACGCAATCCGCCGATTCCGATGGCAAGGTTGCCGTGCAGATTTTGGGCAAAGGCGGCAAGATCATTGCCGACAGCCAGGCCACATCGGGCGCGCTGTATGATAATTACCAGGCCATCACCACCGGCACGTTCAATCTGGATGCCGGCACCTATTACGTGAAATTATCCCGTGAAGCCGGTACGCTGAACACCACCAAGCCGAATTACGCCTTCCAGCTGAATGCCGGCCGGTATTATGAAAAAGATTACCAGACCATCGAATCCCCGGTGGCGCAGGTCAGCGGGTATTATACCTCCAGCAGTACGCTGGCGGCCGCAGGCGTGAGCACCGTTTTATCGTCCATTTTCACGAACAGCGCGTCGGGTACGCAGTACGGCGGCACCCTGTTGGATGCGCTGCTGTAATTCGCTAGACTAATTCCATGCAGTTTTCGGCGATTGTCGGCAAGCTCGCACCGCATGCGGGCAAGGTGGTGGGTGCGTCGATTGGCCTAGCGGCGGGCGGCTTCTGGGGCCTGCTGGCGGGCGCCGGCGCCGGTTTCGCCTATGACCAGTGGCGCGATTTTATAATTGATCTGCGCAATCCCTTTGCCCATACGCCGCAATATACGCAGCAGCCCGGCCTTGATATCACCACCACGCTGGCGTTTGGCACCATTGCCAGCGCGCGCGTGTATGATTTACCCGGCCTTCGTCACGAAGCGCAGTCGCTTGCCGCCTTGAAAACCCATTTCAATGCCGACAGCCACACGCTGCGTTATATCGGCAAGATCCTGCGCGCGCCGCCGGCGCTCCATGATGCGCATGTGCCGCTGCAGCAGCTGCGCCAGCTATGCAGCAAGAACCCTGTGCGGGTACAAAGCGTCATTGGCTGCCTGCTGGATTTAGCGCAGGATAATACCCGCATGATCGACCGCGTGAGCTTTGAAGCCATTCACAATGCCGCAAAGACGCTGGGCATGGATACGGCCGGCTGGAACGCGCTGACAGCGGCCCAGCGCGTGGAAACCATGCAGGATAGCCCCTATGGCATCCTGGGCGTAACGCCGGATGCGCCGCTGCCGGAAATCACCCGCGTCTATCGCAATTTAATTCGCGAAGCGCACCCTGACCGCTGGGGCAATGTGGCGAATAGCTATACCCAAGCCCGCCTGCAGCAGCGCGCCGCGCGCCTGAATGCGGCGTATGAACAGATCACGGCGAAAGCGGGCAGCCATGCTTGATCTGATTGCCACGCCGTCTCCCAATTTCGAAGGCCGCCCGCATGGCGCGGCGGTTAAATATGTGGTGCTGCATTACACCGGCATGCAAAGCGGCGCGGCGGCTCTTCAGCGCTTATGCGAACCGGCATCGAAAGTCAGCGCCCATTATGTGGTGGAAGAAGATGGCCGCATGTTCAAGCTGGTGGAAGAAACCAAACGCGCATGGCATGCCGGCAAAGGCTTCTGGCGCGGCAGCAGGGATGTGAATTCGGTTTCCATCGGCATCGAAATCGTGAACCCCGGCCATGAATTCGGCTACCGCGCGTTTCCCAAAGCGCAGATGGAAGCGGTAAAAGCCTTGTGTGCCGATATTAAAGAACGCCATAAGCTGCCGCCTTCGGCTTTTATCGGCCATTCCGATATTGCGCCCGCGCGCAAGGAAGATCCGGGTGAATTGTTTGACTGGGCGATGCTGGCCACTGCCGGCATCGGCCTTTTGCCGGCGCCGATAGCGGGCGGGATGATGAATGAAGCCGAAGCGCGGGCGGCATTGAACAAAATTGGTTACGACCCGGAAGCGGAATTCGGCCTCGTATTAAAAGCCTTTCAGCGCCATTTTGCGCCCAAGCATATGACGGGTGCGATGAATAGTGAGACGGCGGCAATGCTGCGCGCGGTCAGCGCTTCTTGATAGCTGCAATCACCGGCGCAAATTCTTCGGCGATCTGGCGGTAGACGTCGCGCTTGAACGGGATAATCAGTTCCACCGCTTCGTTCACATCGGCCCAGCGCCAGCGGGCGAATTCCGGGCCTTCGTGGTCGTTGTGTTTCACAAGATCAATATCCGCATCATCCGTGCCCTGAAATTCAAAGCCGAACCACCATTGTTCCTGCCCGCGGTATTTGCCGGCAAAATGTGCGTGGCGGCGGTCGAGATAATCGGGGAATTCGTAGCGCAGCAGGCCCTTGCTGCGCGCGGCAAGCCGCGCTTTGGTCACGCCAATCTCTTCCTTTAATTCGCGCCACGCGGCGGTTTCCGGCTCTTCGCCTTTCTGGATGCCGCCCTGGGGCATCTGCCAGGCACCGGGCGTATCCCGGCGTTCACCGATAAAAACCAGGCCGTCGCGGTTGATCAGCATCAAACCCGCGCATTTGCGGTAGGGCAGTTCTGGCAAAGCGCCGCTCATTCGGCCATCGCCGTGATGGGCGTAAGGACCATGCGGTTCTTGTCGATCCCGTTGGTCCAGTTGATGAGTTCGCGGATGATGAGGGGGGTGGGATACACAACAACGGTCGCTTTCTTATCCTGCGGTGCGTTGGCGGTGATTTTGGTGAGCATCGCCCGCACATCCGACTGGCCCATATCGGCGGTGAGCGCATAACTCGCTTCTGCGCCCGGCATGGCCAGCTGGCGGGTGAGGGTGAAGGCGTTGCTGAGGGGCGTGAGCCGCGCATCGAGGAAGAACAGCCCGCGCGAGGCAATTTCCTTCAAAATATATTTGATCTGGTCGGGCGAGGAGGTGAGGCGCGAGCCGGTAAAAGTGGTCACACCCACATAGCCATGGCCTTTCGCCATCGCGATCTTCAGGCGTTCCATGTTTTCTTTTTGCGAATTTTTCAGCAAAAGCGTGCCGGGGCCGGGGTCGCTGGCGGGGTAATCCAACGGTTCCATGGGAAGCGACAGCAGGGTTTCATGGCCATGAGTGCGGGCGCGGTCCATCCATGCGCCGGCGGCGGGGCTATCGGTGGTGAACGCCAGCGTCACAGCGCCCGGCAGTTCCGTGATCGCGGCATCGCTGATGATGCGCGACATGCCAAGGCCGGCCACCACAATCGATACGCGCGGGCGCGGATCGTTTTTATCGAAGGGCCGGGAATACAAATACCACGGCGTGCGGCCATCGGGCGCAATGCGGGGAATGCCGCCCTGGCCAAACGGTTCTTCGAGGGCCGGGATCGGCGCGGGGCTCAGGCTTTCATTGCCCAGCCGGTCGTTGGTGGCGATGGCCTGTTTCTCGCGCTCCGAATAAATGCGGGGCACCCAGGGCTCGGATGTTTTTTCAGTTTTTGTTTTGCCGGTAGCAGTAAGCGAAATGCGCGTATCGGCGCCGCTTTTCAGGGCCGCCGGCTTGAGGAACAGGGGCGGCAGAAACACGGCGCTCGCCAGCAGCACGGCAAAGGTGCAGGTGAAGATGAAGCCGAAGAGCCGAAGATCCAGCGGCGCTTTTTCCGAAACCTCGTTCCAGCGCGCAACCACCAGGCTTTTCAGGCGGGGCAGCGGGGATTCCGGCTTCGGTTGTTCAGCGGCGGCTTCTTCGGCCATCAGGTCTCCTTACTTCTTGTCTTTATCGGCGGGTTTGGCATCCGCCTTGGGCTCGGGCGCCGGCACAACCGGCTGCCCGCGCTTTTCATACAGCGAAATGCCGTGCAGTAAATCAAGCGCGCGCGCCAGCTGGTAATCGAACGGCTTCTTCTTGGCATCGCGCACATCGATGGCCGGCACGTCGGCGAGATCGTCGCCTTCATCGTCGCTCGCATCATCCGGCTTGCCATCCTTGTTCTTGTCTTTCTTGTCCTTATCCAGATCGGGCACCGGCTGCAGCTTGGGCTTGTCGGCCGCGGCTTTCTCCGCGTCCTTTTTTTCCTGCTCGTTGACCAGCGCGCCGCGCAGATCGGATTCATGCAGCGTCTTGATCTTCTTCAGCTCTTCCACCTTGGCGGGCTGGACTTCGATATCCGGCTGAATGCCTTCCGCCTGAATGGAACGGCCGCTTGGCGTGTAATAACGCGCCGTCGTTAAACGCATGGCCCCGCCGTTTTGGAGGGGAATAATGGTCTGCACCGAACCCTTACCAAAAGAACGCGTGCCCACCACAATGGCACGGTGATGATCCTGCAGCGCGCCGGAAACAATTTCAGAGGCCGAAGCGGAACCGCCATTGACCATCACAACCAGCGGCTTGCCGTTGGTATGATCGCCGCCGCGGGATAAAAACACTTGATTATCTTCGCTATGCCGGCCACGCGTGGAGACCACGGGAATGGCCGACGGCAGGAAGGTGCTGCTGACCGAAATGGCCTGGTCGAGCAGACCGCCGGGGTTATTGCGAAGATCAATCACATAGCCCACCAGCTTGCCGCCGGTCTTTTTATCGATTTCTTCCAGCGCGTTATCGAGGCCGGTCTGGGTCTGTTCGTTGAAGGTGGTGATGCGGATGTAGCCGATATCATTATCCTTTACTTCAAACTTCACCGATTTGATCTTGATGATGGCGCGCACCAGCGTGACATCGAAGGGTTTGCCGGCCAAACCGCCGCGACGGATGGTCAGGCGAATTTTGGTATTCGGGGCGCCCCGCATTTTATCCACGGCTTCCGAGAGCGTGAGTTCGGTGACCGGGTGGTCTTCAATATGCGTGATCAGATCGCCGGGCTGCAGGCCGGCTTTGGCGGCGGGCGTATCATCGATGGGCGAGACGACCTTGACGATGCCTTCTTCCATGGTGACTTCAATGCCGAGACCCCCGAATTCGCCGCGCGTCTGGGTCTGCATTTCGCCGAAGCTTTTCTTATTCATATAACCCGAATGCGGGTCGAGCGAGGCGAGCATGCCGTTCAGCGAGGATTCAATCAGCTTTTCGTCGCTGATCGGGTCGACGTAATCAGCGCGCACGCGCTCCATCACATCGCTGAACAGGCTTAAATATTTAAAGGTGTCGTGGGCGTCGGGGGATTCCTCTTCCTCTTTCTTCTGGGCTTCTTCCGCGTGGAGGATTACCGGCGCGGTAAACGAAAAAGCGAGCAGGAATAACAGGGCGAAGCGGGGGAGGGTCAGCGACATGAAGTTTCCGGTCTAAGACTTTGAAAAAACTATTTCTGGGCGAGGCTGGTCTTGCGCATGTACCGCATCGGATCGACCGGGCTGCCATGGTAGCGCAGCTCGTAATAAAGCTGGGCACTGGCGCCTTCCGAAGGCGCGCGGCCCAAAGGCTCGCCCGCATTCACCGTCTGTCCGACCGCGACATCCACTTGTCCAAACCCGGCCAGGAACGAATGATAATCGTCGCCATGCCTTAGAATCAAGATATTCCCGTAGCCCTTGAACGGCCCCGCGAATACCACGGCACCATCGGCGGGCGCTACGATCATATCCCCGCTTTTAACGCGCCATGTCACGCCGCGGCTGGCGGAACCCACTTCATCCGCATCGGCAAAAGCATAGATGACTCGGCCCTTGGCGGGCGCCACAATCGCCACTTTTCCGATATCGCCTGATTGTTTTGATTTGTTTTTGAGTTTGAGGTTGGAGCTTGCAACCTTATCCATGAGGTCCTGCAGGTTCTTGGCCTGGGCGCTGAGCTCCTTGATTTGCGCCGTCACTTCCGCACGCTGGCTTTCGGTGGCTTTGAGCCACGCCTGCCGCTGCCCCAGCAAACCATTCAGCTTGGCCTGCTTTTCGCCGAAGTTCTTCCGCGCGGCAAGAATGGCCTGCTGCTTATCCAGAATGGCGGCGCGGGTATCGTTCAGCTTGGCCAGATCCGCGCTCAGCTTCTGCGCTTTCTCGGCGAAGAAGGGCAGGGTGCGGCGAAGAAGAAGCGCCGAGCGCAAATCATCCACCGGCGCATCGGGGCGCAGCAGCAAAACTTCCGGCGGCGTGCGGGAGATGCGAAGAAGCGCCGTTAGTACATCGCTCATATGGCTTTTCTGTTCGGCCAGGGACTTCTGCTGTTCGGCTTCCTGCCGTTGCAGCACATCCAGCCGGTCCTGCAGGCCCTGCAGCTTGTCTTCGCTTTCCTTCTGATCGCGCGCGGCACGGACAAGGTTTTTGCGAAGGCTGTTTAAATCTTCCTCGGTTTTATCGACCTGCTTTTGCAGATCGGCGTCCTGCCGGCGTTTTTCTGATAAGTTCTGCTGCACCTGCCGCAAATCACCGCCCACGGTTGCGGCCAGCAGCGGCTGGCCGAACATCAGGGTGAGGATGAGAGCAATGATAATGCGCATCAGCTGGTCAAAACCTTGCCGGTCATCGCGGCGGGTTGGGGGATACCAAGGAATTTGAGAAGCGTGGGCGCCACATCAGCCAGCTTGCCGTCATGCACGTGAACGCCCTTCGGCGCATTGATGAGAATAACGGGCACAAGGTCAAGCGTATGCGCAGTATGCGGTCCGTGCGTATCTTCATCGTACATTTTTTCGCAATTGCCGTGGTCGGCGGTGAGCAGAATAACGCCATCCTGCTTTTTCACCGCAGCTTCCACGCGGCCAATACATTCATCCAGCGTTTCCACAGCCTTGATGGCGGCGGGCAGCACGCCGGTGTGGCCCACCATATCGCCATTGGCGTAGTTCACCACGACCAGATCAAAGGTTTTGCTATCAATGGCGGCCACCAGCTTGTCGGTCACTTCCCGTGCCGACATTTCCGGCTGCAAATCATAGGTTGCCACTTTGGGCGAGGGCACCAGAATACGCTCTTCGCCCGCATAGGGCGTTTCCTGCCCGCCATTAAAGAAGAATGTGACGTGCGGGTATTTCTCGGTTTCCGCAATGCGGAGCTGCTTCAGGCCTTTTTTTGCCACCAGCTCGCCCAGCGTTTCCTGAATGTCTTTGGGCGGGAACATGGTTTGCATCAGCGCGTTATGTTCCCTGGAATATTCCACCATGCCGAGCGCCGCCGCAAATTTGATTGTTTTATGCCGCGCGAAGCCGCTGAATTTTGCATCCAGCAATGCCAGTAAAATCTGCCGCGCGCGGTCGGCGCGGAAGTTGGCGAATAAAACACCGTCGCCATCTTTCATGCCGCTGTAACCGTTCAGGGCAACGGGCAGCACGAATTCATCCGTGGTGTCGGCTGCATAGCTTTCCTGCATCGACTGGCCGGCGTTAGTGGCGGCTTTGCCTTCGCCGCTAACAATTAAACGGTAGGCCTTTTCTACACGGTCCCAGCGTTTATCGCGATCCATGGCGTAATAACGCCCGCACAGCGTGGCGAGTTTCACGCCGTTAAAGCCGGCAATATCTTTTTCTAATTGTTCCACGGATGCTTTACCACTTTGCGGCGGCACATCGCGGCCATCGGTAAACGCGTGAATAGCAACCTTCACGCCGGCTTTACTGATGATTTTCGCCAGATGCACAATATGGCTTTGATGCGAATGCACGCCGCCATTGGATAGCAGGCCCATTAAATGGCAGGTGCCGCCGCTTTGCTTCAGCTTGGCGATAAGGTCATTCAACGCCGGGTTCTTATCAAACTCGCCGGTCTGAATGGCGCGGTCGATCATCGGCAGATCCTGATAAATCACGCGGCCCGCGCCTAAATTCATATGCCCCACTTCCGAATTGCCCATCTGGCCATGCGGCAGGCCCACATTTTCTTCGCTGGCATCAAGCAGTGCGTGGGGGCATTCCCTGAAATAGCGATCAAGGTTGGGCGTGTTCGCCAGGCTCACGGCGTTATCCGGCGCGTCGGGCCGGTGGCCGAAGCCATCGAAAATACATAAAACAACAGGGCGCATTCTATTCCCGGTGATAAGGGTGACCGGCCGCGATCGTGCCCGCGCGGTACAGCTGTTCGATCAGCATGACGCGCGCCAGGCGATGCGGCCATGTCATTGTGCCAAAACTCAAGATAAAGTCAGCTTTTTTCAGCACCTCGTCGGTATGGCCATCGGCCCCGCCGATCAAAAACACAATATGGCGGGCATTTTGCCGCCAGCCCTTTATTTTGGCGGATAAATCAGGGCTGCTTAGCTGCTTCCCTCGGCCATCCATAGCCACCACCACAGAATCTTTGGGGATCGCAGCAAGCAGCGCCGCCGATTCCTTTTTCTGGAGTTGCGCGGGATTGGAATCCTTGAGGTCAAATTCGTGGATTTCAATTTCGCCTTTCAGGCGCTTTTCATATTCGGCAAACAGTTCCGCAGCGCCGCCGCTTTTCATTTTGCCGATGGCGAGGATAATAAAGCTCACAGGTTTTTAAGCGTATCCTGCAGCGGTGGCTCCAGCCCCCAGACTTCTTCCAGCCGGTAGAACAAACGCACTTCCGGGCGGAAGATGTGCACGATCACATCGCCGCCATCCACCACCACCCAGTCGGCCTGCGGCAGGCCTTCCATATGCACCTCGCGCACGCCAGCCGCCACAAAAGCGCGGCGCGCATCATCGGCAATGGCTTTGACCTGCCGGTTGGAACGGCCGGAGGCAATCACAAAAAAATCGGTGAGGCTGCTTTGGCCGCGCACATCCACGGTCACCACGTCTTCGGCTTTGGCTTTATCAAGCGATGCCACGATTTTATCGCGCAGTTTTTCCAGTTCGCTATTGGCCGGCACCGCAACTTTTTTGCCGGCTTTTTTCTTCTTATCGGGCGCGTATTTCTGAATGGCCGATTTCACCAGCTTCTCGGTGGCTTTCTTGGCCGATTTGGCGGGCGAATTTTTCTTCGGCGTTAATTTAGCTGCCGGCTTGCGCGTGGTTTTTTTCTTCACAGTGGCCATAACTTCTTCCGTCCCCATTTTTTATCGGCGTCGCGGATTTGCGTCGCCGACAGGAAATTTAAAACATTGTTGAACAGCACCCAGTGCTTTTTCTTCGTCGTGCCCAGCTTCTGCGCTTCGCGCGGGGGCAGGCGGCTGGCATTGAAGCGCTGCGCCGCAATACCCCGAAGCGCCCCCACAGCATAAGAGGGCCGGCGGAAGACCGCAACGTCTGTCCCGCCAAAAATCTCCGTCCAGCGCTGCCAGCGCGGGATTTGCAGCAGATTATCGGCCCCCATCATCCATATAAAGGTGGTATGGGGAAAACGCTTTTTAAGGGCGCGCAGCGTATCGGCGGTATATTGGGTGCCAAGCTGCACCTCTAAATCGCTCACCACAATCTGCGGGTGGCCTTTGATGATTTTTTCGGCGCTCTCAAAGCGCTGCGTGAAGGGGGCGGAGGCGCTTTTCAGCGGGTTCTGCGGGCTCACCAGCCACCATACGGCATCAAGGTTCATTTCCTTGAGCGCCAGCAGGCTGATATGCAGATGGCCCTGATGCGCCGGGTTGAACGAGCCGCCCAGCAAGCCAATGCGCTGCCCACGATAATTCGCGCCGGAGAATAAATGCGGCTTATTGCTCACGGCCTGATCTGCCCATTACCGCGCACGACATATTTGTAAGACGTGAGCTGCGCCGCGCCAATGGGCCCCCGCGCATGCAGGCGGCCGGTGGCAATGCCAATCTCCCCGCCAAAACCAAACTCACCGCCATCGGCGAATTGCGTGGAGGCGTTCACCATCACAATCGCGCTTTCAATTTTTTCACTGAATGCGGTGGCCACGGCGGCATCTTCCGTCACGATTGAATCGGTATGGTGCGAGCTATGCTGGTTGATGAAGGTAATCGCTTCATCCAGCCCATCCACCACCTTGGCGGCCATGATGGTAGAAAGGAATTCCTTGCCGAAATCGGCATCATTGGCGCGAATGACGCGGCTATCCAGCTTCTGCACGTCGCTATCGCCGCGAATTTCGCAGCCAGCATCCAACAAATCGATGACCACCTGTTTACCCACGCTTTGCAGCACGGCGCGGTCAATCACCAGGCATTCAGCCGACCCACAGATGGAAACACGGCGCAGTTTGGAGTTATGCGCCAACGCCACGGCCTTTTTGGCATCCGCCTTGGCGTGCAGATAGACGTGGCAAATACCTTCATATTGGCGCAGCAGCGGGATTTTACTCTCGCGTTCCACGCGTTCGATCAAATCCTTGCCGCCGCGCGGCACGATGACATCGATATATTGGCTCAGCTGCAACATCACGCCCACCGCAGCGCGGTCGGTGGTGCCGACCAACTGAATGGCATCTTTTGGCAAGCCTGCATCGGCGAGGGCCTGCTGCAGGGCCGCCGCAATCGCCTTGGAACTTTCAATGCAGTCCGACCCGCCACGCAGAATAATGGCATTGCCACCACGGAGCGCTATGGCCGCTGCTTCCGCCGTCACATTCGGGCGGGATTCATAGATCATGCCGATCACGCCAAGTGGCACGGAGATGCGCGAGATTTCCAAACCATTTGGCCGCGTGAATTTTTCTAATACTTTATCGATGGGATCGGGCTGCGCGGCGATGGCCTCCAGCCCAGCGGCAATGCCTTCCACGCGCGCGGCGGTCAAATTCAGCCGGTCTTGCATAGCGGGGCTTAATTTGCCTGCGTTCTTTTCCATATCAATGGTATTGGCGCGCAGGATTTTATCCGTACTTTCGCGGATGCGTTCAGCGGCCTGTTTTAAAAATTTCGTGCGCGCATCGGCGTTGCTTTGCGCCAGAACGGAAGATGCCGCGCGCGCCTTCGCGCCGATCTTTTCCATCTCGGCTTGCAGGTTGGCAGGCAAGGGGGCGAGGTTGTTCATCGCTCAGCCTTTCCGGTAGTTTTCAAGCGCATCGGCCAAAAGCTGCGGGTTGATGCCCAGCAGGCCGTAATCAATCACCACGTAATGCGCGGCGAATAGAACCTGGCGGGCGGCGCGGGTTTCATCGCTGCCATCGTATTTCCAGCGCACCGCTTCATCCGACTTCACATAGACGCGCACTTCGTTGGTGGTTTGCGCGACCGACTGCTTGGCCAGCGTGCGGGTGGAAACCACTTCAACATGGTCGATATCGCCCCAGTTGACCGTCCAGCCATCCTTGCGCACGTCATACACAAGACTGGTGGCGGTGATTTCGATGACCGGCTCCTGGTCGTCGATAATTTTATAATCGCCGGCCTTGTTATATAAAAAATAGGCCGCCGCAATCATGAGCACGACGCCGATCAGCGTGCCGATGCTTTTACGTGCAGCGCCGAAATGGGTGAAAGCCAGATAAAGCGCGACAGCCGCGCATAGTACCGCGAAGGCATAGAAGCCGTATTTCGCCAGCTGCAGCGTGAACGAGTCCGCATACAGCCGCGCTTCGGTGCCGCGGGTGAGGTGCTGTAAAATTTCGATCGTCGAGTTGGCCATGGGCGGAGCTTACAATAATCAGGCTTTACTTAGCACCATATTATCGCGGTGGATAATCTCTTCCACGCCGGAATAACCCAGCAAACCCTCGATTTCATCGCTTTTCCGGCCCAGAATGCGCTTGGCCTCAAAAGCATCATAGGCCACCAGCCCGCAGCCGATATTCTCGCCCGCCAGCGTGGTAATCGCCACTGCATCGCCCTTGGCAAAATCACCATCGCATTTTTTAACCCCGGCAGGCAGCAGGCTTTTACCCGTGCCCAGCGCGCGCGCCGCGCCGTCATCAATCACAAGGGTGCCTTTCAGCTTCATATGCGCGGCGATCCATTTTTTACGGGCCGCCATCGGCGTGCTTTCGGCGGCAAACCAGGTGCAGCGAATTTTGCCGTTTTCCATGTTTGAAAGCGGGTGCAAATCTTCGCCCTTTACAATTGCCATGCGGCAGCCGGCGGCGCTGGCGATTTTTGCCGCCATGATCTTGGTGCGCATGCCGCCATTGCTGTTGCCGGCCAGCGCATCGCCTGCCATGGCTTCGATCGCGGGCGTAATTTTATCGACCTGCGGGATGAATTCGGCTTTAGCATCAAGCTTGGGATTAGCCGTATACAACCCATCGATATCGGAAAGCAGAATAAGCGTATCCGCGCTCATCATCTGCGCGACGCGCGCCGCCAACCGGTCGTTATCGCCAATGCGGATTTCTGAGGTGCTCACGGTATCATTTTCATTGATCACCGGCACGCCGCCCAGTTTTAAAATCTCTGCAATCGCCGCGCGGCAGGTGAGGTGGCGCCGGCGGTCTTCCGTATCATCAAGGGTAAGCAGGATTTGCGCGGCGGTGAGCTGATGCGGCGCAAACGCCTGCTGCCATTCCTGTATCAGGCGCGGCTGGCCCACGGAAGCCGCCGCCTGTTTTTCTTCCATATGCAGCGGGCGGGTGATGGATGCGCGTGATAAACCGATGGCTTCACGCCCCAGCGCCACCGCGCCGGAGGATACCACCAGAACCTCGCGGCCCTGTTTGCGCCACGCGGCGATATCGGCTGCCATCGCGGCCATCCATTCGCGCCGCGGCGTACCGTGCGTGCCGGCAACTAACGTTCCACCAATTTTTATGACAATGCGTTGCATGGTTTTCTCTGGGGCCCGATCATAGCAATAAAGCCGCGTTTAAAAAGCGCTTATTTGCCGGGGGCTGGCGACGCGCCGGCAAGCAGATGCAACTGTGGCTGAATGAGCGACATGTTGGCTTGCTGGCGGTAGGTTTCGGTATTCACCACGGTCTGGTTGACGACCTGTTTGGCCAGGGTCATTTTGCCAAGCAGCCCGCCACTGCGCACAAACACATCGGTGCAGATAGCAGGCAGGAAACCCGTATTGGTACGGATGTCGTTATATGTCAGTGTGGGCTTGGCGGGTTCGCAGTGCGTGATGATATCAAGGGTTTCGTTGAAACCATTGCACGTCGCGGCGACCACGTCGCCATCGGCGGTCATAAGATTATAGACCACCTTATCAAGGTTGCCTAACGTACTGGTCATTCCCATCGCATAGCCATTGATAAAGCCAAAGCGCGTATATTGTTTGGTGTTCGGGTTTTTCAGAATGACCGTGGATTGCGTATCGTTGGCGGCAGCGAAATACGTGCCGTCACCATTATCCAGAATTTTAAAGCCGCAGCGCACCGTTTTATAGCCCGCGGGCGATATATAGTCCTGCTGCAAAAAGCCGGAGGCGGGCGTAGTGTCCAGGGTATCCCACAGCACGTCCCCGCCATCCGCCCGTGCGCAGGTCACGGTGCCCGCGCCGGCAAAGGCGGCGCCGATAAAAAGAAGATGATGCGGCTTTAACATACCATCAACGCAATCAACGCAGGGCGAACGCGTCTAAAGTTGCTTTCTGCCGGCCATACGCCGTTTTAATGCCGTCGGCATTCCAGGTCACGTAATCGGGCGTCGTGCCGATTTGTGATGCGTTGCCTTTTACTTCGCCTGCGCAAAAATTATGCAGGTTGGCGAGTTCCGTGGCGAACTGGGCTGGGGTGACGGCTGCGGGCGTTGCTTTGCAGGCCATCGGCATGTCGTTGGCATCGTTATTGCCGCACATGACTGCGCTTACCTGGCCATTGGTCGCCATATTATGAATGTAGTTGCCGTTTGGCTGGGCGGGATCGCTGCCGGGCGCGCGCGTTGTGATCACTTGCATGCCATTCAGCTCGCGGTAACGCGTATAACCGCCTGTCGTATTGGCAAGCGTTAAATCATCAAAGTCGGATTTGGGAATAACAGCGCCATCCTTGATCTCATACCCGCAGTTAACAACGGCTTTCACATTGCCATTGTCGAAACGGATCGTCTCGCTAAGCGTTGCGGGATAGAGATCCTGGGATTCAACCCTGGGGATATCGCCCATGCGCGGCGCTTCAATGAACGGGCTGGGTGCCGCCTGCGCGGCGGTGCTGGCCAGCATAATGCCAGCGGTGGCGAGAGATGCGTATTTGCCCATATCGATATCTCCAAAAAAATGCCCTCAAAATATATCGTAAAACAATACTTTCGCCTAATTGCGGGCCTTAAAAATCATGCTTAATTTTTATTAGCCACGTGGGGGCTTACAAATCCGGCATCTGGCCGTCTTCGACGTTCTTCCAGATCTCCCACAGCACGTCTTTCACGTTGGTGCCGGCGGCCGCCGAGATAGCAAAAACCGGCACGCCTTTGGCGGCGGCCTTCAGGGTTTTCAGCTTGGCTTTGACTTCGTCTTCGCTTAAGGCATCGCATTTATTGAGGGCGATGATCTCGGGTTTTTCGGCAAGGCCTTCGCCATAGGCGGCGAGTTCCGCGCGGATGGTTTTGTAGCTCGCTTTCACATCTTCCGCCGTGCCATCGATTAAATGCAGCAGCACGCGCGTGCGCTCCACATGGCCCAGAAAGCGGTCGCCAAGGCCCAGGCCTTCATGCGCGCCTTCAATCAAACCCGGAATATCAGCGAGCACAAATTCGATTTCATTCGATAAGCGCACTACGCCTAAATTCGGGGCGAGGGTGGTGAAAGGGTAATCGGCAATCTTCGGTTTGGCGGCGGTGCAGGCGGCCAGAAACGTTGATTTGCCGGCATTCGGCAAACCCACCAAACCTGCATCGGCAATCAGTTTAAGGCGCAGAATAATGGTGCGTTCTTCGCCGGGCCAGCCTTTGCCGGCCTTGCGCGGGGCCTGATTGGTGCTGGATTTATAGTGCATGTTGCCTTTGCCGCCATCGCCGCCGCGCAGCAGCACGATGCGCTGGCCGGGCTCGGTCATATCGGCGAGCACCAGTTCTTCCGTTTCGTCCAAAACTTCGGTGCCGACGGGAACCTTGAGAACGGCATCATCGCCATTGGCGCCGCTGCGGTGTTTGCCCGCGCCGCCGCCGCCGGTGCCGGCTTTGAAATGCTGCTGGTAGCGGTAATCGATGAGCGTGTTCAGGCCGGTGCCGGCTTCGATGATCACGTCGCCGCCTTTGCCGCCATCGCCGCCATCGGGGCCGCCATGCTCAATGAACTTCTCACGCCGGAAGCTGATCGAGCCCGAGCCGCCATGGCCGCTTTTCACATATACTTTGGCGTAATCGAGAAACTTCATCTTTATTCCAAAAAAAAATATCCCCGCCGAAGCGGGGATATTTAAACTTTAAAATCCTGACTTCAGCTTACTTCGCGGCGGCGGCTTTGGCTGCTTCCTGCGCGATGCTCACGAAGTGCTTGCCGCCGCGGCCCATCTTGAACTGCACGGGGCCATCGACGAGGGCGAACAGGGTGTGGTCGGTGCCCATGCCCACGTTCTTGCCCGGATGGTACGTGGTGCCGCGCTGACGGATGATGATGTTGCCGGCTTCAGCCCACTGGCCACCCGACAACTTCACGCCCAAACGGCGACCGGCTGAATCACGACCGTTACGCGAACTGCCGCCTGCTTTTTTATGTGCCATGACTTTTACTCCTGATTGAAACTTTTAATTAGGCGGCACTGATGCCGGTGATGCGCAGCACCGTCTGGTGCTGGCGGTGACCGTTCTTGCGGCGCGAGTTCTGGCGGCGGCGCTTCTTGAAGACCAGAACCTTCTTGGTCTTCTCGTGGCCAACCACTTCGGCGCTCACTTTGGCGCCCTTGATCATGGGCGAGCCAAACGTAGAGTTGGAACCATCGCCCAGCATGACGACATCGGTGATGTTGATGGTCTTGCCGGCTTCGGCGTCCATCTTTTCAACGCGGACAACGTCGCCATTCGCGACCTTGTATTGCTTTCCGCCGCAGCTGATGATTGCGAACATGATAAATTTCCTAAGTCTCTAAAACAAAAAAACCAGCTTTACGCCCCGGGCTAATCCCGTGGTTTAAAGCCGTTAAACGTGGGGCTTTGATACAGAAATAGGGGGGCCGGAGTCAAATTCTTTCAGTTTTCAGGCTGAAATAGCCATTTCCGTGCCAAGCGCCTGCTTAACCTTTTCAACCACCTGCGGCCAATTCCCTAAGTTTTCCTGCCGGAACAGGCGCAAACTGGGGTACCAGGGGCTGTCATCCCGGTTCATGAGCCAGCGCCAGTCGGGGGATAATGTGACAAGCGTCCATACCTTAACGCCCAGCGCGCCGGCCAAATGGGCCGGGGCCGAATCAACCGTGATGAGTAAATCCAGCTGCTCAAGGAATGCGGCGGTGTCGGCCAGGTTCTGAATGCGGGGCGCGAGATCGGTCACATTATATTCGCGCATCAATTGAAGATCGGCGTCTTTGGCTTTGTATTGCAACGAGAAAAACTGAACGCCGGGTGTGGCCAGCAGGGGCTTTAATGTAGCCAGCGGCACGGAGCGCTCATGGTCGCGTTTATGCTGCGGGTTACCCGACCAGACGAGACCAACCTTAAACCCGCCTTTGGGCAACTGGTATTCCGCTAAATCTTTCTTAGGGTTTGGCAGGTAAGCGCCGCCGGCAGAAAGCGTGTTGATATTGAGGCCAAGGAGGCCCGGTAAATCCATACCGCCCACAGCAAAATCAACGCCCGCCGGCACGTCGCGGTTTTTGATATCCCACAGCAGAACCTTATCCGCGCCATGCCAGTTTTCCAGCAACGCATATAAAGGCGCGCGCGCGTAATACCACACCTTGGCGCCGCGCGCTTTCAGGGCAGGGATGAAGCGGAGCATTTGCAGGCTATCACCAAAACCTTGTTCTTCATGCACCAGAATGGTTTTGCCTTTGAGATCGCGGCCATCCCACATGGGCGCATTGAGGCGAAGGTTTTTGAATTTTTCCAGCGCACTCCAGCGCCAGCGGTAGCGGCGGAAGCCTTCCGCCAAATTGCCCTTCACCAGCATCACCATGGAACGGTTCCACGGCGCGGTAACAAACGAGGGATCAAGCATAAACGCCTGCCCATAACTGTCATCCGCCGCGCCAAAGCGGTTATTGGCGAGCGCAATCGAGCCATATAAAGACAGCGCTTCTTCCATATCGGGTTCATGTGCCAATAGCAGCCGCACGATTGATAGCGCAAGGTCGGATTGCTGCTGCAAGACGGCGCTGGCGGCCAACGCCAGCAGCGCATTTAGCGTATCATCGTCGTATTTCTTCAAGCCATCATCGCTGTTCAGAAATTTGACGATATCACCCGCCGGCAGGTTCAAACGAATTTCTGCTACGCGCCGTGCGGCAACGAATGCAGCGGGTAAATCATTTTGTTCGAATGCGATATCGTTTTTGGTGAACAAAAGTTGCAGATGATCAGGCGCCATTTGCAACGCGGCATCCACGGTGCGACGCGCGCCCGCGAGATCCTGCTTTTTCATCAACACCTGCGCGGTGTTGTTCTGCGCGAGAATATGGGCGGGGTTGAGGGCGAGGGCTTTCTGGTAGCTGCCAAGCGCCGCATCCAGCTTGTTGCCGTGGCGCTGGGCGTTGCCCAGATTATACCAGGCCTCCGCCCATTGCGGCTGCAGCTGCACGGCGCGCTGGAAGGCGCTTTCCGCTTCGCTATACCGCGCGGCTTTATCTAACGCGTTGCCATGATGAAAGTGAAACAGCGCAGCGTTGGGATCGATTGAAAGCGCTTTCTCAATATATTCAATCGCCGGCCCATGCTTTTTAAGTTCCGACAGCACGGTGCCCAGCAGCGCCATGATATCCGGGTTCTGCGGGTCGGCATTCAGCGCGGCGCTATAAGCTTTTTCGGCATCAACGAATTGGCCTTGCTGGTGCAGGGCCATGGCGGCTTGTAATAAAGCCGCGGCGCTCAATGGTTCACCGTTTTGCGCCCGGCCTCGGCCGCCACTTCAATCTCGGTGCTTTCCTCTTCCCGCGCTTTATAGCGTCGCGTAAGCCAGGCAACGCCGATCAAATCAAATATACCATCCAGCGCACGGCGGAAATTGGTGTATTTAGAGACGCCATGCAAACGCGCGCGGTCGTTCACCGGCACGTATTCAACCGGCACATGATATAGGCGGAACAGCGTGGGCTCGTAGCGGTGGATGTTATCGAAATAAGGGAGGGCCAGATACGCATCGCGGCGGAAGACTTTGAGCGCGCAGCCGGTATCGGGACTGTCATCCTTCAAAATCGCCCGGCGCAGCGCGTTGGCGGCGCGGCTCGCCCATTTGCGGCTGTTAGTGCCCTGGCGGTTCACACGCACGCCGCTAATGAGCACATTCGCATCCACGCCATTTTTCCATGCCACGTCTAAAAGTTTTTTGATATCGGCGGGGTCATTCTGGCCGTCGCCATCCATGGTGACAATCCAGGCGCCCCGCGCGTTGCGCAGGCCCGTCCACACGCCCTGGCTTTTGCCGTAGCGGCCCTGATGGCTGATCAGGCGGATATGCGGGAACTGCCGCATCGCTTCCATGATCTCTTCGCGCGTGGCATCCGTGCTCTGGTCATCGACAAAAATAATCTCGTAGCTGTTTTTCGCCTGCGGGATTGCCTGCAGGGCGTTGGTGAGTTCCGCGGCCAGCGGCAGCACATTGCCCTGTTCATCGGCCACCGACATCACGACCGAGACCAGCCGGTCGATAGCGGCAACCGGATAACCGGGGCGGTTAAGTTTTTTATGAACGGAGGGGCTGAGCATGCGGCAAGGATATAACGAATGCGTATGGCAATTCAAAGGCCTGTTCACGCAAAACCCAATGTTTATTGAAGCTTTGAATATAAAGCAGGGCTTGCAATTAGATATCGTTTTGACTAGTTTGGCCGCCTTCAGGGCTCTGCCTTGAACTCACGAAGACCCAGCGCGCCCGTAGCTCAACTGGATAGAGTATCGGACTACGAATCCGGCGGTTAGAGGTTCGACTCCTCTCGGGCGCGCCATTTCTGTACAAAAGCATGAACGTTTTCTCCCTCTTCACGGGGGGCCAGAACTGCTGCCTCCAGAACATCCTTGCTAGCGGTAATCCGAACGGTGTCGTCGTTGACCTCAACCGAGCTAACAATCGCCCGGATATAGGCCCTGCGTGCTGGACTTTCGGGCGAAGCGATTAACTCCTGCATGAGCCGGGTGAACGACGTGAGCTTTTCAGGGGTGACCTCGCCGGAGAATGCCGCGCGGTCGTGGGCCCGCTCAAGCGCCACCCGGGCGTTCTCACGCTCGGTTTTGATGGCCTTGAGGCGGGCGGTTAGGATGTCGTCCAGCGAGGCTATGCCGCTTTCGACCATCTTGTAGAGACGCTTCAGCCGATCATCCGCGTCGTCCACCACTTTTTGTAGCTCGATCAGCCTTTCTCTGGCATCTGCCGCCTGCGCGCCACGG
>JBEHYA010000003.1:0-51580 GCA_048498415.1 Pseudomonadota bacterium
ATCCATCACTCAAAGGCGTCATCCCCGCGAAGGCGGGGATCCACGATAGGCCGTTAAACAAAGCCTTCGTCGGGTGGCCTGCCGTGGATGCCGGCCTTCGCCGGCATGACAGTGAAAAATGAAACGCCCCGCCGTTTTCTTCGACCGCGACGGCGTTTTGAACCGCGATATCGGCTATGCCTATTTGCCGGATCAAATCGAATGGGTGGATGGCGCGGTTGAATCCATCCGCGCCGCCAATGCGGCTGGCTATTATGTATTTGTGGTCACCAACCAGGCCGGCGTCGCGCGTGGGCTGTATACTGAACAGCATATCAAAGACCTGCATAGCTGGATGGCCGCGGAACTGGCGAAGCACGGCGCGAAAATCGATGCCTTCGCCTATTGCCCGCACCATCCCGATGCCGGCTCCGGGCCTTTGACGCGCGATTGCGACTGCCGCAAGCCCAAGCCCGGCATGCTCCTTGAGCTTATGGCGCGTTACGATATCGACGTCGCGAAAAGCTTTCTCGTGGGCGATAAAGACAGCGACGTGGAAGCCGCCCAAGCCGCCGGCGTGCAGGGCGAGCTGTTCACCGGCACCGGCCTGCTGGCCCTCGTGCAAAAGCACCTCCATTAGGCATCCCCGCGCAGGCGGGGAACCAGTTTGGTTCAATCCGTAAAAACAAGAAAACTGGATCCCCGCCTGCGCGGGGATGCCTGAGAGATTGCGCGCAATAAAAAACCCCGCCGGAGAGAGGGCGGGGTTTTTATTTGTTATTGCTAACCGGTTACCGCGTCGGGCAGGCGACGGGAACCATCTTGCTGTTAAAGCAACCGAAGGTCGGTTCTTTGGGGCCCTGGCCGCTGCCGGTCACGATGCTGTAGTTTTCATAAACGGTGGCATCCTTGCCGTTGTTCTTCTTACTGAAGTCATGATCGCGGCTGAACGAGAAGGGGCCGATCGTATTGCCATTGCGATCCTTGAAGGTCAGCTGGTTCAGCACGGCTTCCTTGGCTTTGCGCATATCGGCAACCGTGTATGGCTTGCCATTCGGCACATAGAACAGCGGCGTTTCAATCTTGTATTCAACGCCATTGGCATCATAAACCTTGTCGCGCGTCTTGTACTTGGCGCCACCGGCCATATCCATATACGAGACAAACATACCATTCTTGTCGTTGGCACGGCGCCAGATCGGATACGCAACCGTCGGCATACCGGGCTTCCATTCAATGCCCTTTTCACCAACTGTCTTGAAGCTGCCGAAGGTTTGCTTCTGTGGCAGAAGGCCAGTGCTGCCACTGTTATCCGCAACCTTGGCAACCACATCGCTGGCCGGCGCCTTCGCGGCATATATCAGGGCCGAACGCGGGAAGGGTGTCACGATATCTTGCTGATCAACCGCAGCAACCGTGGTGGGGGCCGGATTAGCCGTCGTGGCCATATCGGCCAGCGCATCGGCGCGCGCGCCAGTGGTGGCAATCGCTGCAAGACCAATACCGCCTAAAACTTGTTTGTAATTGATAGCCATAATCTCTCTCCAGAATATGATGAACGCGATGCGACTTTTCCTGCCTTCGCGTAAAGCGACAATAGTGATTCAGGGCATGATCCCGCAACCGTGATAATATTTTCATGAATGGTTAATGCGGCCTAACCATGAATCACCAGCGATTCCAACTTCCTCAGGGGCGCCATGCGCCTATGATTAAACCCCTGAAACCAATTCCAAGAGGTTGCCATGATCAACAAAACCCTCACATTCGTAGGCGGCGCCCTTGTGGGCCTATGCGTTGCCACCGGCGGCTTCGTTCTGGTGGGCGAGGCAAAAGCGCAACAGCGGGCGCTGGGTCCGTACATGCTCATGCACCATTCCAACCCCACGGCGGCCGCGGGCGTGTTCCGGGTCAATCAGAGCACCGGCTACGTAAGTTATTGTTTTATCGATATCAATGGCCGGCCTTCCGTAAGCTGCACGCCCGAAGTGCCGTGACGTGGCAGATTCGCCAACCTTTCCGCAAATCGTTAACACCCCTCTTGCGGCGCAGAGACGAAGGTAAGAAACTTAATATCTGATTCGCTTTTGTTTCTACCCCGGTTTCCCGTTCTAATTCCTTAACCGTTTCCTCTACAGGAGAGATCCCCTTGAACCTTGATGTCCATGCCTTGAACGCCTGGCGTAAAGTCCTCGTAGAGGGCGTGCGCAGCAAGGGTCCCGACCTGTCCTCGCGTCAGCTGGCCCTTATGCTCACTGTTTATCTGGAAGAAGGCCCCCATACCGTGCGTGGCCTCGCCAGCTTTCTTAATATTTCCAAACCGGCCATCAGCCGCGCGTTAGACCGGTTGGGCGAGCTCGATTTCGTCAAGCGCCGCCGCGATGAAAAAGATAAGCGCAATGTGCTGGTGCAGCGCACCGCCAACGGCTCCGTCTTCCTCGTGCAGTTCGCCGAAAGCATCAAGCGCGCAAACGCTACGATTGATGAAACCCTGAAACCGTCCGTCTTCCTCGAAATGAACGAAGAGATGGAAGAGCAGGGCAACAAGGCCGATACGCAAGCCGCGTAATGCAAGTGAACATTCCGGCGAAAGCCGGAATCCAGTTTTCTAAAAGCAACCACACTGGATACCGGCTTTCGCCGGTATGTGCGTGATCTTTTATGTTAGACCCCCGTCTTGATCCCACCCGCGGTGGCCAGCTGGCTGCTAAAGGCCAGCCGTTTATGGTTGTACGCGGCGTGAACGCTTTGCGCAAATCTCCGCAGGAAGATGCCGAGCAGGTCAGCCAGCTGCGCTATGGCGAAATTTTTAATGTGTACGAGCACATCAACGGCTGGGCCTGGGGCCAGTGTGCGCGCGATAATTACGTGGGCTATCTCCCTGCCGTCGCGCTCCTCGATAAAACCATCGCGCCCACGCACCGCATCAACAATGCAACCAGCTTTGTCTTTGTTGAAGCCAGCATCAAATCCGCCATCCGCGACTGCCTTACCTTTTTCAGCCCCGTTGAAGTCGTGGGCGGCGACGATAAATTCAAACAGCTTTCCACCGGCGGCTTCATCCACGCCCATCATCTCACCAGGCTTGCCGATTGGCGCATGCCAGACTTTGTCGCGGCGGCTGAACGGTTGATGGATGTGCCGTATTTATGGGGCGGTCTCACGCCCATGGGCATCGACTGCTCCGGCCTCGTCCAGTTGGCGCTAAACGCTGCCGGCATCGCGTGCCCGCGTGACAGTGACATGCAGGCGGCCCAGATCGGCCAGAAAATTGCCGGTGATATTAAAGGCCCATTGCAGCGCGGCGATCTGGTCTTCATGCCCGGCCATGTTGGCATTATGGCCGATCCCACGCATCTGCTGCACGCCAACGCCTATCACGGCAAAGTAGTCATCGAGCCACTCGCCGCTATGGCCGCGCGGCAAAAGGATAATCAATTTACGGTGCGTCGTTTATAAACATGTACGTACCGGCGAAAGCCGGTACCCATTTATCCATGTTTTGATTGCTGATGGATGGGCCCCGTTTTTCAACGGGGCATACTTTTATTAGCTCAACGCCGCCGCCAGCAGCTTTTTGGTATAATCTTCCTGCGGGTTGGCAAACACGCTCTCGGCGGAACCCGCTTCCACCAGCTTGCCCTTCTTCAGCACAATAATCTTATGTGCCATCGCGCGCACCACGCGCAAATCATGGCTGATGAACATATAGGAAAGCTGGTACTTCACCTGTAGATCGCGCAGTAGCGCAATAATCTGCGTCTGCACCGACCGATCCAGCGCGCTTGTGGGTTCATCCAATACCACCAGCTTCGGCTGCAAGATAATCGCGCGCGCAATCGAAATACGCTGCCGCTGCCCGCCCGAAAATTCATGCGGGAAACGGTTTTTCATGGAAGGCTCTAAGCCCACTTCCGTCAGGAGTCGCTCCACTTCCGCTTCCTGTTCGGCGCGGGTGCCGCGTTTATGAATGCGGAGACCCTCGCGGATAATATCGCCCACCGTCATGCGGGGGGAAAGGCTGCCATACGGGTCCTGGAAGACCAGCTGCATGCGCTGGCGCATCGCGCGGAGTTCCTGCTGGCCGATGGCCAGATAATCTTTTCCTAAAAACACAATCTTGCCCGAAGCGCGGGTAAGGCGCAGCACCGCCATGCCAAGCGTCGTCTTGCCGCTGCCGCTTTCGCCCACCACGCCAATGGTCTCGCCGCTTTTCAGGCTAAAACTGATATCATCCACCGCCCGCACATAATCCACGGTCTTGCGCAAAATGCCTTTGCGGATGGGGAAATACACTTTCGCATGTTCCACATCCAGAACCTGCTCTGCATTCGCTGGCACCGGCGCCGCCGTGCCCTTCGGTTCCGAATGGATAAGCATATTGGTGTAGGGGTGCTTGGGCGCCGCGAAAATATCTTTGGTGGCGCCGGTCTCCACCAACTCGCCATGCTTCATCACCGCGACGCGGGTTGCCATATGGCGCACAATGCCAAGGTCATGCGTGATCATCAAAATCGCCATGCCGAGCTGCTGCTGCAGTTTTTTGAGCAAATTTAAAATCTGCGCCTGCACCGTCACGTCCAATGCCGTGGTGGGTTCATCAGCAATCAATAAATCCGGGTCGTTGGCCAGCGCCATCGCAATCATCACGCGCTGGCGCTGCCCGCCCGATAATTCATGGGGAAAGCGCGGCAGCCATTGCGGCGCATCTTCGAGGCCCACCAGTTCCAGCATTTCCGCCGCGCGGTCATGTGCTTTGGCCTTCGGCATATCCGCATGATGCTGAAGAATAATTTCCATCAGCTGCTTTTCTACCGTATGCAGCGGGTTCAGGGCGCTCATCGGCTCCTGAAAAATCATGGAAATCCGCTCGCCGCGCAGCTGCTGCATTTCGCGTTCCGGCAGGCTCAGCATGTCTTTATCTTTAAACGTAATGCTGCCGCCCTGTACCACCGCGGCATTCGGCAACAGCCGCATAATGGAAAGGGCGGTCACCGATTTGCCGCTGCCGCTTTCACCCACCAGCGCCAGCACTTCGCCTTTTTCAATTTTCAGCGAGACGTCCTTTACCGCCGGCACCAGCACATCGCTGCTGCGGAATGCGATCGACAGGTTTTTAATCTCGATCAGGCTCATGCGCCCACCTTGTTCTTGCGGGGGTCATACGCATCGCGGACGGCTTCGCCAATGAACACCAGCAAACTCAGCATAAGCGCCAGAATAATAAACGCCGTAAAGCCCAGCCACGGCGCCTGTAAATTGTTTTTACCCTGGCCCAGCAGTTCACCCAGCGATGGGCTGCCCGGCGGCAGGCCAAAGCCGATAAAATCCAGCGCCGTCAGCGTGGTGATTGCACCATTCAGAATGAAGGGAATATAGGTGAGCGAGGCCACCAGCGCGTTGGGCAGAATATGCCGCGACATAATCGTGAAATTATCCGCGCCCAAGGCCCGCGCTGCCTTCACATAATCAAAATTCCGTGTGCGCAGGAATTCAGCGCGCACCACGCCCACCAGGTGCATCCAGCTGAACAGCATCATGAGCAATAACAGCGACATAAAGCTGGGCTGAATGAGCGATGACATGATGATAAGCAAAAACAGCATCGGCATGCCCGACCAGATTTCGATAAAGCGCTGCATGCCCAAATCCAGCCAGCCGCCGAAATAACCCTGCACCGCGCCGGCGGCCACGCCAATCACGCTGGAGATCACCGTGAGGATCAGGCCGAACAAAACCGAAATGCGGAACCCATAAATCACCCGCGCCAGCACATCGCGGCCCTGATCATCGGTGCCCAGCCAGTTCTCGGCTGTGGGCGGGGAAGGGGCCGGCACCTGCAAATTGTAATTAATAGTGTTGTAGGAGTAGGGGATCATCGGCCAGATCTCCCAACCCTTCGCCGCGATCTTTTCCTTCACATACTGGTCGCGGTAATCCGCCTGCGTCTCGAACTCGCCGCCAAACGTCGTCTCGGGGTAGGTGTGGAAGATGGGGAAATAAAATGCGCCGTCGTATTTGATCACCAGCGGCTTATCATTGGCGATAAAATCCGCGAACAGGCTAAAAATGAACATCGCGCCAAACAGCCACAGCGCCCAGTAGCCGCGCTTATTGGCCTTAAAATTACGCCAGCGGCGTTTTGCTAAAGGCGACATCTCCGTCATAGGTCGCGCCTTTCGAAATCGATGCGCGGGTCGACAATCGTATAGGTGATGTCGCCGATAATATTCATCACCAGCCCCAGCAGCGTGAACACATATAGTGTGGCGAACATCACCGGATAATCCCGGCTCACGGTCGATTCAAACCCCAGCAGCCCCAGCCCATCCAGCGAGAACACGATTTCGATGAGCAGCGAGCTGGTGAACAGAATGGAAATGAACGCCTGCGGAAAACCCGCAATCACAATCAGCATTGCATTCCGGAACACATGCCCATATAGCACCTGATGTTCCGTGAGCCCCTTGGCCCGCGCCGCCGTCACATACAGCTTGCCGATTTCGTCCAGAAATGAATTTTTGGTGAGCATGGTGAGGCTGGCAAACCCGCTGATCACCATGGCGGTCACGGGCAGTACCAGATGCCAGAAATAATCGCCGATTTTGGCAATAAAGCTAAGATCATGCCAGTTATCGGAGACCAGTCCCCGCAACGGAAACCACGCGAAATACCGCCCGCCCGCAAACAGCACAACTAAAAGCACCGCGAATAAAAAGCTCGGAATGGCATAGCCAATAATAATCGCCGTGCTCGTCCACATATCAAAAGGCGTGCCGTCTTTCACGGCTTTCCGAATACCCAGCGGAATGGAGATCAGATAAATCAGCAGCGTCGTCCACAAGCCCAGTGAGATTGAGACCGGCATTTTATCCAGGACGAGATCGACTACTTTTTGATCGCGGAAATAGCTCTTGCCGAAATCGAAGAACAAATAACTCTTCATCATCAGCAGAAACCGTTCATGCACCGGCTTATCAAAACCAAACTGGTGCTCCAGCTCCTTGATGAATTCGGGATCGAGGCCCTGCGCGCCGCGGTAGCGGCTGGTGGTGGCATCCATCGCCATCTTGTCGCCGGGGCGCTGCATGTTGCCCAGATTTTCGCTCGCCGCGCCGCTCATACGCGCGGTGGCATCGCTGGCATTGCCCTGTAATTTCGCGATCACCTGTTCCACCGGCCCACCTGGCGCCGCCTGCACAAGCGCAAAATTGATGATCATGATGCCGAGCAGCGTCGGGATAATCAGGAACAGGCGGCGGATTAAATAATTCAGCATTATATGGATTCCATGCCGTCATGCCGGCGAAGGCCGGCATCCACGATAGGCCACACGACGAAGATTAGCCTGCTTGGCTTTACGTGGATCCCGGCCTTCGCCGGGATGACGTCGCCGTTTATCGTTAAAACAGGCATTATTTATTCCTGATGTTCTTATATTTGGCATCGTCAATCCACCAGGTGCTCTCCACCGGCAACCCATAGGCGGGGTTTACTGCGGGCCGCCCGAAAATATCCCAATACGCGATCCGGTAGGTGGCGATATGCCATTGCGGAATGACATAGAAATTCCATTGCAGCACGCGGTCAAGCGCGCGCGTCAATGTCACCAACTCATCCCGCCCTTCAGCATGGATCAGCTTTTCGATCAAGGCGTCCACCACCGGGTTCTTGATGCCAATGATGTTTTTGCTCCCCTTTATATCTGCGCGATCACTCGCCCAGAAATCCCGCTGTTCATTGCCCGGCGAATTCGACTGCCCGAACACCTGAATGATCATATCAAAATCAAAATCGTTGAGTCGGTTCTGGTACTGCGCCGTGTCCACCACGCGGATATGCGCATGTATGCCAAGCCGTTCTAAATTTCGGATAAACGGCTGAATCCAGCGTTCAAACATGGGACTATCGACCAGAATTTCAAAACTGAATGGCTTGCCATTCGCATCCAGCAAATCCGTGCCTTTCAGCTTCCAGCCGGCTGCCGTCAGCAATTCCATGGCTTTCCGCATGTTATCGCGCGTATTGCCGGTGCCGTCGGTTTTGGGCGGCTGGTATTCGGTTGTGAACACGCGTTCCGGTAATTGGGCACGGTAGGGCTCCAGCACTTTTAATTCTTCCGGGCTCGGCGTGCCCACGGCCGCTAAATCCGAATTATCAAAATAACTGCGCGTACGGGTATACAGATTATAGGCAAAGTTTTTATCCGACCATTCAAAGTCAAACGCGTAAGCCAATGCTTCGCGCACGCGTGCATCCTGGAACAACGGCCGGCGTATATTATAAGCAAACGCCTGCATGCCGCTGGGGTTGCCGTTTTTGATCTCTTCTTTCTTGATCAGGCCTTTTTTAACAGCATCGGAATCATAAGCCGTCGCCCATGCCTTGGCGAAATTTTCCAATTTAAGATCGAACTTGCCCGCCAGCAGCGCTTCCTGCGCCACGGTAGCGTCGCGGTAATAATCATAACGAATATGGTCGAAGTTATATTGCCCCACATTATACGGCAGCTTTGCGCCCCACCAATCCTTCACGCGCACATATGAAATGCTGCGGCCGGGGTCGATCGATTCAATTGCATAGGGCCCGCTGCCCAGAACTTTATCCATAGTGGTCTTGGCAAAATCGCGCTTGTCCCAGTCGTGCTTGGGCAGCACGGGCAATTGACCCATGATGATGGGCAATTCCTGATTACCGCTTGTTTTAAATGTGAATTTGACGGTATTGGCGTCCAACTTTTCGACCTTCGCCACATCGCCATAATAACTGCGGTAGAACGGGTGACCTTTGGTTTTCAGCGTCTCAAAGCTCCAGATCACGTCATCGGCCGTGACCGGCGTGCCGTCATTGAACCTGGCTTCCTTGCGCAAGGTAAACGTCACTGACGACCGATCATCCGGAAAACTGATGGTCTCCGCAATCAAACCATACGAGCTATTGGGCTCATCCGCCGTGGGCGCCATCAGCGTTTCATAAACAAGCGCCAGACCCGCCGCCTGCTCGCCGATCAGAATGTAATTATTGGTGCTGTCAAACCCGCCGATCACGGAAAGCGTGAGCGTGCCGCCCTTTACGGCATTGGGGTCGGCGTAATCTAAATGGGTAAAACCCGGCTTATATTTCGGTTCGCCATGCAGCGCCGCGCCGCCGGCATGGTCCAGCCCGGCCGCAATGGCATGCAGCGGCATGAACGCAATAAAAAGCAGGCAGGCAAAAAGCGGCAGGCGCATGGGTAAACCTTGATAAGACAAGCGTTTACCTTATGTGGGATGGGCTAGCGGTGCAATGCCGCCTTTTTCTAGCCGCTGATCGCCATAATATCCGAGTCGGAAACCCCGCGCCACGCCTGCAGCTTGCGGTAGATGGTGGAAGGGCTGACTTCCAGCAACGCCGCCGCGCGCGGCACGTCGTTCTGGCTCGACTGCAAAGCGCGCAGAATGGTTTCTTTTTCCATCTGCCATAACGGCTTCACAATAATCTGCTCTTCTTCCGTCTCAATCGCATGCAGCTTCGGTTTGGTTTTCTGCATATCGGCGGGCAGCATGTTCAGGCGCACGCGCGGGCCATCGTTGACCATTACAATATGCCGCAGTACGGCCGCCAGCTGATGCACATTGTCCGGCCATTCCTGCTGGCGCAGGAGCGCCAGCGCATCGGGTTCAAAGCCGGTGAAGTGTTTGTTCTCCTGATCGGCGTAAAGTTTCAGGAAATGCGTTGCCAGTTCCACCATATCGTCTTCACGTTCGCGTAAGGCCGGCATGGCAAGGGGCACAATGTGCAACCGGTGATACAAATCCTCGCGGAACGTGCCTTTTTGCGCCATTTCCATCACATCGCGGCTGGAGGCGCAGATAAACCGCACATCGGGTTTCAACCCCGACGCACTGGCGCTGGCCACCATGCCGGTCTGGAAATAACGGAGCAGCTTGGTCTGTAATTCATGCGGCAACGCCTCGATGTTTTCTAAAAACAGCGTGCCGCTGCGCGTGGTATCTAAAAGGCCTTTCCGCGTGCCCAGTTTGCCGTAATCATCGCCGAACAACTGGCTGTCAATTTCTTCCGGCGTGCCTTTGCTCACATCTAAAGCCGCAAAGGGGTGCGTGGCGCGGGGGCTCAGGCGGTGAATGGTGCGGGCCGCCATTTCCTTGCCGGTGCCGTTTTCGCCGCTGATAAAAATATTCGCCTTGCCGCCGCTGATGCTTTCAATCTGCCGGTAAACCGCCTGCATGGCGGGCGACGAGCCGATAAAATCGTAAAACCCTTCCTTGTGCGTTTCGCGGCGCAGTTCCTTGAGTTCGATATGCAAACGGCGGTGGCGGATGGCGTTATCAAGGGTCGTATTGATGCGCGCGGGGCTAAACGGCTTGGTCACAAAATCAAACGCGCCATACTGCATCGATTGCACCGCCAGGCCAATCGAGCCAAAGGCGGTGACGATAATCACCGGCATGTCGTCGTAGTACTGGCGCACTTTGCGCAAAATCTCCAGGCCGTGCATATCGGGCAGGTGCATATCAAGCAAAAGCGCCTGATAGGTCTGCTTGGTCAGCATGGCAAGGCCGGTATGGCCGTCATGCGCGATATCCGCTTCATAGCCGGCAATCGCTACGTAATTGGCGTAAAGCACCGCCATGCTGGTGGTGTCTTCGATAATCAGAATGCGTTGTTTGTGCATGGAAAGCGGCCCGTTGGCGGTGTTTTGCAAAATGCAAAAACACCTTATGGCACGCTGATTAATGAAAGCCGTTTTGTGCGTGTGCGGCGGTATGCAAATTCAAACGCTTAATGCAGGCGTATGCGCGCCGGCGGCAACAGCGCCCAGCCCACCACGATGGGCGCGGCTTTCGTTTCAATCCGCCAGGGCAGGGTGATGGGCGGCTGCACGATAATGCCCGGCATGCTGCGCGCCCAGTCCGGCATCTCGCCGTCGGGCTGCGGGGTAAACTTGCGCCATACCACTACGCCGCCATTCATCATCACATCGTCGCGCGCAATCCACTGGCTGGTCTCTTCGCCGCCATCAATCCAGATATGGGCGCGGGTTTTTAAATCGGGCCCGTAGAAAGCGATGTTTTCCGCCAGCCATACTTCGCCAATAACGTATTTCAGCGGCGTATGGAACTGTGCGTGCCAGCCCTGCTGCACGGTATGCGATAAAACATTGCCGGCAAAATGCCCGCGCAGGGGCTTGGCGCCCACCAGCGGCGTGAATTGCTGCGCCACAAACGCCAGCACCAGCACGCCCGCCACAATCATGCCGGCGCCCACACCTTTGCCAAGCCGCGCGGCGTGCGGCGTGAAGCCCGCCACGATCCACAGCGGAATAAACGTGAGCAGCGGCATGCCCCACATATCGCGTAGCTCATGGCCTGTGAAAAAACCGATGAGAAGCGCGATCGCCAGCGGCGCGAACGCAATCCAGCCCAGCAGCGCGGCTTTAATGGGCGCCAGCGCGGCGCGGCGCAAGGGCCAATACATATACCCCGCCACCACCAGCAGGGGCAGCATGGTGAGAAGCTGGGCTGATAAAAACTTGAGCGGCATATATAACTGCGCGCCCAAATTCGCGGCTTTCTGCGTGCGCTCCATGGCGTAGGCGAACGGCAGGAAATGATGGCTGGTCAGCCACAACAAATGCGGCATGCACAAAAGAATGGCGGCCACCAGCGCCAGATAGGCCATGGGGCTGAACAGCATGCGCCGCGCTTCCGGCCGCCATAAAAGAAACAGAAGAAAGCTTATGCCAAAGATGCCGAAGGAATATTTGGCGTAAAGCCCGGCGGCAAAAAACACGCCCAGCATCAGCCCGTATTTAATCTGTCCCCGCGCCAGTCCCTGCACAAAGGCATAGGTGCACAGCGCCCCCAGCACCAGCTGCAAAACATTCGGGTTAAATTCCGTGCACAGGAAATTGAGATATAAAATGCCTTCCGTCAGCAGCGCGGCCAGAAACGCATTGAAGCGCGTGGTGAAAATCAGGCCGGTGCGGTTCACCGCCCACAGCGTGATCGCGCCTGCCAGCGCACTCAATCCGAAATACCCCAGCCCGGAGCGGCCAAAGATATAGGTGGCTGCTTCCAGCAACCATGCCTGCAACGGCGGGTGTTTGAAGGTGCCCAGCGGCCATTCATGGCCCCAGGCCAGGCCTTCAATCACATCCAGCGGCGCATTGCCCTGGGCAAGCGTGGGAATAATCGTCCAGCATAATAAATGCGCAGCAAACAGCAGCCAGAAGGCGAGGGATGAATTATTTTGCAGCCAGCCGAGCAGGCCACGTGGGCGTTCGGGCGGTTGAATAATGGTTTCCGCAACGACAACTTCCGCCTCCACATATTCAACCGGCAGGTTTTTGTCGCCTTGCATGATTATTTGTCTTTGGGTTCTAGACCGCGGGCGTCAGCAATGAAATATAAAGGCCGCTGCTTCACTTCCGTGAAAATCCGCGCGATGTATTCGGCCAAGACGCCCAGCCCCACCAGCTGGAACCCGCCCAGCAGCAGCATGGTTGCCATAATCGAGGCATAACCCGGCGTATCCACGCCAAAGATCAGCGTTTGCGCCACAACAACCAGCAGGAAGATGATCGCGAACGCCGAAATGGCTAATCCCACAACCGTCCACACGCGCAGCGGAATAGAACTGAACGACAGCAGCCCATCCAGCGCGAAATGCACCAAGCCAAACGGCGACCAGCTTGAAGTGCCCTTGTGGCGCGGCGCCACATCAAATTCCACTTTGCCGCTGGTGAAACCCACCCAGCTCATCAGGCCTTTCATAAAGCGGCTGCGCTCGGGCAGGGCGTTCACGGCATCAATCACGCGGCGATCCAGCAACCGGAAATCGCCCGCGCCATCCGGCAGCTTCACGTCGCCAATCCGGCGGAAAATCCAGTAATACGCATGCGAGAATTGCCGGCGCAGCTTGCTGTCGGTATCGCGGTTGCGGCGAATGGCATAGACCATCTGCACGCCCGTGCGCCACATGGCGACTAATTCCGGAATAAGCTCCGGCGGGTGCTGCAGGTCGCTATCCATTATAATCGCTGCATCGCCTTGCGCGTAATGCAGCCCGCAGGTCACGGCGTTTTCTTTGCCGAAATTGCGGGCGAGGCGCACGGCTTTGATATTGGGGTTGCGCGCATGGTGGCTCACCAGCTCGGCATAGGTGGCATCCGAGCTGCCATCGTCGATGCACAGCAGTTCATAGCCCACGCCCATGCCGTTCAGCACGGCTTCCAGCCGGGTGAACAGCGTCTCCAGATTTTCCGCCTCGTTATGGCAGGGCAGGATGATGGAAAGAGAGGGCATGATGTGAAAACGAAAAAGGCGTTAAGAGATTTATCTTAACGCCTTATCTTAAAAACCCAATTTGAATTATTTTAAAAGCCTTCGCGTTCGCGGCGCTTGCGTTCGACCTTGCGCTGGCGGCGAATGGCTTCGGCGCGTTCACGCGCCTTCTTTTCCGAGGGCTTTTCGAAATTGCGGCGCAGTTTCATCTCGCGGAACACGCCTTCACGCTGCAGCTTTTTCTTCAGAACGCGCAGCGCCTGATCGACATTGTTATCACGAACGGAAACTTGCAAAGTCTTCACCCTTCCAAAAGTAATAAGAAACGGGGCTTCTGGCCCCGTGTTGGTGCAGGTAAATAGCAGGAAAAAAACCGCCCCAGCAATACAATAATTCATTATTCTATTGCCAAACCCGCATGAGTTCCTAAAATGTTCTTATGATTCAAGCAGATAAGGCCAAAACCCAGCTTATCACCCAGGCATTGCCCCATATCGCGGCGCACGGCTGGACGATGCTGGCCCTTACCAGCACTGAAAAAGCCGAAGGAATCGCACCCGGCACCTACGCCGCCACTTTCCCCGAAGGCATGCAGCAATTTATCCGTGAGTTTCAGGATTGGCTGAACGCCGAGATGACCGCGCGCATCGGGGCCGATAAAAATTTCAGCGCCATGAAAGTGCGCGAGAAAATTTTCACGCTCTGCATGACGCGCTACGACATTCTCGCACCCCACCGTGACACCGTAAAACGCTTGGTTGCTCACCAGCTGATGCCGTGGAACGGCGTGCACGGCGCCGCCGATTTAGGCCGCGCGGCCGATGCCATGTGGAAACTCGCCGGCGACCGTTCCATCGATTACAATTTTTACACCAAGCGCTTTCTCTTGGCCGGCGTCTACGCCAGCACCCTGCAGGTGTGGCTGGATGATGAGAGCAAAGATAACGCTAAAACCCAGCAATTCCTGAAAGCCCGCATCGAAAACGTGCTGAAAATCGGTAAAGCGATTGGCGGCCTGAAAGATAAGTTTAAGGGCGCAGCCTAACCTTTGCAGGCATCCCCGCGAAAGCGGGGATCCAGTTTGGTTTAAGCATAAAAAACAAGAGAAACTGGATTCCCGCTTTCGCGGGAATGCCTGGGATATTTAACCGCTATGAAAATGCTCATAAATCTTGCGCGCCAAATCGGCACTGATGCCGGGGGCGCGGCGTAAATCATCAATGCCGGCGCGGCTCACGGCTTGCGCCGAGCCAAAATGCAGCAGCAGGCTTTTCTTACGCGTTGGGCCCACGCCGGGCAGATTATCCAGCGGCGAAGCGGAGATCGCTTTGGCGCGCCGCGCGCGGTGCGTGCCAATCGCAAACCGGTGCGCTTCATCGCGCAGGCGCTGCATGTAATAGGCCACCGGATCACGCGGCGGGAATGAATAGGGCTCGCGCCCCGGCACAAAATAACGCTCGAGGCCGGCATTCCGATCTGGCCCTTTCGCCACGCCCACCAGTGGCACGTCGCTAATGCCAAGCTCCGCCAGCGCATCAATCGCCGCATTCAGCTGGCCCAACCCGCCATCAATCAAAACCAGATCCGGCCAATGCGCCGGCGTGCGTTCCGGGTGTTCCGCCAGCGCACGTGAAAACCGGCGCTTTAAAACCTCGCGCATCATCCCATAATCGTCGCCCGGCGTCAGATCGGTGCTTTTGATATTGAATTTGCGATAGGCCTTTTTAATAAAGCCTTCGGGCCCCGCCACAATCATGCCGCCCACCGCGAACTGGCCCGACACATGGCTGTTATCATACACTTCAATCCGCTGCGGCGGGCCATCCAGCCCAAAAGCTTCGGCCGTGCCTTCCAGCAGCGCGTTCTGGCTTTGCCGCTCGCTCATGCGGCGCTCCAGCGCTTCCTTGGCGTTGGTGAGCGCCATCTCCACCACCGCGCGTTTGGTGCCAAGCTTGGGTATTAAAATCTCTACCTTGTGGCCGGCTTTTTCGCGGAAGGCTTCCGCCAGCAAATCCATTTCATCTGCCGCATCGCTAAGTAAAATCTGCGGGGGCAGGGGCTTATCGGCGTAGAACTGCGCAAGAAAATTACTCAGGATCGCGCCATCGGAAAGTTCACTCGCATGCTGCGGGTACATCGCGCGGTTGCCGTAATTGCGGTCGTTGCGGAAAAAGAAAATCTGGATGCAGATCTGGTCGGCCTGCCGGTGCAGCGCCACCACATCGGTATCGCCAATGCCGGCCAGATTAATCGTCTGCTTGGAATGAATGGTCGCCAAAAACCGAATACGATCCCGCAACTCCGCCGCCAGCTCAAAATTCTTGGCTTCGCTGGCCACCGCCATATCCATCTGCAGTTTTTGCAGAATGCTGTCGTCGCGGCCGTTCAGAAAATTCCGCGCATTCTTCACCTGCTCGGCATAGGCTTCGGCCGTCACTTTCGCCACACACGGCGCCGTGCAGCGTTTGATATGGTATTGCAAACACGGGCGTTTCCGCGTGGCAAAGAAGCTATCGGTGCAATTGCGCAGCATGAAGCCGCGCATCACCAGCAGCATCGTCTCGCCCACCGCTTCCGCCGATGCAAATGGCCCAAAATACCAGCCATCCCGGTTACGGCTGCCGCGGTATTTCTGCACCTGCGGAAATTCATGGTCTTTGGTGATCAAGATATACGGGTAGCTTTTATCGTCGCGCAGCAGAATGTTGAACGGCGACTGGTGATGCCGGATCAAGTTCGCTTCCAGCAATAACGCTTCGGCTTCCGTATGCGTGACCGTCACTTCTAAAGTAGCGGTGAGCGCCACCATCCGCTGCAAACGGTTGGGCAGGCGTTCAATCTGCGTATAACTGGTCACGCGCTTTTTTAAATTCCGCGCCTTGCCCACATATAAAACTTCGCCCTTGGCCGAGATCATGCGGTAGACGCCCGGCGAATTCGGCAGCGTCTTTATATGCTCGCGCAAAATCGCCGCGCCGGCGGCGTAGCTGGCGTTGGGTGCCGTCGGCAGCTTGGTTTTGCCGCGGCTTTCGCGGCCGGGAAGATTGGGCGTTTCATTAGCCATGAGGGCGGGAGTATAGACCTTCTCGCGTTATCCACGATTCCTGTGGATAACTATGTGGAACCTGGGGTGCGCGGGCCAAAAATCCGAGAGGATTCAAGGCCTGAAACCCTTTGCACAAAAAATGGGCAAAACATTCAATCAACAGGATAATGAATTGATATCACGCAGCTTTTTATCAAGTGGGCGATCTCAAAAATTCCCAATGGAATCAAGTATTAATGCAAAGTAAACAGGATCGCAAGCTGTTGGTAACCTAACGCTGCAAGGGCTTGCGCGTCATCGCGGCGATCATCCCATGCCACGTGCGCACTTCCTGCTCGGTCAGCTCCGCGCGCAGCAAGGCATTTCGAATATTATGCGTCATCGCTTCACGCATGCCGGGCGAGGTGAAAAACCCGCCTTCCTCCAGCTGCTGCTCCAGATGCTGGAACAGAAAGCCGAATTCTTCCTTTGTGGCCGGCCGCGATTTTAGCTGCGGAATGGCGGAGGGCGGCGCCGCGCTATTGGCCATTAGCCATTCATACGCAAATACCAGCACGGCCTGCGCCAGATTAAACGAAGAAAATTCCGGGTTGGCCGGAATATGAATAAGTCTCTCCGCAAACATCACATCTTCGTTGCTTAAACCGGTGCGCTCCGGCCCGAACATCAAACCAATCTTTTCGTTCGCCCCAATACGCGCCTTCACTTCTGCAATCGCCGCGCGGGGGTTCAAAACTTCCTTCACCATGTCGCGGGCGCGCGCAGTGGTGGCGTAAACGCTGTTCAAATCCGCTACAGCCGAAGCCACATCCGGATATACCCTCGTTTTCTCCAATACTTCCGCAGCGCCAGCGGCAGAGGCTTCCAGCCGTTCTTTATGCGGGCTTGCCAGCGGCCACGCATCCCGCGGGTCAGCAATACGCAGTTCCGTGAGTTTGCAGTTCAGCATCGCCCGCATGGCCGCGCCGATATTTTCGACCAGCTGGGGCCGCACCAGAATGATGACGGGAATACTCATTTTTGTAACAGATAATAACTGTAGCTGTCGCCCAGCGCGTCGAACGACGCATCGATGATATTGGTGGAAACGCCCACGGTGGCCCAGTGCTTGGTGCGGTCATCCACCCGCGCGGTTTCAATCAGCACGCGCGGCATGGCGCCCGACGCATCATTGGCATGCAGAATCCGCACGCGGTAATCCGTGAGAGTGATATCGGCCAAACGCGGGTAAATCGGCTCCAAAGCTTTGCGCATCGCCCGGTCAATCGCGTTCACCGGGCCGTTGCCATCCGCCACGGTATGAAAAACCTCATCGCCCACGCGAACTTTTACGCGGGCTTCCGAAGCCGTGGCCAGTTTGCCGGCGGCGTTATATTGGCGCTCGTCGGTCACGGCGTAATGCAACAATTCAAAAAACTGCGGCACTTTGCCCAGGTGCCGGCGGGCCAGCAGTTCAAAGCTCGCCTCCGCACCGTCATAGGCATAGCCGTCAAATTCACGTTGTTTTAGCAGATCCACCAGTGCGCCGATGCGAACATCCTTGGCGTCAATCTCCATGCCGATTTCGCGCAGCCGCGCCAGCACATTCGCGCGGCCCGATTGGTCGGAAACCACTAATTTGCGGCGATTGCCCACTGTCTCGGGCGGCACATGTTCATACGACTGCGGGTTTTTCTCCACCGCCGACACATGCACGCCGCCCTTATGGGCAAAGGCGTTTTCGCCCACATAGGCCGCATGCCGGTTGGCGGCGCGGTTCAGGCGTTCATCGAAGTTGCGCGAGAGTTTCGTAAGTTCGCCCAGCTTTTCGCCCGCCTTACCCACATCAAACCCCATTTTTAGCGACAGGGTAGGGATCAGCGAGATCAAATTCGCGTTGCCGCAGCGCTCGCCCAAACCGTTAAGCGTGCCCTGTACCATACGCACGCCGGCGCGCACCGCAGCCAGCGAATTCGCCACCGCATTTTCCGTATCGTTATGCGCGTGAACGCCAAGCTTGTCGCCGGGAATGCGTTTCGCCACGTCGCGCACAATCGCTTCCACTTCATCCGGAAGCGCGCCACCGTTGGTATCGCACAGCACCACCCAGCGCGCACCGGCGCTGTAGGCGGCATCCAGGCAGGCCAGCGCGTAATCCCGGTTGGCTTTGTAGCCATCGAAGAAATGTTCGGCATCAAACAGCGCTTCGGCGCCGCGTGCTTTTACGGCCGCGATGCTCTCGCGAATAAGTTCGATGTTTTCTTCGTTTGTAATGCCAAGCGCGACCTTGACCTGAAAATCCCACGTCTTGCCGAACAAACAAAACGCCTTGGCCTTGCCGGCGAACAGTGCATTGAGGCCCGGGTCGTTGGCCACGCTACGGCCTGCGCGTTTGGTCATGCCAAACGCGGTAAAGCAGGCGGTTTTGAAGTTGGGGTCGTCGGCGAAAAACGCATCGTCGGTCGGGTTGGCGCCGGGCCAGCCGCCTTCAATGTAATCCACGCCGAATTCGTCCAGGCTGGCGGCGATCAGGCGCTTGTCGGTCAGCGTGAAATCGATGCCTTGCGTCTGGGCACCGTCGCGAAGGGTCGTATCAAACAGGTAAAGGCGTTCGCGCGGCGGCATAGAAAATATTATTTGATTTTATAGGAGAGAACGACCTGATACGGGCTGGTCGCGCAGGCGGCCAGCGCAACGGTTTGCGGCGCAGAGCCCGTCGTCACCGCCGTGCTGTTAATGCTGGCCAGACCGCTGTTGATCGTATCGTTGTATATCTGCGCGACAAAATTCGTGCACTGGCTGCGGCTCGGAATGCTTGCAATCGTAATATCGAATGTCGCGCCGTTGGCGGCCACCGTCAGGGCCGTGCCCCACACGCTCACCAAACTGGTGCCGGTGGAAGCCACCATGCTTTTCGGCGCAATGCCGGTATTGATGAGGGCCGTTGTATAAGCCGTCGCGGCGGCGGTTTCTGTTGTCGCCACCGTGGTATAGGAGGCGCGGATGTTATTCACCAGTGTCGAGGTGTCGTGCACCTGTTCTTTAATATTGTTGGAATCGCGCATCGACGCGTAGGCCGCGAACACGCCGCCGATCACCAGGCCCACAACGCCCAGCACAATGGCGGCTTCCACCAGATTAAGACCGGCCCGGGCGTGAAGGCGTGAACGGCAAATGCGAAGCATAAAGTCTCCTAAGTGGCTGGGGGCCAGTTTACATGGTTTTTTATAAAGGCAAAGCCTCGGTGTTACCGTGGGCATTTTAGCCGCTTAAACACGCCGCCACAGCGTTTTTTCGGCCTTATCTTCCAGAATAACGCCCATGGCCAGCAGGTCATTTCTGATCTGGTCGGCCTTCTTGAAATCCCTGGCCTTGCGGGCGGCAAGGCGCGCTTCAATCTGCGCCTCGATCTCCGCCTCGCTCATCTGGCTGGTGCCCTTCGGCGCCCAGCGCAGCCAGGCCTCCGGGTCCTGCGTTAAAAAGCCTATGAGGTTGGCCGCCTTCACAAATGCCGACTTGGTGGCGACGCTTGGGTTCTTGTTTAATTGCCCCGCCAGATCATGCAGCGCGGCAATCGCCTGCGGCGTGTTCAAATCATCGGTGAGCGCCGCAACAACCGCATGCGGCACATCCACATTCTTATCGAGGGCAATACTCGCATGGCTGCGCAGCGTGCCATACCAGCCGTCTAAAACGTCCTTGGCTTGGCGCAAGGCATCGCGCGAGAAATCCAGCGGCTGGCGGTAATGCGCAGCCAATAAAGCAAACCGCAACGCTTCCCCCGGCGCATGCGCCAATAAATCGCGCACCGTGAAGAAATTCCCCAGCGACTTCGACATTTTATCGTTATCGATGGTCAGGAAACCGTTGTGCATCCACAGTTTTGCCAGCGGCTTGCCGTCATGCGCGCAGCGGCTTTGCGCGATTTCGTTTTCGTGGTGCGGGAAAATTAAATCCAGCCCGCCGCCGTGAATATCAAACGTCTCGCCTAAGTGCGCTTCCGACATCGCGGAGCATTCAATATGCCAGCCGGGCCGGCCGCGCCCCCACGGGCTGTCCCAGCCCACCTGTTCCGCGCTGCTCGGCTTCCACAGTACAAAGTCGGCGGCGTCCTTTTTATACGGCGCTACTTCCACGCGCGCGCCCGCAATCAGTTCATCGCGGCTGCGGCGTGACAGTTCGCCATATTCCGGCATGGATGGCACATTGAACAGCACATGGCCATCCACGGCATAAGCATGGCCCTTCGCAATCAGCTTCTCGATCATCGCGATCATATGCGGAATATGCTGCGTGCAGCGCGGCTCTACATCCGGCGATAAGGCCATGATCGCGGCCATATCTTCATGGTACGCCTTGGTGGTGCGGGTGGTGACCTCGTTAATCGTCTCGCCCGTCTCCTTGGCTTTAGCCATGATCTTGTCATCGACGTCCGTGATATTCCGGGCGTACGTCACTTTCGGGTAGAGCGTTTTGAGCAAGCGGTACAGCGTATCGAACACCGCCACCGGCCGCGCATTGCCCAAATGCGCAAAGTCATAGACCGTCGGCCCGCACACATACATTTTGACGTGTTGGGGGTCGATCGGCGCAAAGTTTTCTTTTTTGCGGGTAAGGGTGTTGTAAAGCTGAAGTGACATGGAAGAGGGCTTTCGGAGCGAAGAGAAAACAGAAACTTACAAATGCGGGTGGCGTTTACATTGCGCGAACACATCGCTCAGCGCCGCCATGGTCTCGGCAAACGCATCATTGAGCTTTTTCATGTCCGCTTCCAGACGCGCAAGATCGCTGGTCACTTCTTCAAGCGCCGTTTTGATCTCGCCGTTATTCTCCGTCACGCCGTTTCTCCGTTCAGCCTCTGCATGGCACGCGTAGGCCCAATCAGCGGCAACAGCGCTTTTAACTCGGGCCCGTGCTCCATGCCGGTCAATGCTAAACGCAAAGGCATGAACAGATCCTTACCTTTTCGGCCCGTCGCCTTCTTAACCGCATCCGTCCAGGCGCCCCAGGTGGTCAAATCCCAGTTGCCTTCCGGCAACATGCGGGCGGCGTTAACCACAAAATCGCGGTCGGCGATCTGTGGCGTGATCTTTTCCTGCGCCACCTGCCACCAATCCTTAATCTCGGCAAAGCGCTGAATGTTGGCGCGCGCGGCTTCCCAGAAATCTTTGCCAAGGGCACCCAAGCCCATCGCGGCTAAGCGCGGCTTGGCTTCGTCATATGTCATATGATGCAGCAGGCGCGCATTAATGCGCAGCAATTCCTGCGTATCGAACTTCGGCTGCGAACGGCCAATCTTTTTAAAATCCAGCCCGTCGATCAACTGCTGCATGGTGGCAGCTTCTACCGCATCCGATGTTCCCAGCTTGGCCAGCAGCGCAACAATCGCCAGCGGTTCCACGCCCATTTCATCGCGCAGGCTCGCCACGCTCATGCTGCCCAGACGTTTGCTGAGTTCTTCGCCACTTGCCAGCGTCACCAATGGCAAATGCGCGAAGGTCGGCACGCCGCCGCCTACAGCCTGCCAGATCTGAATTTGCACGGCTGTGTTGGCCACATGGTCTTCGCCGCGAATAACGTGGGTCACTTTAAAATCCACATCATCCACGACCGAGCAGAAGGTATAAAGCGGCACGCCATCTTCACGCACCAGCACGGGGTCGGATAAACTATCGCCGCCAAACGCCTTATGGCCCTGCACCATATCGTCCCACTCAACCGCTTCATGATGCAGCTTGAAGCGCCAATGCGGCTTGTGGCCTTCTTTAATCTTGGTTTCAACTTCGCCCGCCGAAAGCTTTAGCGCCGCGCGGTCGTAAATAGGCGGCAGCCCACGGGCCAGCTGCGACTTGCGTTTTAATGCCAGCTCATCCTGCGTCTCAAAGCACGGGTATATTTGCCCACGCTTCTTCAAATCTTCCAAAACCTCTTGGTAGCGTTTGTAGCGATCGGATTGTTTGGCGAACAAATCCCAGTTCAGCCCCAGCCATTTCAGGTCGCGCTCAATCGCCGCGGCAAAGGCGGGGGTAGAGCGTTCCTGGTCGGTATCATCCAGGCGCAGCATGAACTGGCCGCCGTTCTTACGGGCGAAAAGCCAGTTAAAAATGGCGGTGCGGATGTTCCCCACATGCAGAAAACCAGTGGGCGAGGGGGCGATACGGACAAGAACGGACATTGGCACGAACAGCTAATAAAGGGGTATGAAAAGTAGCTAGTAACAGTATTTAAGTAAACCTATCATCATCTGTATGCCCCGGCGCAGGCCGGGGCCCATAGTTCAGCAATCAAAATGCGGATAAATGGGCCCCGGCCTGCGCTGGGGCATACAATTAATGTTTTGCCCATTATATTGATTATTAGTGCTTCCATACTAACTCCTGTGATCTATGGATAATCACGCTTTCCCCGCCATGGCCGACGTTATTCGCCCGACTTTCCGGCCTGAAGCCGGCAAGAAGTTCGAGCTGGTAAGCGATTACACGCCCTCCGGTGACCAGCCGGTCGCCATTAAGGAACTCGTGGATGGCCTCAAGGAAGGCGCGCGGGATCAGGTGCTGCTGGGCGTCACAGGCTCGGGCAAAACCTTCACCATGGCGCATGTCATTCAATCGGTGCAGCGGCCCACGCTCATTCTCGCACCCAACAAAACGCTGGCTGCGCAGCTCTATGAAGAAATGAAAAGTTTCTTCCCCAATAACGCCGTCGAATATTTCGTCTCGTATTACGACTACTACACGCCGGAAGCCTATGTGCCGAAGAGCGATACGTATATCGAGAAGGAATCCTCGATCAACGAACAGATCGATCGCCTGCGCCACTCCGCCACCCGCGCGCTTCTCGAACGCGATGATGTGATCATCGTCGCCTCCATCTCCTGCATCTATGGTATCGGTTCGGTGGAAACCTATTCCAAAATGACCGCGACGGTGGAAAAAGGCCAGCAAATCGGGCAGGGCGATCTCATCCGCAAGCTGGTCGAACTGCAATACCAGCGCAACGATACCAGCTTCGGCCGCGGCCTGTTCCGCGTGCGCGGCGATACCATCGAAGTCTTCCCCTCCCACATGGAAGACCGCGCCTGGCGCTTTTCGTTCTTCGGCGATGAAGTGGAAAGCATCACAGAGGTCGATCCCCTCACGGGCGAGCGCATGGGGCAGATGGATGTGGTGAAGATTTACGCCAACAGCCACTACATCACGCCCAAGCCCACCATCTATCAGGCCATCGAAGGCATCAAGGTCGAACTCAAAGACCAGCTCGCCACGTTCCAGCAAAATGGCCGGCTGTTAGAGGCGCAGCGCCTTGGCGAACGCACCCAGTTTGATCTGGAGATGCTGGCGGCCACCGGCGTGTGCAACGGCATTGAAAATTATTCGCGCTATCTCACCGGCCGTCCCGCCGGTGCGCCACCGCCAACGCTGTTCGAATACTTGCCACCCAACGCGCTGCTGATTTTAGATGAAAGCCACGCCATGGTGCCGCAGCTAAACGCCATGTATAACGGCGACTTCAAGCGCAAATCCACGCTTTCTGAATATGGTTTCCGCCTGCCATCCTGCCGCGATAACCGCCCGCTTAAGTTCGATGAATGGAACAGCATGCGCCCGCAAACGGTGTATGTCTCGGCCACCCCCGGCCCGTGGGAGCTGGAACAAACGCAAGGCGTATTCACCGAACAGGTCGTGCGTCCCACCGGTCTCATCGATCCGCCCGTCGAAGTGCGGCCCACTGAAAATCAGGTCGATGATCTTCTCGCCGAATGCCACAAGGTCATCGGCAAAGGTCTTCGCGTGCTGGTCACCACGCTCACCAAAAAAATGGCTGAAGCGCTCACCGAATACATGACGGAAGCCGGCATCAAGGTCTGCTACATCCACAGCGATGTGGAAACCTTGGAGCGTATCGAAATCATCCGCGATCTTCGCCTCGGCGTTTTCGATGTGCTGGTTGGCATTAACCTGCTGCGCGAAGGCCTCGACATCCCGGAATGCGGGTTGGTGGCCATTTTAGATGCGGATAAAGAAGGCTATTTGCGTTCCCGTACGTCACTGATCCAAACCATCGGCCGTGCGGCGCGTAACGTGGATGGCAAGGCGGTGCTCTATGCCGATAGCGTGACGGGCAGCATGCAGGCCGCCATGGATGAAACCGGCCGCCGCCGCATGCGCCAGCTGGAATACAATAAAGCCAACAACATCACGCCGGAAACGGTGAAGAAAAAGATCAGCGACATTCTCCAATCCGTATACGAGCATGACCATTACGATGTGCCCATCGGCGATGAAGAATTCATCCATTCCATCGGCAAGGATATGAAGGCGCATATCCGCGAACTCGAATCGCAGATGAAAGATGCCGCCGCCAATCTGGAATTCGAAGAGGCCGCGCGTCTCCGCGACGAGATTCACCGCCTCGAAGCCAAGGAATTAGGGCTAAATGCGAATGCCATGGCGCTGCCGCGTAAAAGTCATAAAGACGTGCGACTAAAGAAACCGCGCCGTTAATAGGGTTGTTGTTGCTTTTTTTGTTAACTCCGGTCTTACACTAAAGCCATGCAGTGGATCATCTTCGCCGCCATCACCAGCATCGTTGCTTTAGGCATCCGTAAAATGATGCGGGAAGCCCATGACATGATGAACATGATGTACGGCGAAAACCCCAACATGGCGCCGCATGGCGCATCGCGCACAAAAGTTGCGGAAAACCCCAAGCCGCCCGCGCAGGATATGGTGCAATGCCCCGTCTGTCAGGCCTATGTGGTGAAGGGAAGCGTGTGCACCCATGGCTGATGCGCCCCTGATCTCGGTGATCAACACCACCCCCAATACCAGCGCGGTCATCCTGGATTCCCCGCATAGCGGCACCCTCTACCCTGATGATCTGCCCTATGTCTGCTCCATGCACGCCCTGCGGCAAACGGAAGACAGCTTCGTCGATGAACTCTTCGCCCAGGCGCCGGCGCCGCTGTTACGCGCGCACTTTGCCCGCAGCTACATCGACCCCAACCGCGCGGTGGATGATATCGATCCCGCTATTCTGGATGGCGCATTTCCCGGCCCCCTTAATCCCACCGAACGTTCGCAGCATGGCCACGGCCTCATCCGCCATCTTTGCCGGGGCGCCGCAGTGTATCCCCGCAAAATTCCGGTTGGCGTTGCGCTGAAGCGCATCGAGACCTGCTATCAGCCTTACCACACCGCACTCACCGGCCTGCTGGCGGAAGCGCGGCGTTATCATCCAACCGTCTGGCATATCAACTGCCATTCCATGGCGTCCAGCGATGCGTTCAGCTACCCGCGCCTTGCCAATACCGCCGGCGCCGCGCACGCGGATTTCGTGCTGGGCGACCGCGATGGCACCACCGCCGAAGCCGCCTTCGTGGAGCGCGTGGCGCATTACCTGCGCGGCTGCGGCTACACCATCGCCATCAACGATCCCTATAAAGGCATGGAAATCCTGCGCCTGCACGGGCAACCCGCCAGCGGCATTCATTCCCTGCAGCTGGAGATCAACCGCAGCCTGTATATGGATGAAGACAGCCTGCAAAAGCACGAAGGCTTTTATAAAGTGCAGGCGGATATGACGGGGTTGGTCAAAGAACTCGCAGGCTATTTAGAGGCCCGCAACGCCAGCCTGAAACAGGCGGCGGAGTAACCGGGGTATGCACCTGCGAAGGCAGGTGCCCATCTCGCCGCATTTGGATTGCTGTGAACCTTGGGCCCCTGCCTTCGCAGGGGGGCATATGGCTAATTCTCTTTCTTCGGTTCCGTCTTTTTGCGGAATTGATCGAGGCTGATCACCACGCCCTTTTCTTCCGGTTCGCCTTCTTTGGTGTCCTTGAGAAAATCGGGTTTTTTTACCCTCTCGAAGCGGGGCGTATCGTCATCCTCGTCCTCTTCTTCGTCCTCGTCGCCGTCAATCGTCTGGAACTGCAGGGCGAAGCTCACGGAAGGGTCGGCGAATGTGGTGATCGCGGCAAAGGGAATGACCAGCCGTTCCTTGATGTTGTTAAAGCTTAACGTCACGCTGAACGTATCGTCGTTAATCACCAGCCCGTAATACTGGTATTGCAGCACAATCGTCATTTCCTTGGGGTACTGCTCGTGCAGGTGCTGGGGAATTTGCACGCCGGGATATTCCGTGAAGAACGAGATATAGAAATGATGCGCGCCCGGCAACCCGCGTTCGGCCACCACACGCAGCGTATCCGCCACCACGTGGCGCAGCGCGGTTTCCACCATCACGTCATATCGAAGGGTATCGTCCGTATCAGCCATTGGCCCCACAACTTTGAATCAGGTATTTCAATAAGGTTGGGATACAAACTTGAATTAATCAATAATAATTATAACGCCGGTTTGACGTTGGTTTTCTGGGGTTTTTGCACATGAAAGGAGTGGGGGGTTTCTGTTGCCCGGTACCCCCCGGACCGCTAAGCTTTTAAGCTACCTTATTTTCCGTTAGGAAAATTAGGCGGCGAGAGCTTGAGGAGCAACGTTGTCGTTGGCATCCATTAGAGTAGCCCGATAACGGCGGTACAATGCCGAGCAAAAATTGTGCCTTTACTGCATACGTCGATCCTATTTCGCCCCCACTTTTTGCCTGCGGTTGTTCCGGGCACTTCGCCCGGAACAGAGCAAGGCAGACAAATGGTGGAGGCGCCGGGTACCGCCCCCGGGTCCGTGCTGCTTATTCCACACAACGTTTATCGCCATAGCCGGACAAGCCGGCACGCCTAATATAGTACACTTCCATTGATTTCAAAAGCGTTGCGGCCAAATTTTGTGAAAAAACAGGGGGTTGGAAGGCATTTTTAAGTTAAAACCCTTCCGCCTCATCCCGGAAATTGCGCAGCAATTATCCGGGATCCATCTATCCGCAAGGCCACATGGATCCCGCATCAAGTGCGGGATGAGGCCTTTTCTTGATCACGTCGCATCATACGTTCGGAAGAATAGCTGCGTGCCGTTTTCCATTTCCGGCCGTTCGGATGATAAGCGCCAGCGGTGCAGATCGATGGCAGGAAAATACGCATCGCCGGGAACTTCCTGCTCGATATAGGTCAGGTAAATGCGGCTTGCCATGTTGATGGTCTGTTTAAAAATCTCATCGCCGCCAATCACGAACAGCCATTCATCCTTTTCCATCATCTTTGGCAGCCAGCTGATTTCATTCAGCGCGCGCACCCGGGGGTCCGAAAAATGAATATCGCGGGTGAGCACAATCGTCTCGCGACCCGGCAACGGCTTGCCCAGCCGCTTCACGATTGATTTATAGGTCACGCGCCCCATCGCCACCTTGTGGCCCATGGTGGTTTCTTTAAAAAACGCGAGGTCGGATTTGAAATGCCACGGCAAATCGCCATTCTTGCCAATCACCATTTGTTTTCCAGCGGCGGCGGCAATCAGGGCGATTGGCATGGGCTAAATCGCAATCGGCGCGCTAATAGCGGGGTGCGCGTCATAGTTTTCAAGCGTGAAGTCATCATAGGTGAAATCGAACACGCTCTTGCGCGCCGGGTTGATCTTCATGGCCGGGCGTGGGCGAATGTCGCGGGAAAGCTGCGTCTTCACCTGTTCCAGATGGTTCATATAAATATGCGTATCGCCAAAGGTGTGCACAAACTCGCCCACCTCAAACCCGCATTCCTGCGCAATCATCATCAGCAGCAATGAGTAGCTCGCAATATTAAACGGCACGCCCAAAAATAAATCGGCACTGCGCTGATACAGCTGGCAGGAAAGCCGGTTGTTCGCGACATAAAACTGAAACAGCGCATGGCAGGGCGGGGGGGATTTGTTGATCTTGGCTAGTGCCAGCGGGTTCCATGCCACCACCATATGCCGGCGGCTGTTGGGATCGGCCTTTAAACGCTTTAAAAGCTCGGAAATCTGGTCCACGCCCTGGCCTTTGCCCAGCGTCTCGCCGCCAAAATCGCGCCATTGCTGGCCGTAAATGGGGCCAAGGTTGCCTTGCTCGTCGGCCCATTCGTCCCAGATGGTTACTTTATTGTCGGTCAGGTATTTGGTGTTCGTCTCGCCCTTCAAAAACCACAGCAGTTCATGAATGATCGAACGCAAATGCACTTTCTTGGTGGTGAGCAGCGGAAAGCCCTTGCGCAGATCAAAGCGCAGCTGATGGCCAAAACTCGCTATCGTACCCGTACCCGTACGGTCGTCGCGCTTGATGCCGTTTTCTAAAACGTAATTCAGCAGCCCCAGATAACCCGCTTCACCTTCTGGCGCCAGCGGGTGTTCATAAGCGGGATCACGCGAGGAGGTTTGGGATTGTGCCATGGCCATGTTTATAATATCGGGAATCGGTTCAATCTGTAACTATCGTGCCATGCAAAAAGTGAATTCTCAAGCGTAACCGAAGGCCTGAAAGACATGCCATTCCGGCGATTTCTTAAAAGCGAATATGGCAGCGCCGTGCTGCTGCTGGTGGCTGCTGCCCTGGCGATTGCGCTGGCCAATTCGCCCTGGGCGGCCATCTATCACGATCTGCTGCATGAAACGCTGGATGTGCCATTCGGCGCCGGCACGCTGCACATCACGCTGGCCCATGTCATCAACGACGGGCTCATGACCATCTTCTTCCTTGTCGTTGGTCTTGAGATCAAGCGTGAATTCATGGGCGGCGAGCTTGGCACGCCGGCCAAAGCGGTGCTGCCAATCATCGCGGCGCTGGGCGGCGTGGTGGCCCCCGCGCTGGTTTATCTGTTCGTCAATCAGGCGGAGCAGCCCAACTGGCCGGGATGGGCCATTCCCACCGCGACCGATATCGCTTTCGCCCTTGGCCTGCTGGCCATTGCCGGGCGCGGCCTGCCGGCGGCGCTAAAAGTTTTTCTTACCGCGCTTGCGATCATCGATGACCTGATCGCCATTCTCATCATCGCCACTTTTTACGGCGGCCACATTGCCATGCTGCCGTTTTTTATCATGGCCGCTCTGCTGGCGGCGTTGCTGGGCCTTAATTTAATGGGCGTGCGACGCCTGTTACCTTATTTGCTGCTGGGGGCCGCGTTGTGGCTGGCGGTGATCTACACCGGCCTGCATGCCACACTGGCCGGCGTGATGCTGGCCGTTTTCATTCCATTAGCGCCGGACAAAAAGCAATCGCCCACGCCTTTGCACCGGCTTGAACACGCCCTGCATCCTTTTTCCGCCTATCTCATCATGCCGCTGTTTGCGCTCGCCAATGCCGGCATTTCGCTGGAAGGCTTATCGCCGGCTGCCATGCTGGCGCCGTTGCCGCTGGGTATCGCGCTCGCCTTATGGCTGGGTAAGCCCGCCGGTATTTTTTTCGCCGCGCAGCTTGCCATCCATCTCAAATGGGCCCAGCTGCCATCGGGGATGACCACGCGCCATCTTTTCGCGCTCGCCTGCCTTGCTGGCATCGGTTTTACCATGAGCCTTTTTATCGGTGCCCTCGCTTTCCCGCAGGAAGAGGCGCTTAATCTTGTGCGCCTTGGCGTGATTGCAGGTTCTTGTCTGGCGGCTATAACGGGCGGGTTATTGCTGCGACGGGCTTAGGCGGCCTTCCGTAAATTTTCGTGCGTTTTGACGAATTTTAGGCCGGGGTTTTCGTCAATCGTCTTATCCAAATGCCACTGGTTACGCGCCAGAAAAACGATCGCGCCATCATGGTCTTCGGCGGCGTTGCCCTTGTTCTTTTCGGCAAACGCTTTCACGGCAGCGGGGTCGCCCTCAACCCAGCGGGCAATTTCTACGCCCGCGCTTTCAAATTTAGCGGGCACGCTGTATTCGGCCTCAATACGCGCGGCCAAAACTTCAAACTGCAGTGGGCCCACCACGCCCACAATCCACTCGGCGCCCGTGAGCGGCTTGAACACCTGGCTCACGCCTTCTTCGGCGAAATGCTCTAAGGCGCGGCGTAAGTGCTTCACCTTCATCGGGTCATCTAAATGAACACGCTGCAAGACTTCCGGCGCAAAGCTGGGTACGCCGGTAAAATGAATGGCTTCGCTTTCGGTCAGGGTGTCGCCAATGCGCAGTGTGCCGTGGTTGGGAATGCCAATAATATCGCCGGCAAAAGCGTCTTCTGCCAATTCGCGTTCGCGCGCCAGAAACATCACGGCGTTATTCACGGCCATAATCTTGTCCGTGCGCATATGTTTTAGCTTGATGCCGCGCTTAAAATTCCCCGAACACAACCGCACAAACGCAATGCGGTCGCGGTGGTTCGGGTCCATATTCGCCTGCACCTTGAACACAAAGCCGGTCACCTTCGGTTCATCCGGCTTGATCTGGCGCTCCGCGGCAGCCTGCGGGCGCGGGGGCGGGGCGTATTCGCCAAGGCCCAGCAGCAATTCGCGCACGCCAAAGTTGTTGATGGCGCTGCCAAAGAAAATCGGCGTCAGGTGGCCTTCGCGGTAGCTTTGAATATCGAAGGGCTTGCATAAGCCCCGCACCATCTGCACATCCTCGCGCAGTTTCTGCAATTCATCGGGCTGCAAATACTGTTCCAGCTTGGGGTCGTCCAGGCCTTTGCATTCAATGCCTTCGCTGCGCTTATCGCCCTGCGTTTTATCCATCAAAATCAGGCGGTCGCGCAGTAAATCGTAGCAGCCGCGGAAATCGCGGCCCGAGCCAATCGGCCAGCTGGCCGGTGTTACATCAAGGGCCAGCGTTTGTTCGATTTCGTCCAGCAAATCAAACGGGTCGCGCGCTTCGCGGTCCATTTTATTGATGAATGTAATAATCGGAATATCGCGCATGCGGCAGACTTCGAATAATTTTCGCGTCTGCGTTTCAATACCCTTGGCCGCGTCAATCACCATCACCGCGCTATCAACGGCTGTCAGTGTGCGATAGGTATCTTCCGAAAAATCTTCGTGGCCCGGCGTATCCAGCAGGTTGAACGCGTAATTGGAATATTCAAAGCTCATGACCGAGGCGGTCACGGAAATACCGCGCTCGCGCTCAATCTTCATCCAGTCGGAACGCGCACGGCGCTGGTCGCCGCGGGCTTTCACGGCGCCCGCCATCTGAATGGCGCCGCCGAACAGCAGCAGCTTTTCCGTGAGCGTGGTTTTACCCGCGTCCGGATGGGCAATGATCGCAAAAGTGCGCCGCCGCGCGATTTCGTTGTTTAAATTGGCCATATGCGGGGCTTTGAATAAGCGGTATGGCCTGCAAACGCAAGGCTTTTGGCGTTAAGCCGCGCCCACAACCTTATTGCGGCCGCCTTGCTTGGCGCTATAAAGCGCGGTATCTGCCGCACGGAACAGCACATTGGCATCATCCATGCCTTTATCGGTCGCCGCCACGCCAATGCTGATGGTCACCGGCAATTCGCGGTCGGGCTCCCGCACGGCAAAAGGCGCGCCCGCAACGCTGGACCGCAAACGTTCAGCTACGTGCATGGCGGAATCATAATTGGTATCGGGCATCACAATCGCAAACTCTTCGCCGCCCAGCCGGATCACGATATCGAAGAAGCGCAGGCCCGTATTCAGGCGTTTGACCACCTGCTGCAAAATCTGGTCGCCGGCGTGGTGGCCGTGGGTGTCGTTTATTTTTTTAAAGAAATCGATATCAACCATTACTACCGAAATCGCCTTGCCGCCGGCTTTATAGCGGTCAAACAAGCGCGGCACGTTCTGTTCAAGGTAATGGCGGTTATATGCGCCTGTTAAAGCATCCGTGATCGCCATGGTCATATTATGTTCATACGACAGGCGCAGCTTATCATAGGTGCGCTTGTTGCGGATCTGGGTGCGCAGGCGCGCGTGCAACTCCATCGCATCGATGGGGTTGAAAATGTAATCGTTTGCGCCCAGGTCCAGCGCCTTAGCGACGCGGCCAATATCGCTTTCATCGGCGTAAATCAAAATCGGCAGGCTGCGGGTTTCTTCGTTGGCGCGCAAATTGGCGATCACTTTCAGGCAATCATCCTGACTAAGGCCCATATTCACCATCACCACATCAACGGGCTGCGCGCGTAACACATCGCGTGCCGCGCCCATATTGGTGACGGCATGCAGGTTAATCCCGGCGCGTTCAATATGCTTGGAGACCATCGCGCATTCATTCGGCTGGTCATCGATCAGCACGATGTGCACGCTCCGCAGCGTATCGACATCGATCTCCGCGCTCGCATTGCCTTCGCGCATGCGCCATTCATCCAGCAGGCTTTTTAATCGCAGGCACGAACGCACGCGCGCCATCAGCGCCACGTCGTTGAACGGTTTGGTCAGGAAGTCATCCGCACCGGCTTCAAGCCCCTGCACGCGGTACTGCACTTCAGAAAGCGCCGTCACCATCACCACGGGAATATGCCGGGTGGCGGTGTCCGCCTTGATTTTGGTGCAGACCTCAAAGCCGTCCATTTCCGGCATCTGCACGTCCAGCAAAATCAAATCCGGCTTTTCTTCCTGCGCCATTTTCAGCGCATCGGCGCCGTTTTCGGCGGTGAGCACGGTATAATATTCGCGGCTTAACTTCGCCGCCAGCAGCTTGACGTTAAGGGGGTTATCATCGACGACAAGAATACGCGCTGACATGGGTTCCTTAACCTAAATACGAACTGGTCTTTTGCAGGAAGCTGCTCACCGAAATTGGCTTGGACAAGTAATCATCGCAGCCACTGGTGCGGATACGTTCTTCATCGCCCTTCATGGCAAACGCCGTAATCGCAATGATGGGCACCTGCGCAATTTCCGGGTCGGCCTTGATCATCCTGATCACATCGAAGCCGGAGATTTCAGGCAGCTGGATATCCATCAAAATCAAATTCGGTTTTTCGCTATGGGCAAGACGCTGCGCTTCCGCGCCGTTCCGCGTCTCGACAATGCGGTGCCCGCGCGAGCTGAGCAGGTCGCGGAACAGCTTCGCGTTCAGTTCATTATCCTCGACGATGAGGACGGTTTTTCCGCTGGGGCCGGACGTCATGGCGGGGCGACTCAAAAGACACGGGAAGGGCTAACCGAGTGATGCCCTAACAATCGCAAGGATAGGTTAAGAATGTGCTGATGGTGTGGCTTTGCTTGGAAATATGCGGTGCCGGAATAAATTATTCCAGTGACGCAACAGCAGGGGCCTTGCACTTGGAAGGCGGCAGCGATTCCACGTTCACCAGCTCGGCTTTCATGGCGAAATCGCCGTAATCGATGGTCATGCTCTTCATGATGCCATTTTCCAGCAGCACCATATCCATTTCATAATCCGGCTGGCCATTGCCTTTGCTGTCGGGGGCGAAGAACGCCATGCGAATGGGCCAGGCTTTACCTTTAAGCAGCGGATTACCCGCCAACCCGCCCGTGGCTGCCGTTTTTTCCATAATAGAAGGTTCAATCGGCGCCGCGATGAACGAGCTCACTTCATTCAGCCCCTGATCATCCGCGCCGTCAAACACGTTGGTGGCGAAAAACTTCTCGCCGTTCTTGGCGTGGGTCAGCAGTTCCAGCGTGTGGTGCGCGGGGAAGGTGGTCGCGGAAGAAAACTGCAGTTTCTTGTCGGCGCCGGCATTGAAGCTGGCTTCGCCAAAACTGCCCGCGGCATTGCCGATATGCGCGCTGCCGCGAATGACTTCCGTGGGGTCTTTATCGGTGGTGTGCGCCGAACGGTAAATATAGTTGCTGCCGTCCTTGGCTTCGCGCGCAATCAACGAACTGGTGGTGGTGCTGGCATCGCCTTCGCCATAAAAGAAGCGCACGATCATTTTCTGCTCGACATTCCAGTCGTTGCAGTCGTCGGCCCACGAATAATACATGCGGCCGTCAATGTCGCTCATGGTGCCGCCGTTCTTTGTGGGCGCCATGCTGATCTTATATATCGCGCGGTGGGGAATAAGCGTGACGCTATTCAGCGCCGCGCCGGCAACGGGGTCTTTTGAAATGTCGGAAGATTGGGCGGCGTTAACCGGGTGAGAGGCGCTCAGCGCTAATCCAAGAATTGCAAGCGCCGGTATTTTTAAGAATTCATTAGCCTTGTAAGCCATCTCGTCCAGTTCACTCCTTAATCATAAGTATGCCGGTAAAAAGTTAAGCAAAGTTTTAGCGATCGGATTATTTCGCAATAAATCAAAGGCCTATGGCCAAAAATTCACATCCCTGAAGCGGCAATTTCTGCCTTGAAGGTTACTTGGGGAAGGGAATGCCTTATTGGGCATTTTGCGTCGAATCGAATAATTACGCTGCCGATTCAAAAGCTTGGCCCCATCTGAAAACTTGGCATACCCCTTGCAATTCTCGAGTCGACTGAACGAGGAGTCGACAAACAATGCCCACTCAGACCGCGCTTACCTCTGCCACCCATGACGGCGCCTTTGCCGCCACCATGCAGGAAGCCATGCCCGCCAGCCTGATGACCCGTAGCAAGGTCATGGATATGGAGCAGGCCCTTAGCCTGATCGCCGAGGCCGATGAAATGATCCTGGCGCAGCGCCGCCGCATCGCCTACCTCGAAACCCTTTCCTTAAGCGATGAAGTCACCGGCCTCATGAACCGCCGCGGCTTTATGAGCGCACTCCACCGCGAACTGTCGCAGGCCAAACGCGAACCGCAGGCCAATGGCGTTTTGATTATCTTCGATCTCGATAATTTCAAGCAGATCAACGATACCCACGGCCATGCTGCGGGCGATGCGTACCTTGCCGCTTTCGCCGCCGCCCTGGCCGCCGAAGTCCGCCCGTCCGATGTGGTCGCGCGTTTGGGCGGCGATGAATTCGCCGTGCTGCTTACCCGCGCTGCCGCCAAGCCCGGCATGGCGCGTGCCGCGACAATCGTGCGCAATTTAAACGGTAAAAGCATGACCTGGCGCAATTCGGTGCTGCCGCTCCGCGCCAGCGCCGGCGTCGCCACCTACACGGGCCGCGATATCGCCGAAGCCGTCATGGTCTCCGCCGACCTCCGCTTATATGCCAACAAGCAGAAACGGAAAGCGGGCCGGTAACAAGTTTGTCATCCCGGAAGCGCGCTTGCGCTATCCGGGATCCCATTTGGTTTCGGATAGAAATTAAATGGGATCCCGCATCAAGTGCGGGATGACAGTGAAGAAGGTGTTGTGATTGGTGTTACCCCCTTCCAGAGGCAGGGGTCCATTCCTCGTATAGAGGTCGTAGCGCGAAGAATCTCCCCGCCTTTCGTGCTCCCTCTCTCCCCAAATGGGGAATGGGCCCCTGCGTGTGGAAGGGGTTTTTATTTTTACCACTCCCGCAAGGGGCTTTGCACAAAAAACCCTCGCCCCAGTCTATCCGCGTCATCCCCGCGAAGGCGGGGATCCACGATAGGCCATTAAACAAGGCCTTCGTCAGGGGGCCTGCCGTGGATGCCCGCCGTCGCGGGCATGACAGCCGGGTTTTTATGCAAAGCTCCCGGGGGAATTTTAAACTAGCCGTTCCACCCGCACCGCATGCCATGCTGCATCCAGCCCATGGCGGCCTGCACCATGTTGGGTTGCGGGCGGGTCGGGGCGTCGGCATCGGGCACGCGCAAAACCAGCGTATTGTCGGGCTGGCTGCCCAATTCCTGGTTGGTCACTTCAAATGTCGCGCTCATTTTATACGCCAGCACATCCATGGCTTCGGTCGGCGTATAGCTGCCGGGAAGGCCAAGACTTTTGTCGGCGTTAAATTTATATGATGGTTCATTACCATATACCGCCGGGTTGCTGGCCAGCAACCCGTGGTGGTTCGCATCAATTAAATCATACAGCGGCTTATCCGTGCATTCATCGCCGTAATTGGTCGCCACCATTAAGGCTGTGAGCGGCAGGTTGTGCATCAGGTAATTCAACCCCGCCACTTTGGTGGGGCTGAGCAAAAGAATATTCGGGTTGTGCCGGCTTAATGTCAGCGTGTTGTGATGGATGGTTTCAATAGCCGCAAATGTCTGCGCGACCGTGCTTTGCAGGAATTCGGCATCGGTGTTGTTCGGGCCGGTTTGATTGAACATCAAATAATCCAGCTGCTTGCGCGTCAAATTCGCAGCCGCCACCGCTTTGCCGTCAATCGTAAAGCTCACCGGAATGCGTTGAAGAAGTTCCAGTGTCCGGTCGGCGATGCCTTCATACGCCGTGCCCTTGCGGTCGCTGAACTGAAACACGCCGCGAAAATCGCTGCCCGCGCGGTCGCGGTTAAAGCCGGTGCGCGTTTCGATCGTGGCAAGGCCCATCAGCGCGGTGAACACATATTCATCGCCAAGCAGAATGTCATTCGGCGTGCCTGCGCTGGCCGTTTTCCATAATTTAAAGCTGTTCGCAATCACGCGGCGGGTTTTCTGGCAAATTGCGTCGGTGCACGCGCTCAAGGGCGTTGTCACCAACGGGCCGCGGCCATGAAACCAGCGCGCAATATCTTTGCCGGCCGTCAATTCAAGGGCGCCGTAGCTTGCCGCAAGCAAGGTCAACGCGCCTACGCTTTTTCTGTTTTGCGCAAGCCATGCCAGCGCGGCCTGCACAGGCGCGAGGCGGGTGTCATTGAGTGGGGCGGGAACATTCACCATAGCCGCCAGAATAGGCGATTTTGGCGAAATTAAAAAAGGGCGGTTTATTACGGCAGATTGCCGAGGCGGTCATCCATATAGGCCCGCGGATTGGCCGAAATGCCATGGCAGAGCTGGCCGTATTTATCCAGGAACGCATCCAGATAAACGCACTTGTTGCCGGCCTCCGCCAGCATCTGCGCCTTGCGGTTCTGGGCGACTTCATTGAACGCGGTTTTGGCCGAGCCGCCTATCAGGCCTTCGCGGCGATAGGTTTCCTTGGCGGCGTCCGTCAGGTCATCGGCGGCGGCAAGCGCGGCGCTGGATTGCGCTGTCTTTCGTTTGGCCAGCGTCTGAATGCAGCTGCCGGCAATCGTATAATACATCGCGCAATTGATGAAATCGGCCGCCACGTTGTCATAGGCCGGTTTGCGGTTGCCGCCATACCCCTGGCCGGCCTGCTGGGCATAAGCCGGCACGGCTATCGCTATCATGATCAGGGCAATAATCAGGCGCATCTCATACCTCTATCACACCACTGCAATCTACGCGCCAATTGCGGCGGTTTTACGCCGCGCTCGCCTTTTTGACCGGGATATCCAGTTTGATGTGCAGTTCCTTCAAACGGGCTACATCCACGGTATTTGGCGCCTGCATCATCAAATCTTCCGCGCGCTGATTGAGCGGGAAGGCGATGATCTCGCGGATATTGGGTTCCTCCGCCAGCAGCATCACAATGCGGTCGATGCCGGGCGCCGAGCCGCCGTGGGGCGGTGCGCCCAGCTTCATGGCGGAGAGCATACCGCCAAACCGGCTTTCTAAATCGGCTGCGCTATAACCCGCAATCGCAAACGCCTTATACATCACTTCCGGCAAATGGTTACGGATCGCACCCGACGATAATTCAACGCCGTTGCATACAATATCATACTGGAATGCTTTGATATCCAGCGGGTCCATCTCGTTCAGCGCTTTCAGGCCGCCTTGGGGCATGGAGAACGGGTTGTGCGAGAAGTCGATCTTCTGCGTTTCTTCGTTCAGTTCATACATCGGGAAGTCCACCACCCAGCACAGGCGGAAGGCGTTCTTTTCATATAAATCCAGTTCCTGGCCAATTTTGTTGCGCGCCGCGCCGGCCATCTTGGCGGCCACCAGCGGCTTGTCGCATACAAAGAACACCGCATCGCCGCTCTCGCACTTACTGGTCGCACGCAATGCCTTCTGCGCTTCGACGGGTAGGAACTTGGCAATGGGGCCTTTGCCTTCTTCGCCTTCAAACAGAATGTAGCCCAGACCCGGTGCGCCGATTTCCTTGGCCCAGTCGTTCAGCTTATCGAAGAAGCTGCGTGGGCGATCTTTCACGGCTGGCGCGCGAATGGCACGCACCACGCCGCCGGTTTCAATCTGGCTCTTGAACGCGCGGAAGGTCACGTCATCGCGCTTGAACACATCCGTCACATCGCACACGATCAGCGGGTTGCGCAGATCCGGCTTGTCTGAACCATATTTCAACATCGCATCCGCATAGGTAATGCGGGGGAAGGGGGCGGCCGTCACGGCCGGCTTCGTCTCGCGGCGGAAGGAACCGAATTTATCGAATACGCCCGCCAACACTGGCTCGATGGCCGCAAACACATCTTCCTGGCCTACGAACGACATTTCAAAATCGAGCTGGTAGAATTCACCGGGTGAACGGTCGGCGCGGCTGTCTTCATCGCGGAAGCACGGCGCAATCTGGAAATACCGGTCAAAGCCCGCCATCATCAGCAACTGTTTGAATTGTTGCGGCGCCTGCGGCAGTGCGTAGAACTTGCCGGGGTGCATGCGGCTTGGTACCAGAAAGTCGCGCGCGCCTTCCGGGCTGGAGCTGGTAAGGATCGGCGTCTGGAATTCGTGGAAGCCCTGATCGATCATCTTCTGGCGGATGAACGAAATCACATCCGACCGCAGCACGATGTTTTCCTGCATCTTCTTGCGGCGTAAATCCAAAAAGCGGTAGCGCAAACGCACATCTTCGCCCGCATCTTCTTCCGAATTCACCTGCAGGGGCAGCGGTTCCGCCGCGCCCAGAATTTCATGCGCCGAAATATCCAGTTCCACTTCGCCGGTAGGCAGCTTGGTGTTTTTGGTCTCGTCGGGCCGCGCCACCACTTTCCCGGTAAAACTCACCACCGATTCCAGCTTCAGGGCTTCAATCGATTTGAACAGGGGGCTGGATTGATCAATCACGCATTGGGTGAGGCCGTAATGGTCGCGGAGGTCAATAAACAGCAGGCTGCCGTGGTCGCGTTTGCGGTGGATCCAGCCGGCCAGCTTAACGGTTTCGCCGATGTGGCTCGCGCGGATATCCCCGCAGCGGTGGGAACGATAGGCGTGCATATGATTTATCTGTTCAAATAAGGTGGAATAGGGGATAAACGGCCATTATTTATAAAGGGTTCCCCGTGCTTATCAACACGAATGATGCGTTAGTTGCATTCTGCCAAAAGGTGGAAAAAAGCCGTTATCTCACGGTGGATACGGAATTTATGCGCGACCGCACCTATTGGCCCAGGCTCTGCCTGGTTCAGGTGGCGGGCGATAATGATATCGCGGCCATCGACCCCTTGGCCGACGGCATCGACCTAGCGCCCTTATTCGCGCTCCTCAAAGACCCCAAAATTCTCAAAGTCTTCCACGCTGCGCGGCAGGATCTGGAAATTTTCTATAACCTCACCGGTGAAGTCCCCGCGCCCATTGCCGACAGCCAGGTCATGGCCATGGTCTGCGGTTTCGGCGATAGCGTGAGTTACGAAACGCTCGTCTCAAAACTTGCCAAAGCTTCAATCGACAAAACCTCCCGCTTCACGGATTGGAGCGCGCGGCCCCTAAGCGAGCGCCAGCTTTCCTACGCGCTCGATGACGTGCGTTATCTTCGCCCCGTCTTCGATAAACTGGAAGAACAGGTCAAAAAACAAAACCGCGGCGACTGGCTCACGGAAGAAATGGCCATCCTGGAAAGCCCCGCCACCTACAAGCTGGAACCAAACGAAGCCTGGCGCCGCCTCAAAGCCCGCATCGACAAGCCCAAGCACTTCATGCTGCTGAAAGCCCTGGCGGCGTGGCGTGAACGCGATGCGCAGCGCATCGATATCCCGCGCAACCGCGTGCTGCGTGATGAGGCGCTGCTGGAAATCGTCTATCACGCGCCGCAATCGATTGAAGATTTATCCCGCGTGCGCGGCTTTTCTGCCGATATGGCCAAAGGCCGCATGGGCGCTGGCATTCTCGCCGTGATCAAGGAAGCCCTCGCGCAAACGCCGGAGCCACTGCCCAATGATTTCAAGCGCAAAATTCTTCCCGGCAACATTGCGCCCGTGGCTGACCTGCTGCGCGTACTGTTGAAGTCGGTCGCGGATGAACAGAACATCGCGCCGAAACTTCTTGCTAGCGCCGCTGATCTGGATGAGCTTGCCGCCGATGACAACGCCGACATCCCCGCCGCCCATGGCTGGCGCCGCGAGGTGTTTGGCGCCCGCGCCATCGATCTCAAGCATGGCAAGTTGGCCATCAAGCTGGAAAACAACCGCGTGAAATTTGTAACGCTTTAGTCCGCCTGCGGTCTGCGCTGGCGGCTTCCGCGCAAGTTCTGCTCCAGCACCTCCGGCAAATCCGGGCGCAAACGATGCTCCGCCGGCTCCACGCTTCTAAACGTGCGCAGCAATTCCTGCAGGTCTTCCACTTCTTTTTCTTCGCTTGGCTTTGCGGCGGTTAATGTTCCGCTGAATCGCTTCAGGGCATGCGTAATTGCATTCGCCGGCGATTCCTCGTTATCACTGCTCATGGCACTCACATATTGGGTCAATAATATAAACCCATTGTGCCAACTCCCGTATAAACCCTGCGCCTTTTGAATCTTCAGTAGTATAAGCAAAGCATAAAGTTGTATTTTTGCCCTAGACAAAAAGGGCCGCAGCGCCCGATAGTCGGGCTCACGCATAATCCAATGGAATCAATGATAACTACGCTGCTTCTCATGCGCCACGGCGAAGCCGGCGCAGCCCCGCGGGATTTCGAACGCCCATTAACCACGGCGGGTGAGGCCATGGCCGCCAATGCCCAGCAGCATGCCAGCGGGCAGGGGGTTACAATCCAGAAAATCCTCTGCTCCCCCGCCATCCGCACCCGCATGACATGCGAAAATTTCACTAAAGGGTTGCCGCAAAAGCCGGAAGTGGAATTCGTTGAAAATTTCTACGGCGCATCCCCCGAAATGGTGATGGAAACCCTCCAGCACGAAGAAGCGGAAACCGTGCTTGTCATCGGCCACAACCCATGGGTGCACGCGCTGGTGCTGATGCTGGCCACCCGCGCCAGCCTGTCGCCATGGCCGCAAATCAAAAGTGCCTATCCGCCGGCCTCCCTCGCCATCCTGCGTTTCAACGGCCCCGTCGCCAAAGGCGCGGGGGAATTGACGGATTATTACGCACCCCCTAAGAGTGCCGCATGACCGATCAACACTATGCCGGCCCCACCTGGCGTGAAAATGCGTATATCGCCGGCGTCGCTCTTCATGAAGCCGAAGGCAAATTCAGCCTTGGCCTTGCCGATGGCCGCATCATCACGCGCCTCATCGACCGGCCGGAAACGCAGCTGCACGAAGTCAAAGCCCATGAAGGCCTTGCCATGCTGGTGCCGGGGTTCGAACCCGGCCACACGCTTTCCATCGGCGAAGATGGCCGCCTGGTGGCTCAAGCCAGCGGGCTTACCAACGAACTGGCGCATTTCGAAAAAACCTGGCTGGAGAACATCGCGCTTTATCCCGATGACCAACTCATCGCCGTCAGCGCGCGTAAAAATATTTATGTGCTGAATGCCGAAGGCCAGCAGCTTGCCCAGTTTTCCAATCACCCCAGCGGCGTCACGGGCATAACGTTCGATCCCAAAGGCAAACGCATTGCCGCCTCCCATTATAATGGTGTGAGCCTGTGGTGGGCGAAGGGCGATGCCGCGCAAACGCCGCAGGTGTTGGCATGGAAAGGCTCGCATCTCGGCGTTAACTGGTCGCCCAATAACAAATATATCCTCACCTACATGCAGGAAAACGCCCTGCATGGCTGGCGCGTGCCAACGTTCGAGAACTTCGCCATGAGCGGCTACGGCGTCAAACCCAGATCCATTTCATGGAGCCATGATAACCGCTGGTTAGCGAGTAGCGGCTCCGCCGGTGTTGTGTGCTGGGACTGCTCCGGCAAAGGCCCCATGGGCCGCGCCGCCACCGTGCTGGGCCAGGACTGCCCCGATCTCACCACCCAGGTCGCCTGCCACCCCAAGCTGGATATGGTCGCCGCCGGCACCTCCACCGGCCTCATCTATTTGGCGCGCTTTCAGGACGACACGAATGTCTGGCTCAAAACCCACAGCACATCCGAGATCACGTTAATGTGCTGGAGCGAAACCGGCCAATACCTCTTCGCCGCCCACGAAGACGGCCAAGCGAACATGTGGCAGTTCGGGGAGGAATGATTTTATACGTACGTACCGGCGAAAGCCGGTACCCATTTATCCGCATTTTGATTGTTGATAGATGGGCCCCGTTTTTCAACGGGGCATACTCTTTCAGCGGGGCATACGCTCTCAGGCATCCCCGCGCAGGCGGGGATCCAGTTTGGTTACTCTTTCAAGTAAGCGGGCCGCGACAAACGCAACGTCGCGCCATCAATAGCCAGCGGCCCATCCATATACCCCGCCGCTTTCTCCACATTAAACACCCCCACGCCCACATTCCCCTGCACGGCGCGCACAACGCCCAGCTCGGCAACCGGCTGCCCCGCGCGTAAAGCACCCTCAAACGTAAATGGCAAAGCACGTTTCTTGTTGAGCGCCCGGTAGTGCATGCGCGCTGTCAGTTCCTGCCCCATATAGCAGCCCTTGGAAAAACTCACGCCATTCAACACATCAAAATTCACTTCGGAAGCCGTGGCTTGCCCAGCTTCAATCTCGCTGCCTTCCAGCACCGCATGCTTAAAACGCAGCGTCCGGTAATCATCCTCACGCGCGGTTGCCTGTATGTTTTCCAAAACGCTGCGCGAACCCAGCGCGGCAAGCCGTGGATCATTCCCATCCGCGCCCCACGTCGCCGCAACCTTCAACTGCGCAGAAACATCTTCCACCGCAATATCCGCCCGCAGCTTGAACTGTTTCAGCTTGGCCAGCAGCTCACCCGCACGTGCCGCTTCGCAATCAATCAAAACCGCATCGCCATTGCTATGCAAAATCAGATCAAACAAAACCTTGCCCTGCGGCGATAACAGCGCGGCAAATAGCGGCGTTTGGCCATCCCATTTCTGCACATCATTCGTGATCAGGCCCTGCAGAAAGCTGATCCGGTCCGCGCCCGTCAGGCGCAGCACGCCGCGGCTTTCTAACTGCGCAATAAAATGATTTTCGTTTGAGGCCTTCATCGCTATAGTTTTAGCCCATCGGGTTCAAATAGTGAAAAACAAAAAACTTCTCTTCATCACATCCAACCGCCTTGGCGATGCCGTGCTTTCCACCGGCATTCTGAACGCCGCCATCGAGCGTTTTAAACCAGATAGCATTTCAATCGCCTGCGGCCCCATTCCAGCGCCGCTGTTCACGGGCGTGCCGAGCCTCACCGAGATAATCACCCTCGATAAAAAGGAAAAGGGTCTCCACTGGCTCAAATTATGGGCCCGCGTGGTGGGCCAGAGGTGGGATGTTGTGGTCGATGTCCGCAATTCCCTGGTCTCTTACCTCATATTTGCCAATCATCGCTTCCATTTCATCCAGCGCCGCAGCGACATTCACAAAACCCTGCAGATCGCGGAAATGATGGGGCTCACAAAAGCCCCCGCGGGAAAAATTTTTCTAACCAAAAATGTCGTTGACGAAGCCGCGCGCCTGTTGCCCACCCAGCCCATTCTGGCTCTTTGCCCCACCGCCAACTGGGGCCCCAAACAATGGCCCGCTGAAAATTTCCTCCGCGCCGCACAACAACTTCTTTCGGGCAAACTTGTCGGCGCATCGGTTGCCATCTTCGGCGCCGAAAACGAGCGCGCGCAAAGCGAAGAACTCATCCGCGAGTTATCCAAGCAATATAAAGTCATCGATCTCGTCGGCAAAACCGACCCGCTGCTCGCCGCCGCCTGCCTGCAGCGCTGCGCGCTCTGCATCGCCAATGATTCCGGCCTCATGCACATTGCCGCCGCAATTGGTACGCCCACGCTTGGCCTGTTTGGCCCGAGCTTTGATGTAGAATATGCGCCCCACGGCCCGCGCGTCGGGTTTGTGCGCGGTGCAGCATTTCATGGGCTTGATAAAACGCCGGATCCGCTTGCGCTGATGCGTGCCATACATGTCGAAACTGTGGTGGAAGCGGCTGCTAAATTGCTTTGACTTCTCACGCCATTCCGCCCATCTTTTGCACTTTCCAAGGGGAGCCGTTCACGGCTGAGATTGAGCGATTGTCGCTCTAACTCTTTGAACCTGTCCGGGTCATGCCGGCGAAGGGATGGAGGAAGTCAATGTTAGACCAAGCCAACGATATCAGCGTCACCACCGGCCCGTTACCCGGCAGCCGCAAGATTTATGTCCAAAGCAACCGCCTGCCGCAGGTGAAAGTTGCGATGCGCGAGATTATTCTCAGCGAAGGCGCCAAAGAAGAACCGCTGCCGGTTTACGATACCTCCGGCCCTTACACCGATAATGAACAAACCATCGATATCGCGCGCGGCCTCAAACAACTCCGCCGCGAATGGATTTTAGAGCGCGGCGATGTGGAAGAGTACGAAGGTCGTGCCCGCAAGCCGGAAGATGACGGCCTGAAACCGAACGAAAAAATGGGCGTGCCGGAATATGACCGCAAAGGTCTGAAGCCGCTCCGTGCCAAGGATGGCAAAGCGGTGACGCAACTCGCCTATGCACGCGCCGGTATCATTACGCCGGAAATGGAATATGTCGCCATCCGCGAAAACCAGAAGCGTGCGGCAGTTCCAGCTAGCCAGCGTAGCGGCGAAGCGTGGGGTGCGCAGATTCCGGATACGATTACAGCTGAATTCGTGCGCGATGAAATCGCCCGGGGCCGCGCGATTATTCCCGCCAACATCAACCACCCGGAAGCGGAGCCGATGGCGATTGGCCGTAACTTCCTGGTGAAAATCAACGCCAACATCGGCAACTCCGCCGTGGCTTCCAGCGTGGCCGAAGAAGTTGAAAAGATGGTGTGGTCGATCCGCTGGGGTGCCGACACCGTGATGGATTTATCGACGGGCCGCCACATCCACGCGACGCGCGAATGGATTATGCGGAATTCCCCGGTGCCCATCGGCACCGTGCCCATCTATCAGGCGCTTGAGAAAGTGAATGGCAAGGCGGAAGATTTAACTTGGGAAGTGTTCCGCGACACGCTCATTGAACAATGCGAGCAGGGCGTGGATTACTTCACCATCCATGCCGGCGTGCGTTTGAAATATATTCCGCTCACCGCCAAGCGTACCACGGGCATTGTGAGCCGCGGCGGGTCGATCATGGCCAAGTGGTGCCTCGCGCACCATCAGGAAAACTTCCTCTACACGCATTTTGAGGATATCTGCAAACTCCTGAAAGCCTACGACGTCTCGTTCTCGCTGGGCGATGGCCTGCGCCCAGGCTCGATTGCGGATGCCAACGATGAAGCGCAGTTCGGCGAGCTGGAAACGCTTGGTGAGCTGACCCACATTGCGTGGAAGCATGACTGCCAGGTGATGATCGAAGGCCCCGGCCATGTGCCGATGCACAAGATCAAGGAAAATATGGATTTGCAACTGAAACTCTGCGGTGAAGCGCCTTTCTATACGCTGGGGCCACTCACCACGGATATCGCGCCGGGCTACGACCACATTACCAGCGGCATTGGCGCGGCGATGATCGGCTGGTACGGCACCGCGATGCTATGCTACGTGACGCCGAAGGAACATCTGGGCTTGCCGGATCGCGACGACGTGAAGGTTGGCGTGATCACATATAAGATCGCAGCGCATGCGGCGGACTTGGCAAAAGGCCATCCCGCAAGTCAGGCGCGTGATAACGCGCTTTCCCGCGCACGGTTTGAGTTCCGCTGGCAGGATCAGTTTAATCTGTCGCTTGATCCTGACACGGCGCTGAAGTTCCACGATGAAACGCTACCGGCGGAGGGCGCGAAGCTGGCGCATTTTTGTTCGATGTGCGGGCCCAAATTCTGCTCGATGAAAATCTCGACCGAGATCCGCGAGATGGCGGAGAAGGGTATGCAGGAAAAATCGGCGGAGTTTAAGGATAAAGGTTCCGAGATTTACGCACGCGAAGCGGCGGAGTAGAAAACAGGTCAAAAAGGCACGTTTTCGAAACAAATCAATAGTTTGGCGGAATGTTCCACGTGGAACACACACCCGCGTATGCAAAAACGTGCGGGCATTCTCGCTTTTTCAGTGAAAAGCAAATGCCGGTTTGGTTTTAAAAAATTTATGCGGCCACAACCCCATGGAAGACCTGTGTGATGAGTAAAACCTATACGATCGAGGGCATGCACTGCGCATCGTGCGTGCGCAAGGTAACAGCGGCGCTTGCGGCGGAGGGCTATAAAGCGCGGGTTACGCTTGATCCCCCGCAGGCCCAGCTGAACGGGGAAGCGCCGGAAGTAGAAATACTGAATGCGGCGCTGGCAAAAGCGGGCGCGTATAAACTGGTGGATGCGCCCGCTGCCGCGGCCGCCGCCGCGCCGGGCGGATGGCTTAAGACGTATTTTCCCCTGCTGTTGATTGTCGGCCTGATCAGCGTTGCATCGTTTAGCGGCGCGGCACATGTGCATGACTGGATGCTGAATTTCATGGCCGGGTTCTTTATTACCTTCGGCGCGTTTAAGCTGCTTGATATACGCGGTTTCCGCGATGCCTATGCCAGCTATGACCTGCTGGCGGCGCGGTGGAAAGAATATGGGCTGTTATACCCGTTTATAGAACTGGCGCTGGGGTTTGCATTTCTGTTTCGCTTTGAAATCACCCTTACCCTGTGGCTGTCGCTTGCGGTCATGGGCGTAAGCAGCCTGGGCGTTTTAAAAGCCTTGCGCGAAAAGCGGGAACTGCGCTGCGCGTGCCTTGGCACCACGCTGAAGCTGCCCATGTCAACCATCACGCTGGTGGAAGACCTTGGCATGGTTGCGATGTCGGCGCTGATGCTTATGGCGTAAAGGCGGCTTTGATTTTATCAAAAGCCGACATCGTCGCCGTTGGGCTGTCCGGACCATTGCAAATGGCCATCACATATTCATCCAGCGACTGGCCAATCATTTGCGCATTTCTGGCAACTTCAACGCGCTTATGCGGATCATTATGGGTGAGCGACGCGTAGGCTTGCTGCATATCGTACATATGGGGCGTTTGAATGGCGGTGGTTACGCCCAGACTGGCGATGGCAAAAGCGACCGTGGCGATTTTGATGGGTTTGGATACAAATCTTCCGCGCACGGCATACCATCCGCCCAATACCAGTGCATCAATGCCCGCGCCAAGGCCAAGCATAAGTAACGGGCTGTAAGGATCCGGGCTTAAAAATGCGGCAACCTCGGGGATGATGGTACTGAGGGCCGGCGCGGCAAGACAGCCGGCATGGCCAGCCAGAAGGCCGCCCGCACCCGCGCCCACACAATAACCGCAGGTACCCAGCATGGCACGCAGCCAGCTGGTATGGTTGCTTTTTTCGATTACGGCGTGGTTACGTTTGGCCATGCGGCGCAGCGCATCGAAAGCTGCATCCGGTGCCGCTTCGGGCGATTGATGTACTTCATATGTAATCGACATGTTTAACCCTGGGCTGGAAAATAAGGGGGCTGCTGCATCAGGCGAACAAGCCGGTCGCCCGCCTGACTGCGCGTCTTTTTGAAAAAAGCCGTCAGCGTGCCGGTGTCTTTTATATCCAGCGTGAAAGGCGAGATGGCGCCAGCAGAGACAAAAGACAGGGCTTTTATTTCCCTGTCTTCGCTCACGGGTTTGATGGCAAGAGCGCGACCATCGTTATGAATGACGGCAAAGGGGTTGGCATCCAGCGCAACGGAGGTGATGGCACCATCTGCGCCCACGCGTACATCGCAGCATTCCAGGGCGGCTTCACGGATCTGCCCGAAAAGCTTTTTGGTCGGCGGAAACGCGCGTTCGGATGCAAAGGGGTGCAGGAAAAAGGCGGCGTCATCGGTTGTGGCATATGGCGCAAAAAGCCGCCATGCCGGAATGGCGAGGGGCGCCTGCACGTTCAACAGGCGGCACATGGCGAAAAAGTTTGCCTGAAACTGCTCGTGTTCGAGCGCGGGCGTCAGGTTTGGGGCCAAGACGGCCTTTTCCTGCAGCCGTTTAAAGACGGCGTCGGTAATACGCCCGATAAAAGCGATGTGTATATTATTGAAATCCAGATTCATATTTTCCTCCCTGTTTTAAAATATTCAACCGTTGTTAATGCCCTTCATGGCGGTCAGCATGGCCGTGTTGTTCGATTTGTTTCTGTCATCGCATTGGGTGCATGGCCTTTTTAACAGGGCGCATTTAATTTTGCAGAGCGCGTCGGCGGCGGCTTTGTAACTGTTTTCGGCCACCCGATCGACCTGTGTGCCAAGCCGTTCGACATTGATGCGAATGCCCGCCAGGCCTGTGGCAGCGTTCTGCCGGGCCGCGTCGATCATGCCGGCGGCGGCCTGCTGGGCGTGGCGCACATAGCTGCCGGCCTGATCGAGAACATGCCGGGTGGTTTGCTGCGCCGCTTCACGGTAATGCGCCAGAATGGGTTTGATCTGCGCCATTAAAGGCGGCGGTGCGGCGAGGGCAGGCGCCGCGGCAGAAGTGGGCGGCGTAGCGATATGCGCGGCCACGTTATTTTGTGCAACTGCCGTTGCTTGCGTCACGGTTTTCATCACAGCTTCCGGCTTCTGCGCGGCTGGCGGCGCTGCGAAAGAAGAAGCCATTATCATGGCGGGAGAGATAACCGGTAACGTTACGCGGGGCTCGCTCGCGCGGGTCTGCGGTGCAGCCATGGCGGGGGGCATACCGATTACCATATAAGTAGCGGCAGTTTTATTTTCCCCTTTAGACGGCAAGACGGCTGCCGGTAGATGTGCGGCTGGCGCGATCATTTCTTTTGTGTCTGAATGATGGATGGACGGGGCAACAGGTTTTGAATGACCCACTGCTGTCACGGGCAGTGCAGCCGGAACGGACGGCGCCGAGGAAGGCAAAGCGTGCGTGGCCGTTCGGCCTGCCCCCGGCACGCCGGCCGATAAAGACGGCGCTGCGGCTGCCGCAGCCGGCAGCGTCACTATTGCGGGTGGGACATTATTAGCTGGTGCAGCTTTCGTAGAAGGCCGGATAACTGTTTGAACCGGAGTAGCCGGAATGATGGATGCCGCGGTTGCCGCCGCCGTGCTGGCCGGAATGCCCTGGCTTTTTTGCGCAGGCTGAGCGCGCACGATGGAAAATGGCGCGCGCGTTTCCGGCGTGGACCCCCGCAGGGCCGCGGGATTGCCGGGAATGACGCGAAGATGATAGCGGGTGGAAGCAAGGGGCTGCTGCGAGACATGTCTGCGCGTTTCAGAAAATTTCCCTGCAAGCCGTTCGGCCCACGCGCTTTTGCCGATCATTGAAACGCGTGACGGGGCATCCGCTTTTATGCCTGTTTTTGCCAGCATGGCGGGGGCCAGCTTTTGCGGCGGCGCGGCGTGCGCGGTACGCAGCGGTATCGGGCGGGAGGCCGCCTCTGAATTAGATGGGCGGCGTTCAGATGGGTGTGTCTGGCGCGGTAAAACGGCCGGGTGGGTATTGCCGGGCGGGAATAATTTTGTATCAAGATAAGGCAGCGCCCGCGCCAGGACTGGCAGGGTGCGCGGCAATTCCCGCAACTGGCGGATCATCTGGTGCAGGGCGTGTTTATGCGCCGGCGGCAGGCCCGGCACCTTGGCAATGGCCGTGAGGCCCGCCTGCATAGCATTAAGCGTTTTGGCCAGCGCCTGCGGTTTTACGGCGCCGGGATTCTTTTTTGCTTCTTCCAGCTGCTTTGCCAAAGCGGTTTTATGGCCGTGCATGGCGGCGATCAGGCCGCCCAGTTTCGCGCGCTGATCGCCCAGCACCTGGAGCACGCCGGTGCGGTCGATATTCTCCAGCTGGCCCATGATGACGTGGAGACGGCGTAGAATCAGATCGAACTGGGTGGGCCGGTCAATATGTTCCAGCGCGCACAGGCTAATCGCCAGCGTGCCGGCGGCGGTTTCGCCACTATGGAAATAATGGGTCTGCGCCGGCTGGCCGAAATCGGGTAGAAGCGCCTGGTGAGCGGTTTCCGTTACGGCAAGGACGACCAGCGGCGCCTGCCGGGCCGCGGCAAAGCGTTCGACCTGCTGCGCGATCGCGGCCGCCTGCCGGCCATCCGGATCGGCAAAGTAGGCCGAAAGTTCGCGCCGGACGCGGGCGGCGACTTCTGCGGCGGCGCCCATTATTTCAAGGTGCGGCACATCGTAAAGGTATGGTACGGCCGGCGGTTCGCTGGTGGCCATAGGTTCATTGCCGCCGCGCAGCGCGGCAGCCGTGGCAGGAGCGTTCATGGAAATTTAAATCGTTAAAAGCGGTCAGACAGATAGCGTCGCTTGCCCATGGCAAGACGAAGCCCGCGGATAAACGGATTTAAATTTGCGGCGGCGCGCGCGGCTGGGCGGGGGTAAAAAAATGCTGGAAGGAAGCGCGTGCCGGTATGGCCGGCGCGGCCCGTTCCAGAAAAATAAAGAGGGCGAGAAGAACAGGCAGGAAAGTGAAGCCCGCTACTTGCGGCGCGCCGGCATAGGGGCAGGCATCGGTCTTGATTTTGCCGGGCGCAGGATGATCGCCGGGCTGGCCGGTTTGATCCACCACCGTATGCCCGAGGCCGGCGGCGGTGCAGATGGTGATATTGAATAGACCGCGCGCGCTCGCCCGTACATCCGGCATGAAGCCAAGCGGCATGATGGCGGTAAACAGATAGGCAAACAGCACCACCCACGCGAAGGATGCGCGTATTGTCTGCAGGCGAAGGCGGCTCAGAAAAGAAGTCATGGTCGGCCTTGAATGTCCTGCAATCCGGGACAAAAAGCCAGATGAAAAAGACGGGGGATTAGTCGAAATCGGCCGGGCGGTTGGGTTCGCGGTGGTGGCGGAACATGGCCTTGACCTGAAATTCCACGATGCGGTCGATGGAGAGCGGGGGAAGGTCGTCTTCGGCAAAATAGGCGGCGCCCAGCGTTTCGTTGCTGGGGGTGATGGTGCCGCCGGTGACCGCGCACATGAAAAACATTTTGTAGATGTGGAAAGGGAAGTGGGGTTCGTGCGGGTGTTTTTCGCGGTCGAACACGGCGGCGAGTTTGGTGATACGGGCGTGAAGGCCGCATTCCTCCCACACCTCGCGGATGATGCACTCGGATGGGGATTGGCTGACATCCGCCCAGCCGCCGGGGAGCGACCATTTTTCGTCGGAACGTTCCTGGACGAGCAGGATTTTATCGCCCTCAAAAATGGCGGCGCGCACATCGACCTTCGGCGTGGCGTAGCCGGCCTCATTCTTGAAAAGCTTTAGAATGTGTTCGGGCGGCGCATCCGGGGTGGCCAGCATTTCCGCGGCGATTTCGCGCAGGCGTTCATAGCGCGCAACCTGAAAATGGTTCTCGGCATAGGTAAGGCTGGTTTGCGACAGCGCCTGAATCTCACGCGCCCAGTTCAGCCATTTGGTGTTTGATGTAGCCATGACTACTAATATAAGCACGACCTCATCCCCGCGAAAGCGGGGATCCAGCTAAAGCCGCGTCTGCGGCTGAATATAATTTAG
>JBEHYA010000004.1:0-45514 GCA_048498415.1 Pseudomonadota bacterium
CTTTATTTTTCTATCTTAAACCACACTGGATCCCCGCCTGCGCGGGGATGCCTGTTAGTTTTTTGCAAAATTTACGCTGCCTGTTCCACCAGATCGCTCAGGCGATCGAGAAGATATTCCAGATCTTCCGGATTAAAATCTTCGTATTGCGTAAGAATGCGCTCAATCACCCGGGCGCGGTATTTTTCGCGCCCCTGATCGCCGCCGGTCATCTGCATTTCTTTCACAACTTCCAACGCCACGCGAATGATCGCATACATGCCCTGCGGCAGTTTGGTGCGGTCATACATCGACTTCATGCCCATCTTGCCGGCATCATGAATAAGCACGCGCGCATTTGTAATCGGCACGCCCGCCAGCGCCGCCATCGCCGCTTCAAAAAACGGAATATCACCAACGCACAGCGCGCGCACAATCAGGCTCGGCGTCAAACGGCCGCTCTCTTTCAATTGCACGGCAAGTTTTTCCAAATCCTGCTCGTCGCTGCCAACGCCAAGCAAACCCACCGTCGCCTGCTCGCGGCTTTGCACCACCAAATTATCGGCAACCTTGGCTTCAATCTTGTGGTGGCTCACCAGATAATCCTTGAGCGCGTCGGAAACCTTGTTCACCAACCGCTCGGCTACCGCCAACGGCAGTTTATCGCGGCGCACCAGCTTTTCCTGCACGGCGGCATTACTGCCGAACTTGTCAGCCGCTTCAATGACCGTATGTTCGGTAATATGCGCGGTTTTATTGGCAAGCAGCGTCGCCACCGCTTCGGGCGTGCCTTCATGCACCAGCGCGCCGGAAATTTTTTCCGAAACATTTTCGCGTTTGGCTATCGCCGTCATTTTTTCCGGCGAATGGGCGTGAATGATTTCAACCAGATCATCATCGGTGAGAATCTGCGAAAATTCCAGAATAGGCAGCGAAACCTGCTCCACATCCTGCGCAAGCCGCATCGCCACATCATGCGGCAGTTCCTTGGCCTGCTTCACGCTTGAGGCCAAAGCCGCGCGCACCTGCACGGCCAGATCTTTGGCCATATGCCTGACAATATCCTGAGCCAGTTTAAGTTCGGTTGCGCCAAAACCGCTGGTGCTGAGCTGCTGACCGATTTTGCTGGCAACCTGCGCCCGCGCTTCGGGCGACGGGTCGGCAAGTAAACGGGCGACGTCTTCTTTGGTGAGTTCCATGGCACAAATACTAACGGCCTTGCCCCGCTTTGACTAGCCGCCTACCCTTCGCCTGTCAGATTCTTTTTTCGTGAAAGCCCCAGAAAGCAATAGCTATGGATATCCGCCAGCATATTCGTTCCATCCCCGATTTTCCCAAACCGGGCATCCTGTTTTACGATATCTCCACCCTGCTCATGAACGGCCCCGCATGGCAGGCCACCATCGATCAGCTGGCGGAAAAACTGCTGCCCTTAAAGCCCGACCGCCTGCTGGGCATTGAATCGCGCGGGCTCATGGTCGCCGCCGCCCTCGCCTATCGCCTTAATTGCAGCTTCGCGATGGTGCGCAAGAAAAACAAACTGCCCGGCCCCGTCATTCAATACCGCTACCAGCTGGAATATGGCGAAGACATCATCGAGCTGCAGGCCGATGCCGTGCAGAAAGGCCAGCGCGTGGTGATGGTCGATGATCTGCTCGCCACCGGCGGCACCATGCAGGCCGCCATCGAACTGGTGCGCAAGCTCGGCGCCGAACCCCTGCACGCCGCCTTCATCATCGAGCTGAATTTCCTGAATGGCCGTAAAAAACTAAACATCCCATGCACCAGCCTTGTGCAGTATGACGAATAAATCTCTTTCTTCACCCCTCCCTTCGGGAGGGGCCGGGGGCGGGAAATCCTCTCCCCTATACAAATCCTCTCACCTAGAGGATTGCCCGCCCCTAACCCCTCCCGGAGGGAGGGGGATTCTGTTGCTGCTTCTTGCGCTGCTTTTATCGGTGCCCGCCCAAGCGGAAGAATGGATTCATTCCACCGCCATCGCCATGCACGGCACGCCCAGATATGCCGATGACTTCACGCATTTCGATTATGTAAATGCCGATGCGCCCAAGGGTGGCCTGCTGCGTCTTAACATCACCGGCACCTTCGATTCCGTAAACCCCTTCATCGTCAAAGGCCGCGCGGCGGAAGGCACCACCTATATCTATGAAACCCTCATGGCCCGCACGCAGGATGAGCCCTTCACACTTTATCCGCTGATTGCAGAAAGCATCGATGTCGCGCCCGACCGCTCCGGCATCCGCTTTCACTTAAATCCAAAAGCCAAGTGGCAAGATGGCCAGCCGCTCACCGCCGATGATGTTTTGTATTCCTGGAACATCCTGAAAACCAAAGGCCGGCCCAACCACCGCAGCTATTACGGCAAAGTTTCAAAAGCCGAAAAAAACGACGACCACACCGTCACGTTTCTATTTTCCAAAACGCCGGATGGCCGCTACGACCGCGAGATGCCGCTCATCATGGGCTTGATGCCGGTGCTCCCCAAACATTCCACGCAGCCCTTCGATCAAACATCGCTCGCGCCGCCCATCGCCAGCGGCCCCTATAAGCTTTCAAAAATTGAACCGGGGCGCAGCACGACCTTCACGCGGGATCCCAACTATTGGGGCCGCGATCTGCCGTCACGTGTGGGCACCTGCAACTTCGATACCATCCGCTACGATTATTACCGCGATGAAAACGTGGCGCAGGAAGCCTTCACCGCGCACCAGCTGGATGCGCGGCGCGAGAGCGACCCCAAGCGCTGGATGGAATTCCAGCGCATCGAAAAGAAGAAGCCGGATGGCTTCAAAACCTTCGCTTTCCCGCATCACCGGCCCGAACCCCTTCGCGCCTTCATCTTCAACACCCGTCGCGATCTGTTTAGTGATGTACGTGTGCGCGAAGCGCTCGCCGCCGCGTTTGATTTCGACTGGATCAACCGCACGCTGTTCCAAAGCGCCTATAAGCGCAGCGACAGTTATTTTGCCAATTCCGAACTCGCCAGCAGCGGCATTCCCACGGGCAAAGAAAAGGAATTGCTGAAACCTTTCGCCGCAGAGCTGCCGCCGCAACTCATGACAACCGCCTTCGAAATGCCCCACGGCCCCATGCGCGATAATTTGCTGCACGCCATGACGCTGCTCAAGGAAGCCGGCTACCGGGTGAAGCAAGGCGTGCTATTCGATAAAACCAGCAAGCCGGTCGCCTTTGAAATTCTTCTCGCCGACCCGCAGGATGAAAAGATCGCGCTTGAATATGCCCGCATGCTGGAGCGCCTCGGCATCAAGGCCCGCGTGCGCACCGTCGATGCCGCGCAGTTCCAGGCGCGCCTCAGCGATTTTGATTATGATGTAGTCTTGAACAAATGGGTCAACAGCCTCTCGCCGGGTAACGAGCAAGCCATCTACTGGGGCAGCCAAGCTGCCGATATCAAGGGCAGCCGCAATTATGCCGGTATTAAAAACCCGGTTCTAGATGCGCTCATCGAAAAACTTACCGCTGCCGAGACGCGCGAAGACCTGCTGGCGGCCATCCACGCAATCGACCGGGTTTTGCTGTGGGGCTATTACACGGTGCCGCTTTACTACCGTGGCACCGATCTTTTTGCCATCTGGCCCAATATTGCCGTGCCCGAAACGGTGCCGCTCTATGGCCCGGTTGTCGAAAGCTGGTGGGCTAAACCTTAAAAACTGTTAACCCATTCAACGGGTTTTTCATAATTGCGCGCTATATATAGTGCCGTCATGGATAATTCCCGTTTCGACCAAAAAGCGCCGTTTAAAATTCCCGACGCCGAGCTTGAAGATTTAATCTTCAAATTCGCGCGCGATATTTCCGCGCAAGTGAAAGCCGACCGCTTCGATCCCATCATCGGGCGCGACAAGGAACTGCAAGACATTCAAATGATTTTGGTCCAGCGCGAACGCAAGAACGTGCTGCTTTTGGCCGGCGCCGGCGTTGGTAAAACCGCGCTGTTCATTGGTTTGGCCCAGAAAATCAATCAGGGCCAGGTGCCCAAACAATTAAAAGGCGCGCGCATTCTGGAAATGGAAATGGCCTCGCTCTCGGCCGGCAGTGCCAGCCGCAGCGAATTTGAAGGCCGCTTCATCCCGCTCATCCGCGGCATCGCCGAACGCAATGCGCGCAAGAACAACCCGCCCATCATTCTGTGCATCGACGAAATCCACATGATCATGCCGACCTGCGTGGCCTCGGGCGCCGCGGGCGTCTCCGATCTCATCAAGCCATACCTCACCACCGGCGATCTGCTGATGATGGGCGCAACCACGCGCGACGAATATGATGATTACATCAAGGCCGATCCGGCCCTGGATCGCCGCTTCCAGAAAATCTATCTCGATGCGCCCTCGGAAGCCGAGACCAAGGTCATTCTGCGCGGGCTGAAGGAACGCTTCGCCGCGCATTACGGCATCACGATTTCCGATGAAATCAGCGACCACATTGTGTACTTGACCACCAAGTACCTGCGCCGCCGCAATCACCCCGATAAAGCCATTCTCACCCTCGACCAAGCCTGCGCGCGTGCCGTGATGGCAAATAAAACCGAGCTGGATAAAGAAAGCGTGACAACCGCGCTGGCCCATGAATCCGGTTTGCTGCCGTCGGCTTTGGTATAAATGTATGTACCGGCGAAAGCCGGTACCCATCTATCCACATTTTAATTGCTGATCGATGGGCCCCGTTTTTCAACGGGGCATACTGTCAGGCCACAACCCCGGCTTTTTCCGCCAGTTTCTTCAAACTCACCTGCGGCCGCGGCCCGATGTGGCTGATGACTTCCGCCGCCGCAAGGCTGCCAAGCCGCGCGCTGGTCGCTAAACTCTGGCCATGCGTATAGCCATATAAGAACCCCGCCGCATATAAATCGCCCGCACCTGTCGTATCCACCAACTGCGTGGCTTCCGCCGGCACTACGGCGCGTTCATCCGGGCAAATCACGATCGAGCCTTCCGCCCCCCGCGTGATCACCAGCAGCTTGCAGGCTTTCAACAGAAGCGGCAGCGCTTCATCCAGCGTGTTCTTTTCGTAAAGCGCGCACGCCTCGGCTTCGTTAGCAAAAAGAATATCCACGGAATCTTCGATGAATTTTTTAAAGTCTTCGCGATGCCGGTTCACGCAGAAGGTATCGGAAAGCGTGAGCGCCACTTCCGTATCCCTGGCATGTGCCGCGCGCGCGGCTTTATAAAACGCTTCCTTGGCGGCGGGCTTATCGAAAAGATAGCCTTCCATATACACCACGCGGGCCTCGCCCACGACCACCTCGTCAATATCTTCCGGGCCTAATTCCACGCAAGCGCCCAAAAACGTATTCATGCTGCGCTGGCTGTCGGGGGTAATAAAAATCATGCAGCAGGCGGTGGGCGGACCATAGCTGGCGGGCCGCGTATTAAAATGCACGCCAAGCGCCTTCATATCATGGCCGAACACGGCGCCCAATTGGTCGTCATTGATCTTGCCGATATACGCGCCCTTGCCGCCAAAGCTCGCCAGCCCCGCGATTGTGTTGGCCGCCGAACCGCCCGAGACCGTCGTCATGGTGCCCATGCGCGTAAATAAATATTCCGCGCGGTCTTCATCGATTAACGTCATCGAACCTTTTTGAATGCGTTCGTTAACCAAAAAATCCTCTTCGCAGCGCGCGAGGATATCCACGATCGCATTACCAATCCCCAGTACGTCAAAACGGCGCTCCGCCATAATTTAAAAACTCCTGTTAAGCCCCGCTACTATGCCAAAGATCATGTAACTATTGAAGCACGGCGACCCGGTATGCTATTTCATAATTGCCCGCTGCCAACATTATAACGCCAATAGGTATTACGATGAATCGCCCATTAGATCCCCGCGACTCCCTGCATTCCTCTAACCTGCGCGATGCCACGCCGCGCCTTCGCATGCCCGCCGCGCCGAATGCGCCGCGCCGCATGGATATGCAGGCCCCGGCCGTGCGCTCCCGCGCGCCGGAACCCGCGCCGCGCTATTCGCAGATCGAAGGCCGCCGCATGGTGGTGGGCAAGGAAATCACCCTGTCGGGCCAGATCTCGAAATGTGATCATTTAATCGTCGAAGGCAGCATGGAAGGCATGCGCTACGACGGCCAGTCGCTGGAAGTGGTCGAAGGCGGCAGCTTCAACGGCACGATCGAAGTTGAAAACGCGATCATCGCCGGCTCATTCGATGGTGTCATTACCGTGCGCGGGCAATTGATGGTGCGTTCGTCCGGCCGCGTCTCGGGTGAAATCAACTACGGCGAAGTGGAAATCAACGCCGGTGGCCAGATCAATGGCAAAATGGAACACATTATGCCCAAAGCCGTGAACCGCGCGCCGATAGCGACCGTGCAAACCATTTTAAGCGAAATGGAAACCGAGAACACGGAAATGCTTGCCCCTGAATCCGAAGCGCAGGCCGTGAACGAATAATCCGATGTACGCCCCGGCGAAAGCCGGGGCCCATCCATCCACATTTTGAATGCTGCCAAATGGGCCCCGTTTTTCAACGGGGCTTACTTTTTGTGACTACCGCCGAATCCGGCGTTTTATCGCGATATTCGCAAATATCACGCACCACACATGCCGGGCATTTGGGCTTGCGTGCCACGCACACATACCGCCCGTGCAAAATCAGCAGATGATGCGCCGGCAATAAAAATTTCTTCGGCACAATCTTCAGTAACTTTGCTTCCATCTCGTTCGGCGTTTTCGCTTTTGCCAAACCGGTGCGGTTCGCCACGCGGAACACATGCGTGTCGACCGCAATCGTCCCTTCTTTAAAAATTTCGTTGAGGATCACGCTGGCGGTTTTTTGCCCCACCCCTGGCAGCGCTTCCAGTTCAGCGCGGGTATGGGGCACCTCGCCGCCGTGGCGGTCGATTAAAAGTTTGGCTGCCGCAACAATATTGCGCGCCTTGGTGTTATAGAACCCTATCGTTTTTATATAGGGCTTCAAGCCATTCTCACCCAACCGCACTATGTCCTTGGGATGACTCACTTTTTTGAATAACGATTCAGTCGCGCGGTTCACGCCGCGGTCGGTTGATTGCGCAGAAAGCGTCACCGCGACCAGCAGCGTGTACGGGTTGGTGTAATTCAACTCGGTGCGCGGTTGCGGCGTCGCTGCCGCAAGGCGCGTGAAAAAGCGGCGAACAGATTCTTTGTTCATTGACAATATTTTTACTTTTGATTCAAAGGTAAGAGGTCGGGTTCAAACGACTCGGGTTAGTGCGGAAAAGGTACGTTACAGCGGTATGATTGGAATAGCGAACACTACACTGGGAAATGTTGCGGTAACGGGCCTTTCCGATGCCCCCGCCGAAATCCTGTGGGGCTGCCACGATAGCCCGCTTGGCCCCCTGTTAATGGGCGTAACCCATGGCACCACCGGTGCCGGCCTGTGCCGGCTGGAATTTGTGAGCAGCTATGGCCTTGCCTCCGATTTGAAGCGCTGGAAGACCCAGTGGCCTTCAACGGTATTCACCCCCAACGCCGCGGCCTCCGCGCAGCTCGCCTGCCAGTTCCGCAATCTCGCCCCCAGTCAGTGGGGCCATGCCTCGCTCATGCTGTATGGCACCGAATTCCAGCTCCGCGTGTGGAAGGCCCTAATGCAGATCAAACCGGGCCAGACCAAGAGCTACGATGATATCGCCAGCCTCATCGGCCAGCCGGGTGCTGCCAAGGCCGTTGGCCTCGCCGTGGGCTCCAACCCCATCCCCATTCTGGTGCCCTGCCACCGCGTGAGTGGCGAAAGCGCCCTGCCCGCCGATAAGAAATTACTGCTGCTCGCCCTTGAAGACCTCAAGGCGCATGACGGGCTGGAAAAATTTACCAATCCCCGCTTCCGCCCGTTCGCGGCTTAACAGGTCCATTCAAAAATGTTGTTTGTCATGCCGGCGCAGGCCGGCATCCACGAAAAGCCACATGACGAAGGCTTTGTTTAATGGCCTATCGTGGATCCCGGCCTTCGCCGGGATGACAAAAAATACTGGCCAAAATTCTTGAGCAAAACCTTCTTAACTATGAAATTCCAAATGAAACTATAGGCCGGCTTGCCGTTCGCTAAACCGGGCTCGTATATTCACGCCCGTATTTTGAATTTATTTTGGAACGCCACCATGGCTGTTGGTTTGGATATCCTCGATAGTTATGCGGCTGCGCGCCACACCTTTTGCTATACCGCTTTGAAACATGGTGCAGAGGTGCGGCCCTATCGCTTTCATGGCGCCACGCAAAACGGCGAAGTTCTCGCCACCGACGTCGCTTGGTTTGGCCCCCGCGATGCCAAATACGTCATGGTCACGCAATCCGGCCTGCACGGTGTGGAAGGCTATTTCGGCTCCGCCCTGCAGGTGGAATGGATGAAAGCCGCGCAACAAATCGCTGGCGTTGCCACCCTGCACATTCACGCCCTCTGCCCCGACGGCATGGCCGATATGGCCCGCGTGGGCCGTGATGGTGTTGATGCCAACCGCAATGGCTTGGATTTCACCAAGCCGTTACCGGACAACGTGGAGTTCGATCGTATCAAGCAGCACCTCCCGCCCGCGCACTTCGCCGGCATCAAAGGTTTCGTGGAACATCTGCAACTGGTTGATACCGTTTTCCGCGTGGAAGGTTTTAAAAACTTCAAACGCGCGCTCATGCGCGGCCAATATCACGAGCCTGGCAAAATGTATTATGGCGGCGACGCGCAAGGCCATGCTGCGCGCACGCTGCAAGCGATCCGCAATGAATTTCTGCCCAACGCCCGCACCATTCTGGTCATCGACCTGCACTCCGGCCTCGGCGACTTCGGCAATCTGGATTTCTTCTTAGGCACCAAAGCCGCGCAAGACCCGCAAGTCGCAATCCTCGCGCGCACGATCTGGGGCGATAAGGCCGGCATGCCGACCGCCGATACCGATTATGCCGATATTAACGGTGATACGCTTGACCAGTGGTATACCAACAGCCATGCCACATGGTTACGGCGCGGGCATGCCACCGTGGTGCCCATGGCCGCCGAATTCGGCACCTACAGTAATTATTTGGTTCTTCGCGCCATGCTGGCCCGCGCGACACTCGCCGCCGGCACCGATCCCCTTCTCAATCAACCCGCGCGTGCGGCGCAGGTGAAACGCACCATGTTCGACCGCTTCAATCCGCCCAAAGCCGAATGGCGTCAAACCGTGCGCGAAAAAGCCGATGACATTTTCTACACGGGCCAAAACTGGCTCGCGCATATGGTGGCCAAGTACGGCTAAACCGGGCTAAAATTTTTTGTAATCAAAAATGCAACCGCTGGTTGCTGGACAAGGACTCTTTACATCCTTTTTGATGTGTTCCACGTGGAACATTCGTCCAAGCTATTGAAAAATCTCAATTCAGGTTTTGTAACTTATTCAGGTTCTCGCTGGCGCTAAGGATTATCGGTGGTTTCGAGAACCGGAGCGCAGCGTACGTTTGGGTACGTGAGCACCGGAAGCGCAGAAAGCGCCGATAAGCCGACGCGCCAGTTAGAGAACATGAATAAGTTAGAAACCCAAAACGTCTTTCATGCCGTAACGCCCCGGCTGCTGATGCGCGATCCACTTCGCGGCGACCAGCGCGCCCTGCGCGAACACACGGCGGTCGGTCGCGCGGTGCGAAAGTTCAATCCGCTCGCCATCGCCGGCAAACATCACGGTGTGCTCGCCCACCACGTCCCCGCCGCGCAGCACGGCAAAGCCAATATCCCCGCGTTTACGGGGTCCTTGCGCGCCTTTGCGGTCATAGACGCCTTTTGCCTTCATCTGCACCTTGCGGCCTTCTGCGGCGGCTTCGCCCAGCGCTAGCGCAGTACCGCTTGGCGCATCGATCTTGTGGCGGTGGTGCATTTCCAGAACTTCGATATCCCATTTGGGCTCGAGGGCCTGGGCGACCATCTGGGTCAGCGCCTGCAGCATATTCACGCCCACGCTCATGTTGGGTGCCAGCACGATGGGGATATGGTTGCCCGCTTCCGAAAGCATGTTGAGCTGGTCTTGGCTGAACCCCGTGGTACCAATCACGATGGGTTTGCCGGTGGCTGCCGCCACATACGCATTATGCACGGAAACTTCGGGGCGCGTGAAATCAATCGCCACATCCAGCGCGTTCATCATCTTTTCGGGTGAGATAGTGAGCAGCGCGGCTTTCAGTTCGTCATTCGCCGGGCGTTCAACAATTTCCGCTAGCGTGCGGCCGACTTCTTCGCCTTCTTTCAGGCAGGCGCCGGCCAGTGTGGTCTCTTCATCGTCCAGCACTTCACGCACCAGCATTTTGCCCATGCGGCCCGCGCCGCCAAAGATCCCGATCCGCAAACTCATGCCGCGTCCACTCCGCCCTTGAGAAAAGCCTTTACCTTATCAAAAAACCCCTGGCTTTGCGGGCTATTTTGCTCGTCGCTGAGTTTTTCGAATTCCTTCAATAAATCCCGCTGTTTTTTGTTGAGGTTCACCGGCGTTTCCACCGCGACTTCCACAAACAAATCCCCACGCCTTGCATCCTTAGGATTGCGCGACGGGCTTTGCTGCAAGATCGTCATGCCAAGATTTTTCAGGCGGAACTGCTGGCCACTTTGTGTGCCTTCGGGCAGCGCGACATCGGCGGGCTTACCATCGATGGTAGGGACTTCCAGTTTGCCGCCCAGTGCTGCCATCGTCATGCTGATGGGCACGCGGGCAAGCAGGTTTGCACCTTCGCGTGAAAACAAACTATGCGGCTTCACCGCGAGAAAAACATACAGATCGCCATTGCCGGCGCCGCGCATTCCGGCTTCCCCTTCCCCCGCCAGCCGAATGCGCGTGCCGTTATCGACGCCGGGCGGAATGGTGACTTGGAGCGTGCGGGTTTTCCGCGTGCGGCCCTGCCCGTGGCAGGTGGGGCATGGCTGTTCAATGACTTTGCCCGCGCCGTTACACACCGGGCATGTGCGTTCCATAAGGAAGAAACCCTGCTGCAACCGCACTTTGCCGTGCCCGCCGCAATGCTTGCAGGTGGCGGGATTGGTGCCGGGTTTGGCGCCGGAACCATCGCACGTCTCGCAACTAACGGAGCTCACGACGTTGATGGATTTATCCGCACCCTTAAACGCTTCTTCCAATGAGATTTCGATATCGTAGCGCACGTCTTTGCCGCGCGCAGCGCCGCTTGCACCCCCACGCCCGCCACCGCCCATGAAATCGCCGAAGACTTCTTCCAGAATATCGGAAAGCCCGCCGGGGAAACCTGCGCCGCCGAAATCAAAACCGCCGGCACCCGGCCCGCCCTGTTCAAATGCGGCATGGCCATAGCGGTCATACATCTCGCGCTTTTGGGCATCGCTGAGCACCTGATAGGCGTCGCTGATTTCACGGAATTTGGCTTCGGCCGCTTTATCGCCCGGATTGCGGTCGGGGTGATATTGCATGGCAAGCTTGCGGTAGGCGCGTTTGATCGTCTCGCCATCCGCATCGCGGGTCACGCTGAGTAATTCGTAATAATCAACTTTGGTGGTAGCCATGGTGAAAACGAAGATGACAGAAGGCGGGGCCTTCTGTCATCGATTCGGGTTAACGAACGGATTAACCGTTCGATTTCTTCTTGTCGTCGTTCACTTCCGTGAATTCGGCATCGACCACACCGGGTTCTTCCGGCTTGGCTTCGCCCGCGCCCGCAGCGCCGGCAGGCGATTCCTGCTGCTGCTTGTAAAGCGCTTCGCCGATCTTCATGGCCGACTGGTTCAACGCATCGATCTTGGTGCGGATGACATTGATGTCATCGCCCTTCACGGCTTCACGCAAATCCGCGATGTCTTTTTCCACGGCTGCCTTGGCATCCGCCGGAACTTTATCGCCGGATTCCTTGATGGTCTTTTCCGCCGAGTGAATGAGCGTATCAGCCTGGTTGCGGGTATCCACGGTTTCGCGGCGCTTCTTGTCGTCGCCGGCGTGGGCTTCCGCTTCCTTGACCATGCGCTGAATGTCCGCTTCCGACAAACCGCCCGAGGCCTGGATCTTGATCTGCTGTTCCTTCGAGGTTGCCTTGTCTTTTGCCGTCACGTTCACGATGCCGTTGGCATCGATATCGAACGTCACTTCAATCTGCGGCATGCCGCGCGCGGCAGGCGGAATGCCAACCAGATCGAACTGGCCAAGCATCTTGTTATCCGCAGCCATTTCGCGTTCGCCCTGGAAGACGCGGATGGTGACCGCATTCTGGTTATCTTCCGCCGTGGAGAACACCTGGCTTTTACGCGTAGGAATAGTGGTGTTGCGGTCGATGAGGCGCGTGAAAATACCGCCAAGCGTTTCGATACCCAGCGAGAGCGGGGTGACATCGAGCAGCAGCACGTCTTTGACTTCGCCCTTGAGCACGCCAGCCTGAATAGCGGCGCCAATCGCCACCACTTCATCCGGGTTGACGCCGCGATGCGGGTCTTTGCCGAAGAATTCCTTCACGGTCTCAATAATCTTGGGCATGCGCGTCATACCGCCGACCAAAATCACTTCCTGAATATCGGAAGGCTTGATGCCGGCATCTTTCATCGCGGCCTTGCACGGCTCGATGGTGCGCTTGACCAGATCATCCACCAGCGCCTCGAGTTTGGCGCGGGTGAGCTTGACGTTGAGATGTTTCGGGCCCGACGCATCGGCGGTGATGAACGGCAGGTTCACTTCCGTCTGCATCGAAGACGACAGTTCAATCTTCGCTTTTTCCGCAGCTTCCTTCAGGCGCTGCAAGGCCAAACGATCTTTGCGCAGATCAATGCCCTGCTCGCGCTGGAATTCTTGCGCGAGGAAATCAATGATGCGCGCATCGAAGTCTTCACCGCCAAGGAACGTATCGCCGTTGGTGGATTTGACTTCAAACACGCCATCGCCGATTTCCAGCACGGAAATATCGAAGGTACCGCCGCCAAGATCGTACACAACGACCGTACCGGTGCCCTTCTTTTCCATGCCGTAAGCTAAAGCAGCGGCAGTGGGTTCGTTGATGATGCGTAAAACTTCAAGGCCCGCAATGCGGCCGGCGTCTTTAGTCGCCTGGCGCTGCGCGTCGTTGAAGTAAGCGGGCACGGTGATAACGGCCTGGCTGACTTTTTCGCCAAGATAGCTTTCCGCCGTTTCCTTCATTTTGGTGAGAATGAACGCGGAGATTTCGCTGGGGCTGTACTTTTTGCCGCTGGCATCGACCCAGGCGTCGCCATTGTCGTTGCGCACGATTTTATAGGGAACGAGGCCGATGTCTTTCTTGACCATCGGGTCTTCGAAGTTGCGGCCGATCAGGCGCTTGATAGCGTAGAAGGTGTTTTCGGGATTGGTGACCGCCTGGCGCTTGGCCGGCTGGCCCACAAGGCGTTCGCCCGAGCCCGAGAATGCGACGATGGACGGCGTGGTGCGCGCGCCTTCCGAATTTTCAATAACCTTGGCGGTCGAGCCTTCCATGACGGCGACGCAGGAATTGGTGGTGCCAAGATCGATACCGATAACTTTACCCATATTTTATAACTCCTAATGTTTAGCAAGCTTGAGCGCAGCCCGAGAAATGGCACCGCACAAAGCCCCTGAAAGATGGATATAGGGCAGGGAAAACGCTTCGCCAGACCCATTTTTGAGGGGTAAATTCGAGGTGGGTGTTTTAGCAGGGGATGGGGCTGAGGTCAAAAAATAATGCGAAAGCCAACTCCCAACATGTATGCCCCGGCGAAGGCCGGGGCCCATCGGTCAGCAATCAAAAATGTGGATAAATGGGCACCGGCTTTCGCCGGTGCATACTTCAGAAATTAAATCTTCTGATCTACCGATTGCGGCGCAGCCTGCCCGCCCTTGGCCACCGTGACCATGGCTTCGCGGAGCAGACGGTCATGGATCATGTAGCCGGTTTGCAGGGTTTGCACCACGGTGCCGGGGGCGGTGCCGGGCGCGTCGACTTCGCTCACCACCTGATGGTGGTTGGGATCGAATTTCTGGCCGGTGGGATCGATTTTCGTGATGCCCTGGCGTTCCAGCACGGCCGTGAGCTGGCGCTGGGTGGCTTCCACGCCGGTGAACAGGCTTTTCACGGCGGGGTCGTTCTCGATCATTTCCGGCTTCACAGCAGCAAGGGCGCGCTGCAGGTTGTCGGCAACGTCCAGCATATCCTTGGCGAATTTCGAGACCGCGTATTTCATGGTGTCGTCGCGTTCTTTGGCGGCCCGCTTGCGGGTATTCTCGGCTTCGGCCAGATGGCGCAGGCCCTCGTTCTTCATTTCAGCAAGCTGCGCTTCCAGTTCGCGGATGCGCGCTAAACCCTGATCAACGGGATCAGCGGCGGCATTTGCGGCTTCGGGCTGGCCTTCGGGCGTTACGTTTTCGGCGGTGTTGTCGTTCGTCATCTTTTTTACCTTACCATGCGGCTGATCAGTTTGGCGGTGTAATCGACCATTGGAATAATGCGTGCGTAGTTCATGCGCACGGGGCCGATCACGCCGATGGCGCCGATCACTTTTTCACGCGCATTCATATAGGGCGAGACGATCATGCTGCAACCGCTATTTGCGAACAAGCGGTTTTCCGCGCCGATATAGATTTGCACGCCGCCGGCAACCTGCGTGGCATCCAGCAATTTCATGGTGGTATCGCGGGTCTCGAGCACTTCGAATAGACTTCTTATGCGCTCCAGGTCTTGCTGGGCCGTAATATCTTCAAGGAGTTTGGATTGACCGCGCACGATCAGATAGCCGCCTTCCTTATCGCCCGACCAGATGGCAAGGCCCGCCTGCACCACTTTTTTGGTAAGTTCATCTAGTTCGTGGCGCTTACCGGCGATTTCCGCCTGAATGCGCTTGCGTGCTTCGTTGATGCCGTTGCCGGCCAGATGCGCGTTGATGAAATTTGCCGCCATGGTAAGCGTGGCGGGCGGCATGTTTTGCGGCAGGTCAATCACGCGGTTTTCCACCATGCCGCTTTCGCTCACCAGCACGACCAGCGCGGTTGAAGGCGAGAGCGAGACGAATTCGATATGTTTGAGCGCATGTTCATCGGCTTTGGGTACCGCCACCAGGCCAGCGCAGGCTGATAAGCCGGAGAGTTTGCCGGTGAGTTCTTCCAGCACCTGCTGCACGTTTTTGCCCGATTGATGCGTGCCGGCTTCCAGCTCGCGCCGTTCGGATTCGCTTAGCGCGCCGATTTCAAGAATGCCATCCACGAATAAACGCAGGCCCATTTCAGTGGGCAGGCGGCCCGCCGACGTGTGGGGGGCGGTGAGCAGGCCCATGCCCTCTAAATCGGCCATCACATTGCGGATGGTGGCGGGCGACAGATCGCCCATTTTTTGGGCGAGCGTGCGGCTGCCCACGGGTTCCCCGGTATCGAGGAAGCCATCGACGATATGCCGGAAAATCTCGCGGCTGCGCTGGTTGAGTTCGTTAATCATCTATATTTCGGGCGATTTCTACCAAAGTTGCCCACCCACGCAATATATAATAGCTTCGCGGCTCCTTTTAAACAGCTGGGCTTATTTATGAAGGCAATCAATTCCTACCGGCAAGGGCCCGATGAACGCGGGCATTTCGGCCTGTTTGGCGGCCGTTATGTAGCGGAAACGCTGATGCCGCTTATTCTGGAAGTTGAAAAAGCGTATACGGCGGCCAAGGCCGACCCGGCTTTTCAGAAAGAATTCGATTACTACATGGACCACTATGTGGGCCGCCCGTCGCCGCTGTATTTTGCCAAGCGTTTAACCGAACATTTTGGCGGCGCGAAGATTTACTTCAAGCGCGATGAACTGAACCATACCGGTTCCCACAAAATCAATAACACCATCGGCCAGATTTTGCTGGCGCGCCGCATGGGCAAGAAGCGGATTATCGCGGAGACCGGGGCTGGCCAGCATGGCGTGGCCACGGCAACTGTCGCGGCCCTCTTCAACCTGCCCTGCACAGTTTACATGGGCGAAGTGGATATCGCGCGCCAGAAACCCAACGTGTTCCGCATGAAGCTGCTGGGCGCGGAAGTAAAGCCGGTCACCTCGGGCTCGCGCACGCTCAAGGATGCGATGAACGAAGCCTTACGCGACTGGGTCTCGCATGTGGATGATACGTTTTATATTATCGGCACCGCCGCGGGCCCGCACCCCTACCCCGCGATGGTGCGGGATTTTCAGTCGATCATCGGCCGCGAAGTGCGCGCGCAGATGAAAGCGGCGGAAGGCCGGTTGCCGGATACGCTGGTGGCGTGCATCGGCGGCGGCTCGAACGCGCTTGGGTTGTTTTACGAATTTCTGGATGAGCCAACGGTGAAAATGTACGGCGTGGAAGCCGGCGGGCATGGGATTGAAACCGGCAAGCATGCGGCATCACTCAATGGCGGGCGCCCCGGCGTGCTGCACGGCAACCGCACCTATTTATTGCAGGATGCCGACGGCCAGATTCTGGAAGGCGACAGCATTTCCGCCGGCCTCGATTACCCCGGCATCGGCCCTGAGCATTCCTTTTTGCACGAGAGCAAGCGCATTAATTATGTCTATGCGACCGATAAGGAATCCCTCGATGCGTTCCAGCTGTGCTGCAAGATGGAAGGGATTATTCCAGCTCTCGAGCCCGCGCATGCGCTGGCACATGTGACGAAAATTGCGCCCACCTTGCCCAAGGATCATCTGCTGGTCATGAATTTATGCGGGCGCGGCGACAAGGACATTTTCAACGTCGCCGACAAGCTGGGGATCACGCTATGAACCGTATCGATGCCCGGTTTCAGAAATTAAAAGCCGCCAACAGCGCGGCGTTCGTTGGTTTCATCACCGCGGGCGACCCTGATGCCGCGATGTCGCTGGAAATCATGAAAGGGCTGCCGAATGCCGGCGTCGACATCATTGAACTCGGCATGCCCTTCACCGACCCGATGGCGGATGGCCCGGCCATTCAGGCCGCAAACCTCCGCGCACTCGCCAAAGGCGCAACGCTGGCAAAAACCCTGGATATGGCCAAAGCGTTCCGCGCGGGCGATAGCGAAACGCCGGTCGTGCTGATGGGCTATTACAACCCCATCTATTCCTATGGTGTCGATAAGTTTGTAAAGGCAGCGAGTGCAGCAGGCATTGATGGCCTGATCGTCGTCGATCTGCCGCCGGAAGAAGATGCGGAATTGCGGCTGCCGGCACAGGAAGCCGGTATGCACATTATTCGTTTAGCTACGCCAACTACGCATAAACAACGGCTTGGGCAGGTTTTGCAAAATTCGGGTGGGTTCATATATTATGTGTCGGTCACCGGGATCACCGGGGCGGCGGCCGCGAATAGCGAAGCCGTGAATAAAGCGGTTAAAGCCATTCAGGCGGAAACGCAGTTGCCAGTGGCGGTCGGTTTCGGCATTCGCGACGAGCAAAGCGCGGCGGCCATCGCACAGACAGCCGATGCGGTTGTGGTTGGCAGCGCGATTGTCGCCCGGATTGCGGAGAACGCCGGCAAGAGCACGGCAGAGGCCGTGAAAGATGTATGCAGTTTCGTGGGCAAGCTGAGTAACGCCGCCCACAACGCCCGCAAATCCAAAGCGGCGTGAGTTGAAGGGAAAAATTTAAGGAAGCACCATGAACTGGATTACCAATTTCGTTCGCCCCCGCATTCGCGCGCTTGTGACCAAAAAAGATGTGCCGGATAATTTATGGGAAAAGTGCCCCGGCTGCGGCACCATGCTGTTCAAGCGCGAGCTGGAAGATAATTTCAACGTCTGCCGCGCCTGCGGGTATCACCTACGCCTTGAGCCGCTGCGCCGCATGGAAATGTTGTTCGATGATGGCAATTACAAACTGGTGCCCACGCCCAAAACCATCAACGACCCGCTGAATTTCAAGGATTTAAAGCGCTACAGCGACCGCCTGAAAGATGCGCGCCGCAAGACCGGCCAGCGCGATGCGCTCTATATCGGCGAAGGCAAGATGGATGGTAAAACCGTTGTGGTCGCCGCATTCGATTTCGGCTTCATGGCGGGTTCCATGGGCACGGCCGTGGGCGAAGGCATTGTGACCGCCGCACGCCAGGCGGTTGCCAGCAAGGCGCCGTTTGTAATTGTGCCAGCTTCCGGCGGCGCACGCATGCAGGAAGGCATTCTCTCCCTGATGCAAATGCCGCGCACCACGATTGCGGTGCAGATGGTCAAGGCTGCGGGCCTTCCTTATGTCGTTGTGCTCACTGACCCCACCACGGGCGGTGTGACGGCGTCGTTCGCGATGCTCGGCGACATTCATATTGCGGAAAAAGGCGCGCAGATCGGCTTTGCCGGCGCGCGCGTGATTGAGAACACCATTCGCGAAACCCTGCCGCAGGATTTCCAGCGCGCCGAATATTTGCGCGAACACGGCATGGTCGACATTGTGGTGGAACGTAAGGATTTGCGCGAAACGCTGATCCGCATCTTCAGCCTGTTGATGCCGCAGGAGAAAAAGCGCCGCAGCCGCAAGGGCGAAGCGCCGTCCCTGCCCGCCATCGCCAAGGCCTAAACGCCATGGCTCCCGAGAAATCCGCCGATCTCATCGCGCGGCTTTCGACCTATTACAAGGATATCGACCTCACGCTGCGGGACGATTATTTCAGCCTGCTGCGTGCCGTGGGCAACCCCGATAAACACCTGCCGCCCATCATTCACGTAGCGGGCACCAACGGCAAAGGCTCCACGGTCGCATTTTTGCGTGGCTTGCTGGAAGCAGCGGGCTTAAAAGTTCACGCCTACACCTCTCCCCATCTGGTGCGTTTTCACGAACGCATTCGATTGGCGGGGGAGCTGATTAGCGAAAATTATCTCGTGCAGTTGCTGGAAGAGTGCCTAAGCCAGATGGGTGCGCGCAAGCTTACGCAGTTTGAAGTGACCACCGTGGTGGCTTTCATGGCGTTTGCGCGCACCCCCGCCGATGTGCTGCTGCTGGAGACCGGCATGGGCGGACGGCTGGATTCTACCAACATCATTGAAGCGCCGATTGCGACCACCATCACGCGCATCTCGCATGACCACGCGGCGTTTCTTGGCGATACGCTGCCACTGATTGCGAGCGAAAAGGCGGGGATTTTCAAGCGTGGGCGACCTGCCATTGTCGGCCCGCAGCCGGATGCCGCGGTGCGTCAGGTATTTATCGATAAAGCCGCCGCGCAGGATTGCCCGCTCTATCTGCATGGCCGGGATTGGGATTACACAGCGGATGCCAATCACTTCACGTTGTCTTTCAAAGATAAAAAATACGAACTGCCGCAGCCCTCACTGCTGGGTGCGCATCAATATGCCAATGCAGCCACGGCGGCCGTAACGCTGCTGGCGCAAACGAAATTCAAGATTGATAACTTCAACGGCCTTGCCAAAGCCGAATGGCCCGCGCGCTTGCAGCGCCTAACACATGGCCCGGTAGTGAAGGCCCTGCCCGGCTGGGAAATCTGGCTGGATGGCGGGCATAATGATTCCGCGGGCGAAGTGCTGGCCGCGCAAATGCAGAAATGGCAAAGCGACGGCAAATCGCTTTCGCTTATCTACGGCATGATCAACACCAAAACCCCGCAGGAATTTCTGGCGCCGTTGGCAAAATATGTAGACGCCGCGGCGGCGATTGCCATTCCGGGTGAAGATAAAACCCTGAGCGCCGAGAAGCTGGCGGAGGCCGGCAAAAGCGCTGGCATTAAAAATATGCAGGCAGAAACATCATTGCTGGAAGCCGCCGCTGGCTTGCACAAAAACGCTGCAAAACCGGGGCGTTTATTGATCACCGGCTCGCTTTATTTGGCGGGTTATGTGCTGCAAACGCATAAATAATGCCGCAAATATTGAGATTAAGGACAAATCAACCTATGTTTGTTACGGCTAGTTGCCGTTTTTATTATTCCCGCAAGGTTATTTCCCATGCTTGAACTGCCGCTCTCACCCGTGCCCGCCGACCAGGCGAAGGCCATTACCACGGAACTGCGCCCCATTCTGGAAGCCAAGGGCATGGATGTGAACGCACTGGAAATGCGCGCGGCCGCCCTGCCGTGGTACGCCGATTATAAATTTTACGTCCTGCAGGATAATGAGCAGACCCGCCACATGCTGTATAAGCCGGGCGATGCGGAATTGATGAACTGGACGAATGAAGTCATTTACCGCACCAATGATAAAGCGCCGATCAAGCTCGACCGCAAAAACGTGACGGAATATGCCCGGTTTTTCTTTCACTATGTGCGCGGGCAACTGGGCCGCTTCATCATTGTAGAAAAACCCGATGACGTGGCATGGCTAGATAACGCGAGTGCCGAAGAAATTCAGAAGGTGAACGACCGCCTGGCGCCACTTACCTATAAAGGCATTGGCCGCGATAACCGTTATTTACTGGCGGCGGTGGTGGTGTTCAAAAACGCGCTGTTCAAGACGAATATTCGCGTGGCTCCCGACGGCTTGATGGAGCTGACGGATGAAGAGCTGCTCATTGAGAACCTCAATGTGCCCATTGACCCGCCGCCGCCGATTGATTTCTAACCCCTAAACCTCATTCCCGCGGAAGCGGGAATCCAGAGGACGGGGCAGAATTTAAATTATATTTCGCCGCAGACGCGGGCTTTAGCTGGATCCCCGCTTTCGCGGGGATGAGGTGGTGGTTCAAACCGCCGTTTTCAGCCATTGTTCCAGTTGCGACTTGGGCATGGCACCCACTTTCGTGTCTACAATCTGGCCGCCCTTAAAGAGAATAAGGGTGGGGATGCCGCGCACGCCGTATTTGCTGGGCGCCATCGGGTTTTCATCGATATTCACCTTGGCGATTTTCAGCTTGCCTTCCATATCCTTGGCGAGGTCTTCCAGCACGGGGCCGATCATTTTGCAGGGGCCGCACCATTCCGCCCAGAAATCGACGAGCACGGGGGTCTCGGACTTCAACACATCGGATTCAAAAGTGGCATCGCTGACGGGGGTAGTGTTCTGGCCCATAAAAATCTCCATATATTATGCCCTAAAGATATGGGGCGGGCCGCCCAAGGGGTCAAGCCGCCTTGTTGAGAATCGCGGCGCCCCGCGCTAAAGCCGCGCTATCCAGCTCCATTAACTTTGGCAGATGCGTCCACAGCAGGGCGCAACGGATGTGTTTGGCAGGATAAATCTGGGCCAGCAGCTGGGCATAGGCCGCCATCTGCGCCAGATAGTTTTCCGGCACGTCGGCCAGGGATGTTGGCGGCGGGCGGTTGGTTTTGTAATCCACGACCCAGACTTCGGTATCGCTCACATAAAGCCGATCCACCTGCCCGGAGAATGGCCGGCCATTGAGGCGCCCGGCAAGCGGCACTTCGGCGCGGCTTTGCGCGGAAAAGATGGGCGCGAAAATCGGATCATTCATGATGCGCAAAACTTCGCTGGCATCACGCCGGCAATCGTCGTGTGATTGATTGGTCTGGCGAATGAGATAGCCAAGCGCGGTTTCTTCGCGGGCATCGGCGGGAATATCCGGCAGGAATTGCAGCAGGCGGTGCAGGATGGTGCCGCGCAGATAATTATCGGTTTTGCCGTTTGTGAAAGGCGGCAGCGCGGCTTCGTTGCTATGCGCGATATCGGAAGGGTTGATGATAGTCTGGCGCGTCTCGGTGGCCGGGGCGCGGCGGGCCCAGGCGGGTAATTCAACCGTATTTACAGGGGTTTTGGCGGCTTTTGCCGGCGGCGGAACCAGCACATCATTCTGGCCATAGCGCCAGATATCGTTTTCCGCTTTCGCATTCAAACGCTGCATGGCGGCCTGCGCGTATTCAAACCATGGCTCATCGGTTTTTTTCTTGGCGCGGCGGCCGCATAAAATCATGCCGTCGCGCGCGCGGGTGAGCGCCACGTAAAGCAAGCGGCGATTTTCTTCCCGCACCAATTCGTCGCGGCCTGTTTTGGCGGCAGCAAGCGGCGGCGCATCATCGCCGGTATTCAGTGGCAGGCCGTCTTCGTTCCAGACAATCGCGGCGCTGTTTTCACCCTGGGTGGGATCGCGCAATAGATCGGGCACAAAAACAATCGGGGCTTCCAGACCCTTCGCGCCATGCACCGTGAGCACACGCACCTGACCGGTGACGGTTGAAAGCTCGCGCTTGATCTGGCGATCATCATGGCTGATGGCGTGCACGAAGAGTTGCAGCGAACTGGATTGCTGCGTCTGGAATTCAAGGGCAGCCGCCAGCAGTTCATCCAGCGGGTCGATGGCATCGGGGCCAAGCGCAGAAGTCAGCGCGTGGCGGCCACTTAACGCATCGGCGGGGCAGGCGCGGAACAAAATCTGGCTGATCAGTTCGTAGGGCCCGATAAAGTCGGTTTGCGCGAGCAGCAGGCGCAAATAATCCGCTATGCCGGCATTCTGCTGCACGGCATCCCACAGCGAGCCGGCGCGGTTATAGGCGAGCTTGAATAGCTCATCATCACTGATACGAATGAACGGCCCGCGCAGGATTTCGGCAAGCGTGAGATCATCCTGCGGCAACAGCAGGAACCGGCACATGGCGAGCACGTCTTGCACAGCGGCTTGCTCCGCCAGCACCATGCGATCCACACCGGCAATCGGAATGCCGGCATCTTTTAAAGCGCGCACGATGGGAAACAGAAATTTCTTGCGGCTTTGCAGCAAGATCATCACGTCGCCGGCATCCAGCGGCCGGTTTTCGGATGATAGCCACAACCCGTCATCCAGCCAGCCTTTGATGGTGGCGGCGATGCGTTCCGCCAGTTTTACTTCCACGGGTTTGTAATCTTCGCGGGCGAGCGGCGGCGTCCAGGGCTCCATGGGCGGCGCGTCTTCGGGCTCTAACGGCGGCCAAAGCTCAACAAAACCGGGGGCTTTCGTGCGGGCGGCAACGTGGCGGATGGCCTCATCGCTCACGCCTTCGCGGGCTTCCTCTTCCGCAAAGACAGCATCGACAAAATCAAGCACGGCGGATGCGGTACGGAAGGAGGCATGCTGGCGAATGGGTGTGACTTTGCGTTCACTGGCTTTCAGGCGCGCCAGCAGCACGTCACGTACCTGCAGGTAATTCGCGCGGTCGGCGCCCTGAAAGCTGAAGATGGATTGTTTTTCGTCGCCCACCACGAAAACGGTGCGCGTGGTTTCTTCGCGGGCGCCGGCGCCGGATAAAAAGTCTTCGAGCAGGGCAAGCACGATATCCCACTGCGCGGGGCTGGTATCCTGCGCTTCATCGACCAGAATGTGGTCGATGGCAAAATCGAGCTTATAGAGCACCCAGCCGGAAATACCGGGCGCGGTGAGCACGGCGCGGGTTTTGGCGATGAGATCATCATAGCTCAGCACCCCCTGTTCCTGCTTTAAAGCCGCCTGCATATCAAACAGCCGCCGGGCCAGTTGAATAAACGCCACTTGCCGCGCATGAAAACGCGCGAGCGCCAGGCGCTGCATGACAGCTTGCACCCGCAACGCTTCGCGCCGGAATTCTTCGGCCTCATCGGGATAATCGGTCACCATTGCTTTGACCGGCAGGCGCTTATTGGGTTCGTTTTCCTTGGTCAGATAGGCGCGGACATAATAATGGAAATGGGCCGCGCGGTTTTTTTCATCCGCCAGCCAGCTGGCAATGATTTCCGCACTATCCATGCTTAGTGTGCCGCCCGCGTCTCCAAGCGCTTTGGCCATAATCTGTATGCGCGTGATCGGCGTATTTTTTATGGCGTCGGCCAGAATGGATTCTTCGGTCTCGTTGTGAAGACCCGTGAGGCCGGAAAGTTTTGCGGCATAATCACGGCCCCGTTCGCGCCAGAATTTTTCCCAGAGGGGCTGGTTTTCAAGCATTTCATGCAGCATCTCCTGCACGGTGCTGGCGGCTTTGTTTTCAGCGACGACATTGAGGGCCGCCTGTAAATCAGGCGATTTTGCGACTTCCGCCATAAAGTCGGTGAACAGACGGTTGTGGAACAGGTTGGCGGCCTCCCCTTCCAGCAGGCGGAAATGCGGGGACACGCCGGCTTCCAGCGGGAAACGGTGCAGCACATACTGGCAGAACGCATGCACCGTCATCACGCGCACGCGGAAACTATCATCCAGCACCGCAGCAAATAAACGCCGCGCGTGCATGATCAAATCTTTGGTAGGCGTGAGATCAAAGATAGCGCGGAGTTCTTTATCGATATCTTCATCACTCGCCACCGCCCAGCCCTCGAGCCGCGAATAAATCCGGTTCTGCATTTCGGCGGTGGCGGCGCGGGTATAGGTGAGACACAAGATAGCAGGCGGTTTGGCTTTTTGCGTTGTTGCTTCAAGCAGCAAACGCAGCACGCGGTTGGTGAGCAGCGTGGTTTTGCCGCTGCCGGCGGAAGCTGCCACCCAGGCAGAGCCGGTGGGATCGAAGGCTTCGAGATTGCGGGGAATGGCCGAGTTCATGCGTCCGCCTCCTCCTGCATAATCGCGCCTTTCGACCATTCGGCCACGCGCTCAAGCCGCGCATAATCGGGGCTGGGCGGCAGAATTTGCGGGCGCGGCGCCGCGTGGAAGACAGGATCAGCCAGAAACGCGTTGATGAAGTTGGTAATGCCCGGCAAATGCACGGCTTTGATGCTGGCGGGATCGATTTTCGCATCTTTATATTTGAATTCGCTTTTGCCCTCGTTGATCTCGATATGCGCAAGACCCTGCACGGCTTTTTTGCCCAGTGCCGCAAAACCGCCGGCTTCCACAATTACGGCTTCAATGGGAAGCTGCGGCTTCAGGCCAAGTTCCACACGTTTGGGCGATGGCGCCTCGCCGGTTTTATAATCCAAAATCACTATACCGTCGCCCACACGGTCGATGCGGTCGGCGCGGGTGATGATGTTGATGCCGGCAACCTGCCATTCGCCTTTTACTTCAACGAGCGGCTGGCCATAGACGGCACGGCGTTCTTTTTCAAAGCGGTAATAATCAGCGGCAAGACCTGGAATGCGCGTGGCCATGATGGCACGGGTCTCCGGCGGTACGCAGAAATTGTGCAGGCCTTTTTCCATAGCGGCGATGAAGTCGGGAATAGCCTGCGTGGGCCAGCTGGTGGGGTATTTCTCCGCCAAGCCTGCAATGACATCATGAATGAGGCTGCCGCGCTCGCGCGGGCCAAATTCGGCATCAAGGCCATTGAGCGCCTTTAAATTCAGCACTTTTTTGGCATAAAACGCATAGGGGTCTTGCACCCACAGCGCCATATCGGAAGCAGAAATGGTGGCGGGGAATGCAGATGCCGGAATGCGCGCGGCGGGCGGGGCAATGGGCGATAATGTTTCCGATTGATCGATGGCATGCGCCCATTCCAGCCACGGCTGCGGCGGCGTGGCACTGGCCCCTTCCCCCAGCATCTCGAGTACGGCTTGCAGGCGCAGCCACCAGCGCGATGGAATGGTGGGCGTCTCGCCCGCACGGGTTGCGCGGAGCAGCGTGACATGCGGCTGCGCGGCGGCCTGCACAAAATCATGTGCCATCTGGCCAATGCTGCGATCAGGCGAAGCCAGGCCCAAATCGCGGCGCATGGCGCGGCTCATCCATGGGTCGGGCGGCGCATCGGTAGGCCAGGTGGCTTCATTGAGGCCGGCTAAAATCAGCCGATCAAACGACAGCAGGCGCGCTTCAATGGTGCCGAGAATGCTGAGGCGCGGATGCTGGCCAAAAAGCGGGCGCACCGGCGTGGTATCGAGCGCATAGCGGAAAAGCCCGGTAAATTCGGCATAATTCAGCGGCGCGTCATCGGCGCTTTCGCTCATATCTTCGATGAGTTTGGCGAGCGTCTCGCCCTCTGCCCCGCGCCACAACGTGGCGTTCTGGGCAACGCACTTCGACGCGACATTCAGAAGCGCATCCAGCCATGCGGCGATGGGCTGCGCGGCTGTGTGCAAAGGCTGCATCGCGGCGCCGATTTCTTTCAGTAACGCATATTCGCCTGACTTCGGCAGATGTTGCCAGCTGCGTAAATTCGCGCCGCAGAGATGCTGGCGGAAAAAATCATGTTCCAGATTGCGCGCTGCTGTTAAAAAATCCCCACGCGCGCGGCCCATGCCGGTGAAGGGATGTTTGAAAAACGCCATAAGGCCGGAGGGGCGCACATCTTCATCCGCCACATTCAACAGCAACAATAAAAAGACGGCGGGCGGCAATGAGGAAAGCTTCACGCCGGCGCTATCGTTCACTTCAATGCCCCAGCGGCGCATTTGGGCAGCGACACGGGCGGCGATTTTGCGGTCAGGCGTGACTAAAGCCGCGCGGCAATCAGGGTTTTCGGCGCATTCGCGCAGCATGAGGGCGGCTGCCATCGCTTCCTGATTTTCGTTTGCAGCTTCCAGCATATAAAGGTGACGCGTAGCGGCTTTCGGCTGATCGGGGCGCGATAAATAGCGCCAGCGGTCGGTGACCGGTGCGGGCCGCAAGGCTTCGCTGAGGAGCCAGCTGGCATCGTGGCCCACGGGGTCGCCCCAGTTTTCAATATCTTCGCGCGTGGCTTTGCAGCGCTTCAAAAACGCCGCCATGAAATATTGCGGATGGGTTTCGGTAATGTCGTCCCAATGTGCTTCTTCAAGGTGCATATCAACGCCGGGCAGCACGACCATGCCTTTGGGCAGCTGGCTGACGGTGTGCATGAGCTCCGCCGTGGCGGGGCGCGAACCGGTGGAACCCGCGATGATAATGGGAAAATCAGGCGTGGCTCGCTGCCAATGCTGGTTTTGCAGGCGCATCAGGCGCTGGCTGCGATCCAGCGCATCTATGGCGTTGTTTTCTTTTAAAATCTGCGGCCAGTTTTCGTGCACGATTGAAAGAAACGCGCGGATGTGCTGCCAGTGCGCCGCATAATTTTCCGGCACCACGGCTTCCAGCGATTTTAAATCGCAGCCTTCGATGATGGATTGGTCAATGAGGCCGCCCAGATCATCGGCGAGTTGAAAGGCTTCGGCCTTCCGCATGGGATAGAGCTTGAGAATAAGCTGCATCAACAAAAAACGCCGGCGCATGGGTGAGATGGCGCGGGGCAGCGCGGCGATTTCGGCGCTTAACGCGGGGTCGCCCGATAAACTCAGTTCTTCTTCATCGATATCGCCAAGGGTTTGGATGCGGGGAATCAGAATGGCGGTGTTGGCATCGGGCGCTTTGGCAAGAAACGCATCGCGCAGCGCGGCGACCGAACGGCGGGTGGGCAGTAATATAAGCGCACGCGGCAATGCGTCGCCGTATTCCGCGCTCAGGCCTTCCACCAGCGCGGGCAAAAACGGCTGGCTGGCGGGAATGTTGATGAGGCGGGAACTGACCATGGGGTGGCGAGCTTACCACCCCTCCCCGCTGGAAAGAAGACGGTTGGCTTCGGCTAAATCAGGCGGCGTGCCGACGTGGTAGCAGGCGCCATCATGCACCAGACCATACAGGCGGCCCGCGGATTCCAGCCGGTTCCAGATGAGGTTGGTGGAGAACACGTCTTCCGGGACGTCTTTATAAAGATGCGGCGAAATAATCTGGGCGGAGATGAATACGTAAGGCCGCGGCGGGTTGGTGTTGGCGCGGGCGATGGGGCCGAAGCCGGCGCTTTCCGCGGTCATGAAAAAATCGCCGCCGGCGCCGGTGAAGCCGCGGGCTTTTTGAAGCGGCATCAATAGCAGTAACGCATCCATGCGCGCGGGATCGAAATGCTGGGCAAGGCGTTGCAGGGCGGGCGTTTTGCCATCCTGCCACGGCAGATCAGCGTTGATGACGAAGATGGGCGCATCGCCTAGTAACGGCAACGCTTTTTTGATGCCGCCGCCGGTATCAAGGATTTTTTCTTCGTGGGAAATTTTAATTGAAATATCGCGGCGGGTCTTCACATGGTTTTCTATCGCATCGGGCAGGTAATGTGTGTTGATGACGACCTGCTTGATATGGGCGGCCACCAAACGGTTCAGCACATGATCAAGCATCGGCATGCCGCCCACTTGCAGCATGGGTTTGGGAAGCTCAAGCGTGAGCGGGCGCATGCGAAGGCCGAGGCCCGCCGCTAAAATCATGGCGTGGGTAATGTTCGCAACCATCAGCCGCGCCAGCCCTGGCGGTATTGGCCCGGCACATGCGCATCCAGCCACTGAAACAGTGGCGCGAGCGACGGCTCGTTTTTATGCGTGAGCAGCAATTGCCAGCTGCGGCTGTAATAATCCAGCACGGCTGCATCGCCTTTGGTCGCCCAGCGGCGGGCGGTCACGGCCATCACCCGCAAATGCCGCTGCGCGGCCATGATGTGATAGGAGGCCATGAACGCAGTTTGCGAAATTTCGGGGTTGGCTTTGCAGTAATAATCCAGCAGCTCGTGGCGCACATCGCTGTGGATATGGCGGCGGGCATCTTCCAGCAAGGAGGCCAGGTCGTAGCTGATGGGGCCGATGCCGCCATCCTGAAAATCAATCACGGCGAGCTGTGGCGGGTCGGAACGCAAAATCATCAGGTTATCGCCGTGGTAATCCCGCAGCAGCAGGGATTGCGGCACGTTGGCGCAGGCCTGTTCCAGCAGTGCCGGCCACAGCCGCGCGAAGGCCAGATGCGCATCGGCGGATAATTTCTTTTTTACAATCACATTCTCCAGCATTTCGGCGAACAGGCTCACCTGCTCGGTGAACAGCTGGGGCGTGTAATGGGGGATTGTCTCGGCCTGCAGCTTTTCGCCCTTCGCCCGGTTATGCAGATGCAAAAGAATATCGACGCCCGCTTTTAAAAAGCGCGGGAGTTCCGCCGAGGACAACGCGGAAAAGGTGCTATCGCCGAGGTCTTCGATAAGCGCAAGGTCTTCCAGTTTGTCCACGCCATAAATAGCCGGCACGCGCGTCCCATTCTCCTGCAACAGCTTCTGCATGTGCATGAAGGCTTCTAAATCTTTGGTCTCGGGCACGCACATGACGAGCGCCTGCATTTTTTCGCCCCCTAAACCACGGCGCAGGCGCACATAAAAACGACCGGAAAAATCGCCGGCCAGATACGTTTTCTCTGCCCCGGCCCAGCCCTGGCGGGTTATGAAACTGTCGATACGGGCGGCAGCGGCGTTTGAAGAAAGGACAGGCGACGGGCCCATTCGGCGTTTCCCTTGAAGGTCACGAGGCGTTTCGCCGAATGCTGATGGAATTCCAGCTGAATCGCAAGGCAGCTGTTGGGAAGCAGGCCGCCCAGCCGTTCCGGCCATTCGATCAGGCGGATGGTATGGCCCGCATCTTCCCAGCCTAGTTCATAGACTTCTTCGGGCTGTTTAAGCCGGTACAGATCAAAATGCCACAGCAGCGCCGCGGGGGCGTCGTAATGCTGGACGAGCGTAAAGGTGGGGCTTGGAATATTCGTCTCACCAGTCAGCGCGTTCACCAGCGCACGGGCGAAAGTGCTTTTGCCCGCGCCCAGTTCGCCATAAAAGGCCAGCACGTCACCGGCCTTCAGTTCTGCGCCGATTTTGGCGGCCAGTTTTTTCATGGCGGGTTCGGTATAGGGCGCAGAATGAAGTGCAGTCATGATTTAAAATAATACCTGGGCCACGAACATACCAGCGAAAGCTGGTATCCAGTTTGTTTGCTGCGAAAAAATTGGGTCCCGGCTTTCGCCGGGACGTACATAGTGATTAGCTGGCTTGCAGCAGCGCCTGTTCAGGCGGCTCGATGGGGATGAGGCAGGTCACCTTGGTGCCCTGGCCCGGGTTGCTGTCAATGACGATGCGTCCGCCATGCAGTTCAACGAAGCTTTTCACCAGCGAGAGGCCGAGCCCCGCCCCGCTCTGGCGGGATTCCGGGTTGGCGCGCTCGAACTTTTCAAAAATACGTTCCTGATCTTCGGGCGCGATGCCAAGGCCGGTATCCTGCACCGACAGGCCCACCCAGTCACCGTCGCGTTCGGCGGAAAGGGTGATGGTGCCGCCGCTTTCGCTGTATTGAATGGCGTTGTTGATGAGATTGAACATCACCTGCTTCAGGCGCTGTTCATCGGCATCGATCTGGCCGACGCCGTCGCCGCCCTGAATGACGATGCCGATGTTCTTCTGTTGCGCCCATTCGCGCGTCATGCCGGCGGCAGCTTCCAAAAGCGCCTTCACGGAGACCGACTTATAATCCAGCACCATGCGGCCGGCTTCAATGGTGGCAAGATCAAGCACGTCGTTGATGAGGGCCAGCAGCTTCTTGCTGGCTTCCATCATGGTGCGCGCATATTCCAGCTGGCGTTCGTTGAGCGTGCCGAAATACTGGTTCGCCAAAATTTCCGCGAAGCCCATGATGGTATTTAACGGCGTGCGGAGCTGATAGGAAACATTGGCCACAAACTCCGACTTCAACCGGTCGGCAGCGGTGAGCGCAGTATTCGTCTCGCGCAAGGCTTGTTCCGCCAATACCGTATCGCTGACATCCAGATACGAGACCATCACCGCGCCATCGGGCAGCGGCAGGGCAGAGAATTCGACCACCGAGCCATCGGTACGCGTATAGCGGCCCGCACGGTCGTTGCGATCCAGCATATCCGAGATGGTATCTTTCTTGAACGCCGCCCAGTCATCGGTGAGCAGCAAGGGGCGCATGAGTTCCAGCATTTCGCTGATATGCGGGTGTTCATCCAGCGGATCCTGGGCAAGATGCCAGATGCGCAGGAACGCGGGGTTATACAGGCGCAGCTTGCCGTCGCTGCCATAGACGGCGATGCCTTCCGCCAGATTATCCAGCGTTTCCCGCTGCACGGCGAGCTGGGTGTTATAGGCGGATTCAAGCGCCAGTTTATCGGTCACGTCTTCATGCACGAACATGATGCCGCCGAAGGGATGCGGAATGGCCATGATGCGCAGCGTGGTGCCATCAGGCAGGTGCATTAAGTCTTCGCGGGGTTCGATGAGCGAGGTAAAGAGCGACATACGCTCCTTCTTGTATTTCTGGAAGTCGGCCTGTTCCGGCGCGCGGCGGCGGGTGCGCAGGTCTTCCAGGATTTCGTTAAACGTCGGCTCGGTCTTCAGATAATTTTCATCCGCTTCCCATAGTTTTACATAGGAGCGGTTGTAGAATTTGATGCGCGTATCGGAGGAATAGATGGCGATCGGCGTGCCGAGCTGTTCCAGCACTTCTTCATGCGCCTTGATATGGCGCTTGAGTTCGCTATCCAGCTCGGCTTCCTTGCTGATATCGATGGCATAACCCACGGCAATTTTTTCGGGGCCGATGCAGGCTTCGGCGATATGCAGCAGATGGCGCTGGTTATCGATGACCACATGCCGGTCTTCCGATTGTTCCCCACCCCGCTCGCATGCGGCCTCGGCAAGCGTTTTGCCTTTGGGGCGCTGCTGCAAGGGCACCAGTTCCACCTGATCCGCCACCACTTTATCGGCGCTTTGCGCGACAGCCTTGGCATACGCTTCGTTGCACCAGCTGAGCTTTAAATCGCGGCCGCGCAGCCAGACGGGGAATGGCAGCTGGTTCAACAGCGCGCGGAATTCGTGCATCTGATGGTTGGCCTGATGCAGCACATCCCCCTGCTTCCTGATTTCTTCGGCAAAGCGCGAGACATCGCGCAGCCACAGCACCGTGGCCGGCGGCTGGCCCGGCATACCGATGCGGCGCATGCCCTGCACAAGTATGGCGCGCCCGGCCTTCAACGTGACCTGCACGCGGAATTCATCTTCCTTGGCCGCATCTTTCATGAAGTGCTGCAGTTTTTCGGCCGATGCCGGCTGCAATAACTCATAAAAATCCTGCAAAATCAGAATGGGAGCGTTGCCCAATAGTTTTTCAAGACCCTGGCGCTGCGTAACCTGGCCGTTGGGTGCCGCGACCAAATACGCATCCGGCAGCGCTTCCAGCAGCATATTGTGGAAGCCCATTTTTTCATGAAGCAGGGCAAGATCGCGCTTTGCTGAATTGGCTTGTTCGAAAAAGACAAACGCCACGAGTGCCGTGGCGCACAGCCCGCCCACCAACAGCATTTGCATAAGCGCCGAACCGCCCTGCACTGCGCTGCCGTGCTGCACAAGCACGCCGATAAACGCCACCACCATGAGGAGGAGCACGATTAAAAGCGGGATATAACGTTTGGGGGGCGCGAACAAAATAAAACTCGAAAACCGGTTAATCTTTAGAAGGTTAACGAGTGTAGGCCCTTAACAGGCGTGATGCGATTATGATTCGAACTTATCCACAGCCTTGCGGAAAAGTTATTGGCCCAGCTGGCCATACATAAGACTGGTGCCCGCCATCCAGCGGCGCAGATTTTCGCGGCGTAGTTGGCTGCGCAGCGGCGCCGGCATATCATCCGTCACCGGCATGCCGGGTTTTGAAGCATCGGTGAAAGAATTGCCATTCGCCGCACCCGCCAGTGCCGCATAAGAAAGCAATTTAAGTTCCGTGGCCAGATACGGCGAAAAGCTGCCGATGCGTGAACGCCGGATAACCGGCTGCCAATGCGGCGTGGCGCTGTCGCGGTCACCGCAGGTTTCAACCAGTACATACGTGGCAAGACCATTTTTGGTTGGCAGGACTTCGATGCCATCAAATTGATAGGCATCAGTATTGGAAGGGCGCAAATTCATGGGCTGCGTAATACGCTCGCCCCTATCAGTAATCCGGGAAGAAAAAGCACCGAGCATGGCTTTAATATGTTGTGTCGCTGTAACCGCTGCCTCACGGAAAGACGGCAAAATATTATAGGGCTGCATTACATCGCTCATACCAATGACCTTTTAAAATGGCGGCAGCACGCAATATATCACACGCGAGCCTCGCTGGGCCCGCGCGTTTTACTTTCCAGACAATAATATAAGGTTAATAGCGGTAGTGTTCGGGCTTATAGGGGCCTTCGATATCCACAGCTAAATAATCCGCCTGCTTCTTCGAAAGCTTGGTGAGCTTCACGCCCAGCTTTTCCAAATGCAGACGCGCCACTTTTTCATCGAGATGTTTGGGCAGCGTGTAGACCTTATTCTGGTATTTATCGGCATGGTTCCATAGTTCAATCTGCGCCAGAACCTGATTGCTGAACGACGTGCTCATGACAAAACTGGGATGGCCGGTGGCGCAACCTAAATTCACCAGACGGCCTTTGGCGAGCACGATTAAACGTTTGCCATCGGGGAAAATCACTTCATCCACCTGCGGCTTTACTTCTTCCCATTTGTAATTCCGCAAAGCCTCGATCTGAATTTCGCTGTCAAAATGCCCGATATTGCTGACAATCGCGCGGTCTTTCATGGCGCGCATATGATCCAGCGTGATCACATCCACATTGCCGGTGGCCGTCACGAATAAATCGCCCTGCGGGGCGGCTTCTTCCATGGTGACAACCTGATAGCCTTCCATCGCCGCCTGCAGCGCATTGATGGGATCGATTTCCGTGACCAGCACGCGCGCGCCCTGCCCGCGCAAACTGGCGGCGGAACCTTTGCCCACATCGCCATAGCCGCAGACAACCGCGACCTTACCCGCCAGCATGACGTCGGTCGCGCGCTTGATGCCATCGACCAGACTTTCGCGGCAGCCATAGAGATTATCGAATTTCGATTTGGTGACGCTGTCGTTCACGTTAATGGCGGGCACTTTCAGCGCGCCGGCTTTCATCATTTCATATAAACGGTGCACGCCGGTGGTGGTTTCTTCCGAGAGGCCCTTAATATCCTTCAAAAGCTGCGGGTATTTTTCGTGCACGAGTTTGGTAACGTCGCCGCCATCATCCAAAATCATGTTGGGCGTCCAGCCACCGGGGCCCTTCAGGGTTTGTTCGATGCACCACCAGAATTCCTCTTCGTCCATGCCTTTCCAGGCGAACACCGGAATGCCGGCGGCGGCGATGGCGGCGGCGGCTTGATCCTGCGTGGAGAAAATATTGCACGACGACCAGCGCACGGTGGCGCCGAGTGCCGTGAGCGTCTCGATCAGCACGGCGGTTTGAATGGTCATGTGCAGGCAGCCCACAATGCGGGCGCCTTTCAAGGGCTGCTTGGTTTTATATTCCGCACGAAGGGCCATCAGGCCGGGCATTTCGCTTTCGGCGATATTGATTTCTTTGCGGCCCCAGTTGGCGAGGCTGATATCTTTGACTTTAAAATCGGACATGTGGGTTCCCGGCTTATGGTGAGGCCGGAACCCTAGCCCTATTGCGGAGCTTGTTCAACCATGGCGCGGATGGCGGATTCATCGCCCTGGCTCATGATGCGGCCGGCAAAGCGCGTGGCATCTAATAAACTGCCGCCGCGGATCATACGCTTGACTTCAGGCAGGCGCGACGGGCTCATGGAAAGCTCGCGGATGCCAAGGCCGATCAGCAGCTGGCTGAGCTTGGGATCGCCCGCCATTTCACCGCACAGGCTCACGGGGATGCGGGCACGGAGCGCCGCTTCCGTTGAGAACTGAATGAGGCGGAGTACGGATGGGTGCATCGGGTTATACAAATCCGCGACCTGTTCATCGCTGCGGTCAATGGCGAGGGTGTATTGGGTCAGGTCGTTGCTGCCAATCGAGAAAAAATCGCTGACCTGCGCCAGCGCATCGGCCGTCATGGCGGCGCCGGGAATTTCGATCATCACGCCGACGGGCGGCAACGGATCGGGGAGTTCCAGCCTGCGGCGCTGCAGGCGGCGCACGACGGCGGCGATGCTGTCGTGCGCGGCTTTCACCTGCTGGACGGACGAAATCATCGGCAGCAGAATGCGCACCGGGCCGTAGGCGGAGGCGCGCAAAATGGCGGCGAGCTGCGTTTCGAACAATTTGGGCAACTTCAGACACAAACGGATGGCGCGGAGGCCCAGCGCCGGATTGGCGCTTTCGGTCATCTGGTCGCCCAGCGCCGTCGCCAGTTTTTCGCCGCCTAAATCAAGCGTGCGGATGGTCACCGGCTTGCCGTTAAGGCCTTTAACGATATCGCGCAGGACCGCAAATTGTTCTTCCTCGTCTGGCAGCGTTTTGCGGTTCATGAACATGAATTCGGTACGCAGCAAGCCGATGCCCTGGGCCCCGGCTTCCAAAGCTTTATCCAGCTCGCGTGGCAATTCCAGATTGGCCATCAACGCGATTTCGGCGCCGTCGCTGGTGATCGCGGGCAGGCGCCGCAGGCTTTTAAGCTGTTCGCGGCCGGCTTTGAATTTCTGTTGCAGACGGCGGTAGCGCTGCAATGTGGCAGGCGACGGGCGCAATAAAACTTTGCCGCCAATGCCATCGATGATCACCATATCGCCCGCTTTGCAGCGGTGACGTAATGCTGGCGCACCCAGCACGGCGGGCAGATCAAGCGCGCGGGCCATAATCGCGGTATGGCCATCCACGCCGCCCAGTTCGGCCACCAGACCCGCAACCCGTTTGGGATTAATCTGCGCGGTATCGGCGGGGGTGATGTCTTCGGCAACCAGAATGCTGCCTTCGGGAATGGCGAGCATGACTTCGGTATGTTCCGTCTGCAAATTGCGCTGCAGGCGCTGGCCGACTTCCTCGATATCCTTCATGCGGGATGCCAGGTAGGAATCATCCATCGCCGCGAAGCTTTTGGCCAGATGATCGATCTCGCGCTGCAATGCTGCTTCCGCATTCACTTTTTCCGTGGCGATGCGTTTTTGCACGCCGCGAATGAGGCGCGAGCCGGAAAGCATCGCCACATTGGCATCGAGCAGAATATTCATTTCTTCCGCGGCATTCGCGGGCAGTTCCTGCGTTTTGGCCTTGATGCGGCGGATCTGGCGAAGCGCTTTATTCACCGCTTCATCAAACCGCGCGGCTTCCTTTTCGATGTTTTTGGCATCGATCGCGTATTCCGCCACGCTCACGCGTGCACTATCCAGCAAAAACACCGGGCCCATCGCGATGCCGGGGGAAACCGCCAGACCTTTGATGATATTCTCACTCATCTTCTTCAAACCGGTTGTTCACAAGTTCAACAAGCGCCTGCACGGCTTTGGCGGCGTCTGCGCCGGTGGCGGTAATCTCCACATCCGTACCTTTGCTGGCGGCCAGCATCATCAGGCCCATAATGGACGTGCCGGTCACGCTCTGGCCATTTTGCGTGACTTCCACCAACGCATCGAAGGCGCCGGCGCATTTCACAAACTTCGCCGCCGCGCGGGCATGCAAGCCCCGCTGATTGCAGATGGTGACGGTTTCCTTCGCGTTACTCATGGCTTGCCGGCTAAAATCTGCGAGGCCACGGTAATATATTTGCGCCCCGCTTCCTGCGCTTCGCGTACGGCATCGTCAATCGTGTGCGTGGCGCGTACGCTGACCAGCTTGATGAGCATGGGCAAATTCACGCCCGCCAAAACTTCCACGCGGCTTTTTTCCATCATGGACAAAGCCAGATTGCTGGGCGTGCCGCCGAACATATCGGTGAGCAAAATCACCCCCTGCCCCGACTGCACTTTATTGACGGCATCCAGAATATCCTCGCGGCGCTTTTCCATATCGTCGTCGGGGCCGATGGAGATGGAGAGCGCATGCTTTTGTTCGCCATGCACGTGTTCCACCGCGCGTAAAAATTCTTTACCCAAATCGCCATGCGTGACGAGAACAAGACCGATCATGATTAACTCCTCACGCTTTCTTATCAATGTCGCGGTTAGTCAATGCGACGATATATCCCTGCGCGGCCAGCATGGTGCCCAGCTGCTCCGCCACAAAAACCGAACGATGGCGCCCGCCCGAGCAGCCGATGGCCACCGTGAGATACGATTTACCTTCATCCTTATAACGCGGCAACAGCGGAAACAGGAAATTTAAAAGACTGATGAAGAACGCCTCGTAATCGGGATCCTGCTTTATATATTCCGCAACCGGCAGGTCTTTGCCGGTGAGCGGGCGCAGCTTTACATCCCAATGCGGGTTTTTGAGAAAGCGCACATCGAACACTAAATCCGCCTCGCGCGGCAGGCCGAATTTATAAGAGAACGAGGAAACGGAAATGGTCAGGCCGCTATTATCGGTGCGGTAATGGCCCACCAGCAAACGCCGCAGATCATGGATGGAAAGAAGCGACGTATCAATCACATGGTCGGCGGCATTGCGGATGGGCGCCAGCATCTGACGCTCGATGGTAATGCCATCCATCACCGGCCGATCCATGGCGAGCGGATGGCGGCGGCGGGTTTCGGTGAAGCGGCGCTGCAGCGGTTCATCATCGCATTCTAAAAAGAGCAGCCGTGCATCCACATCCGGGTCGGCTTTGAGCTGGTCCAGAAATTTCAAAAGCTGCGCGGGGTCGAATTCGGCGTTCCGCGTATCCAGGCTCACAGCAATCGGCTTGGTGTGCTTGGCGTTTTCGGCCACCAGCGTGGGCACCATAGAAAGACGGAGATTATCGACCGCCTCATAGCCCAGATCCTCCAGCGTTTTGAGCACACTGGAGAGGCCCGCGCCCGACATGCCGGAGATCAGCACGACGCGGCGGCGGTTGTTGCGGGGCTTTAATTGGGTGACAGTAGCATCAGTCATGAATGATTTGATTTTGCAGGATCGCCCGGATTTTCGCAACCGCCGACGCTTCATGCGCCATCAGCGTATATAAAGGAAGCTGCACGCCGTGCAGGAGAATCGTTTGCATGGGCGGCAGGCGTTCCGGCCGTTGCATGGCGCAGTGCACAACGATGTTGATTTCTGCTTCCGGCGTGGAAGCCATTTTCACGATGCCGACATGGCGAAGTTCCAGCAGGCCCTGAATGGTCTCCGGCGTGCGGGCGATCAGCCTGCCGCCTTCCATTTCAATATCGGTGTAATCATCGGCGATCAGCAAACCGCCGGCATCGATGAGGCGCAGCGCCAGATCGGATTTGCCTGTGCCGGGTTCCCCCTGCAGCAAAACGCCGCGGCCGCAGAACACAACTGAAGTGGCATGGATGCGAGGCATGGAAAGATTGTATAACAAAATCACAAACGCGTCATCCCCGCGAAGGCGGGGATCCACGGCAGGTTAAACAGGATGATTTTTGTCGTATGGCCTATCGTGGATGCCCGCCTTCGCGGGCATGACAACAGAGGTTAAGCCAGAATATCGAGCAGGCGCTTTTCATTATCCTGCTGGGCGCGCAATGCCTTGGCGTTGGCTTCGTAATCAAGCTGCGATTGCTTGAGATCGACCAAATTCTGGGCCGCATCGCGATCCGCCTTGGCGGCGCGGTCGGTGTTCTGGCGCGCAATATTCTGCGCGGCCTGTTGCGCGCGCTTGGCGGCATCTTGCAGCCCGCCCAGCGATGTCGAGATTCCATCGGCCATAGGTGCTCCTCCCCCACTTATTCTTTTATTAGGGTCGAGTTTAGGCCGCCGCCCTTTAAAGGCGGTTTAACAATACATACAATTTTATCTAACCGGGGCTAAGCGCTTGTTATTTGCGGCGAAGTTCGTCGCGGATTTCTTCCAGCAGCACTTCCTGGCGGGGCGGTTTGGCAGGCTCGCCCGGCTTGGGGGTTACCAGCTTGTTCAGGCCGCGCACCATCATGAACACCACAAAGGCGACAATCAGAAACTTGATGAGCGCGTTGACAAACAAACCGTAATTCAGCGTGACGGCGCCGGCAGCTTTCGCGGCTTCCAGCGTATCGTACTGATGATCAAGCGGTTTAAGCGTGACGAAGAAATTGGAAAAATCAACGCCGCCGATGGCCAAACCCAGCACCGGGTTCAGCATGTCTTTGACAACGGAATCGACGATGGAGGTGAACGCCGCGCCGATGATCACGCCCACGGCCAGATCAATCACATTGCCGCGCATGGCGAATTGCTTGAACTCGTTGAAAATTTTCATTTGGTTTCTCCGTTGAGTGGAACGAACGTACCGTGCAGGTCGTAGTCGTCGGTCTTGGTAATCTGGGCCTTGATCATATCGCCATGTTTTACGCCGGCAATCCCCTTAATATAGGCGCGGCCATCGATCTCGGGGGCATCGGCGTAGCTGCGGCCAATTGCGACATTGCCATCGATATCATCCACCAGAATATCCAGCTGCTGGCCCTTGAAACGCTTTAAACGTTTTGCGCTGATGCCCTGCTGCTTCTGCATGAAGCGGTGCCAGCGTTCTTCCTTCACTTCTTCCGGCACGGCGCCGGGTAAATCATTGGCGGCGGCGCCCGTTACGGCTTCGTATTTGAAACAGCCCACGCGGTCGAGCTGCACATCATCCAGCCAGTTCAGCATGAATTCGAAATCTTCGTCGGTCTCGCCGGGGAAGCCCACAATAAAAGTGGAACGTAAAACGAGATCGGGGCACGCCGCGCGCCATGCCTTGATGCGATCCGCGGTTTTTTCCTGATTGGCCGGGCGGCGCATGGCTTTCAGCACTTTGGGGCTGGCATGCTGGAATGGAATATCCAGATACGGCAAAATTTTGCGCGCGGCCATTAAAGGCATCACGTCATCGACATGCGGATAGGGATAGACATAGTGCATGCGCACCCACACGCCAAGTTCACCCAGTGCTGTGGCAAGATCAATAAACTGCGAGCGATAATTTTTATCGCGCCATTTATCTTCAGCGTATTTGATATCGACGCCGTAAGCGCTGGTATCCTGCGAGATCACCAGCAGTTCCTTGACCCCGGCTTTTACTAAACGTTCGGCTTCGCGCATCACATCGCCGATTTTGCGGCTGACCAAATCACCGCGGAGCGACGGGATAATGCAGAAAGAGCAGCGGTTATTGCAGCCTTCGGAGATTTTCAAATAGGCGTAATGGCGCGGCGTCAGCTTGATGCCCTGCGGTGGCACCAGATCAAAATGCGGATCGTGCTGCGGCGGCACCGCCTGATGCACGGCATTCACCACGCTTTCATATTGCGCGGGGCCCGAAACCGAAAGCACGTTGGGAAATTTTTTCAGAATAACGTCTTTTTCGGCACCCAAGCAGCCGGTCACGATCACGCGGCCGTTTTCGTTCATCGCTTCGCCGATGGCGGCCAATGATTCATCGCGCGCGCTATCGATGAAACCGCAGGTGTTCACCAGCACCACATCGGCGTTATCGTAGTTGCCGGAAATCTCATACCCTTCGGCGCGCAGCTGCGTGAGAATGCGCTCGCTATCCACCAGCGCCTTGGGGCAACCCAGGCTGACGATGCCGACTTTGGGAATGGCTTTAACTGCTTGTTTCATGCGGGGCAAAATAGCCGATAAAGCTGAAATGATTAAGCTTTTTAAATCGCTTTAGTTTCAGAACAATATGGTATTTTAGAGGGGTATCGAGAGCATATAATGCAAAAGCCAATTGGACGCACATTTAGAGATGCACAGCAGGAAGTCGCTCGGCGAACCCTTGGGGCTTCAGTTAATGCCCTGATTGGCTTCGGCCTTGGGATTGCCGCCGGTATTCGCTATGGGCAAACACCGCAGACAACCGTTGCCTTAGGCGCAATGACCGCCATTAGCTATGCCGCCTCTAATATTGTCAATCGCAAGGCGGGGCTATTTGCTCGTTATGAAGTCACCGGTCTTGCGCTCGGCACAATGAATGCGTCAGCCGACCACTTCGATATTCTACAAGCAACAATTGGTTTCTTTGTGGGCGCTGCCGCGGGTGCATTCATCGAAAAATCAAAAGAAATGCTGATTGAAAAGCATGCGGCAAATAAAGCTTATAAGCGCCAACTCAAAGAACGCCGCCGTCAGGAACGCGAAGCTCAAAGAGCAGAAACCCGGCGCCGCGTACAGGCGGCGCGCGACCATACGGCAGGTTAACAGCTTCCCTTAACTAAACTCTTTCAAGAAAACACGCATCGCCATAGGAAAAGAAGCGGTATTTTTCTGTTATCGCCACCCGATATGCTTCCTGCATGCGCGCCAAGCCCATCAACGCCGCGACCAGCATAAACAGTGTGGATTTGGGCAGATGAAAATTGGTGATCAGGCAATCGACAATTTTAAAGCGCACACCCGGCGTAATAAAAATGCGCGTCTCGCCCGACCAGGCGTGAATGCTGCCATCATCTTGTGCTGCCGTCTCTAGCACGCGGGTGGCTGTCGTGCCCACTGCCACCACACGGCCGCCCGCCTTTCTTGCCGCGTTGATGGCATCTGCCGTTTCCGCCGAAATGCTGGCGATTTCTGCGTGCATGGTATGCCGGGTGATATCATCGACTTTCACCGGCAAAAACGTGCCGGCGCCCACATGCAGCGTGACATACACAATTTTCACGCCGCGCGCTTCGATGCGCTGCAAAAGCTCCGGCGTGAAATGCAGGCCGGCGGTCGGCGCGGCGACCGACCCTTCATGCTTGGCATATACCGTCTGATACCGCGTTTTATCTTCGGCGCGGTCGACGCCCTTCCGTATATAAGGTGGCAGCGGCATATGGCCATGGCGGGTGAGCTTTTCGTAAAAGACGGCGCCGCTTTCTTTAAAGTTGATCTGCACCATGCCATCCTGCGCGGGCGCCGCCACGCGTGCGGCAAAATCATCGGCGATCTGCACGACATCCCCCGGCTTTAGTTTGCGCGCAGGCTTGGCAAAAGCTTCCCAGGTGCCGGCACCTAAATCACGGTGCAGCAGCAGTTCGACTTTACCCAAACCCTTTTTGCCCAGCAGACGTGCAGGGATCACGCGGCTGTCGTTGAGCACCAGCACGTCGCCCGCCCGCAAGATTTCCGGCAGGTCGTAGATGTGGCGGTGATTAATATTATTTGCCGTGACATGCAGCAGGCGGGCGGCATCGCGCTGGCCAAGGGGTTCCTGCGCGATTAAATCGGCGGGAAGCTCAAAATCAAATGCGGAAAGCTGGGTTGGCGAAGCCATGCGGATGTTTTATAAAAAGGGGCACGAAATGAAAAGGAATGGTTTTTATGCCTATTAATATGTGGCGCTGGAGCGAACTGGATGCAGCATCCCGCGATAAAATTCTGCGCCGCGCCGAAAACGAGATTGAAGCGGCTGAAGCCGCCGTGCGCGCGATTATCGATGACGTCAAGCAGCGCGGCGACGAAGCTTTGCGCGATTACGCCAAGAAATTCGATAAGGCCGATGTTAAAAACATCAAAGCCAGCGATGCGGAATTTGAGCGCGCCTATAAGGATGTAAGCCCGGAGGTCATTGAGGCCATCCGTTACTGCGCCGCAAACGTGCGTGCGCACCACGCGCAGCAGATGGAACGGGTGGAACGCGAATGGCTGGAAGAAGTACGCCCCGGTGTGTATGGCGGCGAGAAAATCACCGCGATTGACTCGGTTGGTATTTACGTGCCACGCGGCAAGGGCGCGTTTCCTTCCATGATGTATATGCAGTGCATTCCAGCTGTAGTGGCCGGCGTAAAAACCATTGCCGTGTGTAGCCCGCCCACCCCGGATGGCGGGATTGATGCCGCATCATTGGTGGCCGCCGATATCTGCGGCGTGCGCAGCGTTTATAAAGCCGGCGGCGCGCAGGCGATTGCGGCACTGGCCTTTGGCACCAAAAGCGTGCCGCAGGTCGTGAAGGTGAACGGGCCCGGCAACGCCTATGTGGCAGCGGCCAAACGCCTTCTCTCCGCCCGCATCAACCCCGGCATGCCGGCAGGCCCCAGCGATTCGCTGGTGCTGGCGGATGAAACCGCGCACCCCGGCAATACTGCGTGGGATATGATCAATGAATCGGAGCACGGGCCGGATTCCGCCACTTTGCTAGTGACGCATAGCCCGGAACTGGCGGACGCCGTTCTGAAACTGCTGCCCGAATATATCGCCACCCTGCCCCAGCCGCGGCGCCAGTATTGCGAGACGGTGTTCAGCGGGTATGGTGGGATCGTCTTATGTAAGAACGCCGCGGAAGCTATTGAAGTTACAAATATTTATGCCGCCGAACATTTGTTGCTCAAGGTGAAGAACCCCGAGCAAGTGCTCCCCGAACTCCGTAACGCGGGTGAGATTTTGATCGGCGAGAGCACGCCCATGGTCCTGGGCAATTTCGGCATTGGCGTGAACGCCGTGCTGCCCACCGGCGGCCATGCCCGCACGCACAGCGCGACTTCTGTTTGGGATTATCTGAAACGCAGCAGTCTGGCTTATGTCACGCCGGGGGCCTTCAAGGAATTATCCGAACAGGTGGTAAAACTGGCGGATTACGAAGATTTCCCCGGCCATGCCAGGGTTTTGCGTGCACGCGAACAAAGCGTTTTCAAAGCCCTTGATCCGGCCAGACTGATACGCCGATAAGACGTTTCGCATGTTCCCCAGATGTTCATAAAAGGGGAGCCAAAAAGGTGATGCTTTTTGGTTACAGGTCGTTTGTATTTTTGCACAAAGAAGTTCTAAAGAGCGCCGTAAAGCAAAAATTAAGCGTGCAATGGCATTCAAGCGGATAGCCGAAAAAGGCAAATGTTACAGGGCTTAACGCGCTTTTCCACAGCGGCGATGGGGCCGGTGTTACATAAACCCCTCTAAAGACTCGCAAAACCTTGTTCTTTAAGAGTTTCCTCTTGGCTTATAACGTAACATCCATTATTTAACGCCTAACGATCAATTCAGGCCTTTGGGCCATTTACGGCTTTAGATTTGAAGCAAAGGGAGAAAGAAATGCTTTCGCGTCGCGCCACCATCGGCGGTCTGGTTTTTGCAGCCGCTATCATGACAATTGCCTCTGTCGCCGAGGCTCGCCTCGCCGATTATTACAAGCCGGTTCGCGACCTGCGCGGCAACGTGGTGCGCAGCACCAACGGCAACTGCGTTCTGACCCGTCAGGAAGGCTTCGGCCCGGAATGCGGCGGTCTGCGCAAGCATGTTGAAATCGCCCTCGAAGATCGCACGGTTTACTTTGCGTTCAACGACAGCAGCCTGACCGACGAAGCCAAGTCCAAGCTGGACAGCCTCGCTGGCATCCTGCGCAACGAACAAGATGTGAAGAGCCTCTCGATCGTCGGTTACGCCGATCGCATCGGTTCGGTCTCGTACAACCAGGCGCTGTCGCGTAAGCGCGCCCTGACCGTGCGTGATTACCTGGTCGCTCAGGGCATGACCAACGTCAACGTTGCCAAGACCCGCTGGGTTGGCAAGTCGAAGCCCAGCACCAACTGCGCTGGCGACAAGAAGACCAACGACCTGATCGCCTGCCTGGCGCCGGATCGTAAGGTCGAAGTTGAAGTCAACTATGCCAAGACCGTTGTGACCACCCCCGCTGGTAAGCCGGTGCATCACAAGGCCAAAGCAGCTGTTAAGAAAGCTGCTCCGGCCCCGGCTGCTAAGTAATTAGCAAACGGCTATCGAATAGAAAGGGCGGGGTTTTCCCCGCCCTTTTTGTTTGTATGGTTGCGTTTGCTTTTTCTTTCCCCTCCCCTTTGGAGGGGAAAAAGGGACAGGACGCCCTATCGATTAAACACCATTACCCACAGTGAACATTCCGGCGAAAGCCGGAATCCAGTTTCCGTGCCGCAAGCAAACTGGATACCAGCTTTCGCTGGTATGTCCGTGTTAATGGAGAAGCCCTTCCCTTACCTAACCTCTCCCGTAAGAAGAGGAACAGGTTACAGCTTTCGGGAAAACGAATTACTCGCCCTTGGTGTGCTCGTTATAGAATTTAACGCCGAGCTCAATGTTGGCTTCGCCATGCTCGCGGCGGCGTTTGTTGGTATCGCGCAGGCTGTAAATGCAGCCGCAATATTCCTGCTGGTAGAATTCCTCGCGCTTCGAGATTTCGATCATGCGCTCGGCGCCGCCGTGTTTACGCCAGTTAAAGTCCCAGTAGCGCATGTCGTCATAGCGCGCGGCGGCCCGGCTCCCGCAGTCATTGATCTGCGCCATGTTCTTCCAGCGTGAAATGCCAAGACAGCTGGTAAACAATGAAAAGCCGTGTTCGTGCGCGTATAATGCGGTGCGTTCAAAGCGCATATCAAAGCACTGCGTGCAGCGCTTGCCCTTCTCGGGTTCCCACTCCAGGCCTTTCACACGTTCGAACCAGTTGTCGGTATCGTAATCGGCATCGATGAACGGCACGCCCATTTTTTCGGCGAAGCGGATGTTCTCGGATTTCCGCAATTCATATTCTTCGCGCGGATGAATGTTGGGATTGTAAAAATAAATCGTGATGTCGAGACCGCTGGCCTGCATCGCTTCCATCACTTCGCCGCTGCATGGCGCGCAGCACGAGTGCAGCAAAACTTTTTCATTTCTTCCCGGAACGGGGAGCACGAAACGGCCGGACATGGTGGGTGCATCGTAAGGCGTGGCGGGGGCAGAAGTGGTCATAACGCTGTTATGCCAAAAAGGAAGCGGAAACGAAATCAGCAAAAAATGCCGCTTTTACAGGCTTTTTTGGTCGTTTTGAGGGGTGCTATGTATTTAATCCATATCAATAATGCCGAAATCTTCACATAAACCTGCAAAATCGTGCAAATAGGATATCGACAAACCCTTTTAAAGATGCTGATGATGTTCGGCAGCACGGGAATTGAGTCGAAGGTAATCCAATACCCACCGGCTTTTCGCGTACTGGTTTTTAAACGAACCCAAACAAGAACCCTAAAGAAACAGGATTTGTAACATGGCTACTGCAGCTCAACCCACCGTCACCCTGAAGCATATCTCGGCTGACCTCGCCGAAAAGCATGATATGCCGAAGAAGGCAATGAACCAGATCATGGACGAACTGGTTGCTCACCTCGTCAAGAACCTCAAGAAGGGCAACCGCATCCGCATCGCGGGCCTGGGCATCCTGCAGGTTCGCAAGCGCGCTGCGCGCAT
>JBEHYA010000005.1:0-45429 GCA_048498415.1 Pseudomonadota bacterium
CCATGCCTTCTTTAAAAATATTGGTGTTGTTGGAAGCAAGCTGCAGGCCGGATTGCAGCACGGTGAGCATGATCTGCTTCTCACCCACGCGCGCCGCGATCTTATCGGCTTCGGCTTCGCTGAACAGGGTGCGCTTCATCATTTCCACCACCGAACGCTGGGCGCCGCGCACGGTATTGATACCGGCGTTGCCCGAAGCAATGATGCGGTCGGTCAGGTTATTGCTGGTGGCATCCACGCTGCGCAAAATCTGCAGCGGGCCGCTTTCCAGATCCTTGTCACGCTCGGCGGTAAGCGCAGCGATCTTGCCTTCGATTTCCTTCAGCTTTTCCTGGGCTGAGGTGTGATTATCGCCGGCAATCGTCACCTTGTCGCTGAACGTCGTATCCTTCTTGAGGAACGGCATGGCACCCAGGAAGCGGTTGAGCGGTTTGGCGTCGTTTGCATCCTGCTCGGCCACTTTTTTATCGACAAAAGCCTGCGCCCGGTCGACATCGGCCTGCGCGCGGGCTTTATCGCCTTCCAGGCCGGCCAGATCTTTCACAATCTGGTCGTTGCGCTTCACCGCGGCCGACAGTTCTTCCACCGTCTTGCCGGTTACGCGCGCCTTACGCAGCACTTCTACAAGCGCCCGTGCTTCATCCACGCCGCCCAGCATTTTCTGCAGGCTGTCCAGCACGGCCGTGATATCCGCTTTGGTGCGGCCCTTCAGCTCCTCGATCAGGCGTTCCACGTTCTTCAACGCGGATTCCAGATCTTCCGACTGTTTGAAGGTGTAGTATTCCTGGAACGCCCGGTAGTTTTCCTGCAGCTGTTCCATGTTCTGCTTGTGCGGATCCAGCTTGTCGGCGATCGCGGTGATGATCTCCTGCTGGGTCAGCGTCGAATCTTCGACAATTTTGGTGAACGGGTTGTTCTTGATATCGAGTTCGCGCGCGGTTTCCGCAGCGACTTCAATCTCTTCGCGCACCTCTACTTTGGTGGTTACCTTTTCCTGCACCTTGACGGCGCTGGCGGGGGCGTTAGCCGCCCCGCCGGTGGCGGCACGGAGTTGTGCGGCGCGTTCGCGGATGTCTGCAAATTTATCAACCATGGTTTCGTCCCTTTCGTTGGTTTTTAGGCACAAAAATCCAGCTTCCCTGCGCTAGCGCGCATGGCTTCCGGTCTTCACTCAATTGTCAGAATTGCCGTGCTGACGGGCCTTTAAGGCCCTTCCTTACACGTTGGGTAGTCGTTGGCTTGGCTGTTTCATGGTCTGTCCCTTTGTTGAAACCGAAGTCAAAAAAATGGCGTAGAAATCCCGTTTCCCGGCGCGAGGTTTCGCGCGGAATTTCGTTTTTTACGTTTCTGGAAGTTACAAACGCGGGCCGGCTTACAAGCCTTGGCGCGGCGTTCGATTTTCTATTGGTTCAGCACTGTCAGTCATTTCAGCATAGCCCCACTGTTCGAGGTTAAACCAAGACCGGCCTTGCCCGCGTTATCTGCGGATCCGGGTAGAATTAATTTTTTCGATTTTCTCTGGAAGTAACGGAAGGTTGCGAGCCCTTGCGTTAAGGAATTAACAGAGGTTGTGGTGAATGATGCGTCATCGTTCTTCCTTTCAACCGTACGGCGTAAATAACGTCGCATTTAATCCTTTATGTTTCAGTTTTCATAATCTGTCCCGAGATCACGAAAACCCTTATTTAATCGATAATATACACGCTTTTGAGGGGTGGGTCAACGCAAACCGGACGCCGCATCAACGCAACTAATTTAAAAATTCGTTTCATTCGAAGCGTTAAAAATGAAAATTAATTTGCGCGAATTCGTGTGGGTGAATCTGTGCGCGTTCATGAAATTTTAAATCACGCGCACGACCTTTTGATGCGAAGCGTCACGCACATTATAAAGACGCATAAAGAAATTGTGCCCAGATTATTCTTTTATAATGCCACGGTTTTTCTGAACGGCTTTTTGTTACCGCGCGATCTAGATTCTTTTCATCACGCGCCGCTGCGGCAGGCGCTTCACACCCGATAAGGAGACAGAACCATGGCTAACCAAGATAACTGGAACCCATCGCAGGATCAGCAAAACAAAAATCAGGGGTACGGTCAGAACCGAAGTAAAAATCAGCAGGATGATGTGAAGAACAACCCGCAGAAAGCGCGCCAGGGCGGCTTCAAGGGAAGTTCAATCTGATAACGCTGCATTTCTGATCAGGCCGATAACGGTCGGATCAGGCATACCCACCCGCCATTTTCCTCACAGAATGGCGGGTGCGGTTTTTTATAGAGGTATGAAATTAGCCGTAATGAACCCGCTGGGGGTCTTTCATCGGCGGGATGCGCGAGCGCTCCCACATATCATCGAACTGCAGGCGGTAGGCCTCCGCAATTGCGGCGGAACGGATCTGGATGATTTTAAGCGGCTGGTGATCCTGAAAATGGATGATGCCGAGATTATCCCCGTATAAATAGAACGGCACATGCGCAAAATATTTCTGCGGGTACCAGCGGTAATCGGTGTACGACGAACATTCGAAGTTACAATCGTTGTCGCGGATGATCGCCTGCTGTTTCGGCAGATCCTCGCGCTCCCGCTTTAGGGCGGCCATGCGCTCGATATGCACATTGGAATAATCCTGCATCGCGGCGGTAAACAGCTTTTCATCCACGCCAATCTGGCGCACCAGGCCGCCATACATGCGCACATGCTCGTAGACATGATCGAAGAATTTCACGATGCCGTCATAACCCGTGAGCACATCGACGCCTTCCGGCTTCATGCGCACGCCGTCATGCGCGGTAAATTCGATGCCGGCCTGTTCCAGCGAACGGCGCAGCGATTGCTGGGTGCGGATTTCCGGCTCGTTGATGTTGTTCTCAAAGCGGTGAATCGTTTGTTCGCTGATGCCGGTACGTTCGGCCAGCTCGGTGCGCGACCAGTTAAGCAAAGCGCGGGCAGCGCGCAGCTGCGAAGATGAAAAATGCTGTGACGTGACAATCATCCTTTAAAGCAACGTCTAAAAAACTATCATCGCATTTCTGCGGATGACAAGCTTTTAATCAGCGGCTTAGATGAAAGCATTATACGTCGAAAAGCCCGTATTTGCCGGATTTCGCGCGCCTTCTGCTGCTTGCGTTGCACTTTTTAATCAGCCAGAATATTCACGCTCATTCGCGGCTGCGAGATAACTCGCGCCGGCGCGCATATGTTTTAATTTGATATGGCTTGACTCATTTTCTGAATCTCAATTTGCTTATACGACATTTTTTAACGACGAGCCCCCGGCATGAACACCCATACCCCCGGCCCTATTATTTCTACTTCCAAGCCTCGTTTCCTGATGTGCCCGCCGGATTATTATTCGCCGCAGCCGCCCGGTAAAACCGCCAATAAATTTGAAATTGAGGGCTGGCGGCTGTACGACGAGAACAAGCCGAAGTTCATGAAGATTGCGCACGAACAATACGATGCGCTGCAAGTCGCCTTTATGCAGGCCGGCATTGAAATCACCGAAATCAAGCCTGTGAAGGGCGAAAACGACCTGGTGTTTATGGCCGATCAGTCCCTGACGCTCCTTCGCATCGGCGCGGCGTTCAAAAGCAATTTGGAAGCGGTCACGATCATGAGCCGCTTCACCAACGCCAACCGCGTCGGCGAAATCGCGCATTGCGAAAAATACTTCCGGCAAAGTCATCCGGAACGCACACTGCATCATTCGCAGCACCCGTTCGAGGGCAAGGGCGATAATTTATACGATGCGTTCCGCGACCTGTATTGGTCGGGCTATGGCATCAACCCCACCCCGGAAACTGCCGCCGCAGCCCGTTCCGACCGGCGCGCCCATGCCGATCTGGCACGCCTCACCGGCGTTCACGTGGTGAGCCTGGCGGTAAAAGAACCGTTCTTCCACATTGATACGGCGCTTGGCCAGCCGCTCACCTATGGGCATCTGGTTTGCTATCCCGGCGGGTTTCAGCCGGGCCAGTTCGAGATCCTGAAACAGAAAGCCTTCGCCGATTTCGGCCTGAAAGCCGAAGACTACCTGATTGAAGTCGATGAAAAAGACGCACTGCATTACGCCTGCAATCTGGTGTGCAGCGGCGATACCGTATTCATGACCGCCTGCAGCCAGGATTTACGCGACCGCGTAAAAGCAAAAGGCTATAATGTCGTGACCGTGGATATGAGCCATTTCATCAGCGCCGGCGGGGCCATTCATTGCCTCGTCAACGATATCAGCGAAGTGCGCGTGCCGGGCGGCCTGATCCGCAAGCACGGCGGCCACCACACCCTCGCCGCTTAAATCACGCCGCCAGTTGATGCGGCGCGATGGGCGTGCGCGCATAATTACCAATCCGCCCCATCATGCCAAGGCAGGCGCGCAGTTCGCTGCCATCAATAAATTCATCCGTCATATGCGCCTGGTTGATGCTGCCGGGCCCGCAGATCACGGTTTTCGCAAACCCGAACTGGCTGAACACGGCGGCTTCACACACATATTTCACGACGCCCGCTTCCGTGGTGCCGGCCAGTTGGGCGGCCAGCGCAAGCGCGTCTTTGTCCGTGCAGGCAAACCCGTTATTGCCAACCGCCGCCTTTAATTCGATGGTCGCCTTGCCATGGCGCGCGGATAAATAGCTTTCGATGGCGCGCGCGGCAACCGGTGCCAGCGCCTGTTCGATGGTTTCCGCGCCGAGGCCCGGCCGCCCGCGGTAATCCAGATGGATATGCGTATGCGGCGCAATCACGTTATGCGTGTCGGAAGTCTGCCACCGCGTCACGGCAAAAGAAGCGTCGCCCAGAATATCGCTGCCCAGTAGCGGCCGCAGTTCAGCCTGCGCGCCGTTCAGGGCCGCGATGAATCCCACCGCCAGCATGTTCGCGCAGGTGGTGTCGGCATCATTAACTTTAGAGGCATGCCCGCCGGTTGCATTGAATTCAATATTGATATCCGCGCGCGATTTGTGCGCATGGGCCACCTGCATGTTGGTCGGCTCGCCGACAATGCACAAATCCGGTTTAATGCCGCGCTGCTTCAGCGCCTGCACCGCCCACGGCACGCCCTTGCAGCCCACTTCTTCATCATAGGAGAACACCATGTAAATGGGCTTCGCCAGCGTGAGCGTGCTCCATTCCGGCACGGCGGCCAGCACGCAGGCCAGAAAGCCTTTCATATCCGTACTGCCGCGGCCGTAAAAACGATCTCCCGCTTCACGCAAGGTGAAAGGATCGCTCGCCCAATCCTTGAGATCGCCCACCGGTACCACATCGGTGTGGCCGGAAAGCAGAATGCCGCCCGGCACATCGGGGCCAAGGCGGGCAATGATATTGGCCTTGGTGTTTTCCGCATTCATCACAAAATCAAGGTCAGCGCCATGGGCTTTTAAATAGCGGCCGATATATTCCACTATATCCAGATTGGAATTGCGGCTGGTGGTATCAAACTTCACCAGGTCTTTGAGAATGGAAATGGAATTTTTGTATATATCGCTCATCAGCATCACCGGAAGATGTGGTTTAACCCCGCCATACCAGCGCGGCGCGCGTGCACAGGCAAAGCCCATTTTAAATGGCGATTTCCCCGCCAGCAGGTGTCAATTTTCTTACTACCGAGCCGGCCGAAGCCTCGTATATGCTACGAATCATGACGGAATATGACCTGGCCATCATCGGCGGCGGCATTAACGGCACCGCGATCGCGCGCGATGCCGCGGGGCGCGGGCTGCGCGTTGTATTAATCGAACAAGCCGATCTTGCCAGCGGCACATCCTCGGCTTCCAGCAAACTCATTCACGGCGGCCTGCGCTATCTGGAACAGGGCGGCTTTAAACTGGTACGCGAAGGGCTGGCGGAGCGCGCGCGGCTTTTGCGCACGGCCCCGCATATTATCTGGCCCACGCGTTTTGTGCTGCCGCATCACCCCGGCCTGCGCCCCGCGTGGTTGCTGCGCCTTGGCTTATATATCTACGATCTGCTGGGTGGTGCCGAGCGGGTGCCGGGCTCGAAAAGCCTCGATCTGCAAAGCGATGTAGCAGGCGTTAGCCTGCAGCCGCGTTTTAAAAAAGCGTTCGAATATTCCGATTGCCGCGCGGATGATGCGCGCTTCGTCGTGCTGAACGCCGTGGATGCTGCCGCGCATGGCGCAACCATTCTCACCCGCACACGCCTTGAACGCGCGGCGCGCGCCAACAATGCGTGGCAACTATCATTGAGTACCGGCCAAACCATTTCGGCGCGCGGTCTGGTGAACGCGACCGGCCCGTGGATCGAACAGGTGAATGCCACATTACCTGTTAAAAAACATGTGCATGTGAAGCTGGTCGCCGGCAGCCACATCGTGGTGCCTGCGTTGTTCAATCACGATAAGGCCTATATTTTCCAGAATAACGATGGCCGCATCGTCTTTGCCATTCCCTACCAGCAGCATTTCACCCTTCTCGGCACCACGGATTATCCGTTCACGGGTGATCCCGCTACGGTCGCGGCTTCGCCAGAAGAAATCAGCTACCTCTGCCAGTTGGCCAACAATTATTTCAGGCAAAGCATCACGCCCGCCGATGTGGTCTGGCATTTTGCCGGCATTCGCGCGCTGTACGATACGCATGAACGCAGCGCCAAGAATTTGTCGCGCGATTATCTGCTGGATGTAGAAGATACGGGCGGCAAAGCGCCGCTGCTATCTGTATATGGCGGCAAGCTCACCGCCGCGCGCCATCTGGCGGAAGTCGCGGTAACCAAGCTTGCGCCTTATTATAATATGCAGGGCGCCTGGACGGGCACCGCCCCCCTGCCCGGCGGTGATTTTGCCTATGATGGCCTGCCAGATTTAATCAACGCCACGCTAAAACAATGGCCGTTCCTTACCCCCGCGCATGCCGAACGCCTCGCCCGCGCCTATGGCACCAAAGCAAAAGATATACTCGGCCATGCCACCAGCCTGCCCGATCTTGGCGAATATTTCGGCGCGGATTTAACAGCCGCGGAAGTCCGTTACCTGATGCAGCACGAATGGGCGCGCACACCCGAAGATGTGCTGTGGCGCCGCAGCAAGCTGGGCTTGCATCTGAACGCTTTGCAGCAGGCAAGTCTCGCCCGCTTTATGGAAACCCGCTAAGAAGGTAAGCTTTAATAATGAATCATTATCTTCTGGCCATCGATCAAGGCACCACATCTTCCCGCGCCATTGTGTTTGATGCGGCGCTGAAGGTGGTGGCGATTGATCAGAAAGAATTTCCCCAGCATTTCCCGCTGCCGGGTTATGTCGAGCATGACGCAGAAGACATCTGGCGCAGCGTCGTCGCCACGATAAAAGGCGCCATTGCCAAGGCAGGGATTGAAGCGGGCCAGATTGCGGCCATCGGCATCACCAACCAGCGCGAGACCACGGTGATATGGGAACGCGACACCGGCAAACCCATTCACAACGCGATTGTCTGGCAAGACCGCCGCACCGCCGATACCTGCGCGCATCTCCGCCATCAGGGCGCCGAGCCGATGATGAGCCGCAAGACAGGCCTGCGGCTTGATCCATATTTCTCCGCCACAAAAATCGGCTGGATCCTTGATCATGTCCCGGGTGCCCGCGAACGCGCGCGCAACAACCAACTGGCATTCGGCACCATCGACTGCTTTTTACTCTGGCGCCTCACAGGCGGGCGCATGCACGCCACCGATGCCACGAATGCCTCGCGTACCGGCCTTCTTGATATCCATACCGGCGCGTGGGATAACGAACTGCTGGCGCTTTTTAATATTCCAACGCCTTTGCTGCCCGATGTGCGTGACTGTGCCGCCGATTTTGGCGTGACCTTGCCCGAACTATTCGGTGCGCCTATTCCCATTCACGGCATCGCGGGCGACCAGCAGGCCGCCACGGTGGGTCAGGGCTGTTTTTCACCGGGGATGATGAAATCCACCTATGGCACCGGCTGCTTTGCGCTGCTGAATACGGGCGATAAAGCCATTCTCTCCAAACATCAGCTGCTCACCACCATCGCCTACCAGCTGGATGGTAAGCGCACCTATGCGCTGGAAGGCTCCATCTTTATCGCCGGTGCCGCCGTGCAGTGGCTGCGCGATGGGTTGAAGTTCATCAGCAAATCCAGCGAAGCCGATGCGCTGGCGTTGCAAGCGCACGAGACGGAAGAAACCTATCTTGTGCCCGCTTTCACCGGTCTTGGCGCGCCGTGGTGGGATGCAAAGGCGCGCGGGGTTTTATGCGGGCTCACGCGCAACACCGGTGCGGCCGAAATCACCCGCGCCGCACTGGAATCCGTCGGCTATCAAACCCGTGATTTGTTAGAGGCCATGCAGGCCGACTGGCCCGCCGCCCACGATACCGTTTTACGCGTGGATGGCGGCTTAAGCGCCAGCGCCTTTACCATGCAGTTCCTTGCCGATATCTTAAATGCGCCGGTCGACCGGCCCGTGGTCATGGAAACCACCGCACGCGGCGCCGCCTATCTGGCCGGTTTAAAAATCGGTATGGTGCCGGGACTGGAAAGCTTTGCTGCCCATTGGCAGCTGGATACCCGATTTACCCCGAAGATGAACCCCGCCATCCGCGACCACAAATGGGCCGGCTGGCGCGATGCGGTAAAGCGCACGCTTAGCCACGCGGGCTGATTGACTTGAATTCGCCGGTTTCGGCATTCATCTGCAAGATTCCGCCGGTCGCCGTATTGATGACCCAGCCCTGAACGCTGAGCATACCGGCTTGAAGCGCGCGCTGCACCGACGGGTAACTATATAAATTCTTCACATGCTGGCGCACGGATTGCTGCGTAAAAGCGTGCAGTAAATTCGCGTGGTCTTTGCATTCCGCGCGGGTTTTTTCCAGCACGCCATCCAGGCACGTCAGATAACGCGGCAGATAATGATCCTGCGCCGTCGCGCTGTTATTCAGCTTGGCTTTCAGGCCGCCGCAATCGGTGTGGCCGGCCACCACAATCATTTTTTTTCCGTCTTCGCCAGCCGGGATGTGATCGAGGAAAAATTCCAGCGTCGCGCCAATGCTCACGCTTTCGGCAATCTCGCCGGATGGCGAAATATCCTGCGCGGTCATTTTATCGGCGGCGCGCTTATCCATCACCACGCGCGCGGCGATGTTGCGGAAGATCAGCGCCGAGCCTTTGGGGATGCCGATATCGACAATCGGGTCGAGGCGCGCATCGACGCAGCCGATATACAGCACGCAGGGCCGGTGAATGGGCGGCTGCGCCTGCACGTAAGTCGGAAGCGCCTCCTGCAGGGCGCGGACGTTATTTAATATTTGGCTGACGGTAAGCATGGGGCGAAACTGGCTATCGCCTGCTGCAAAGTCAATTTTGGGCACCCGGAATCAGTCCGAGGGGCCGCTCTAAATCGTTCTGTTTATGCAATGTTCTTCTTTAATTCCGTATTTTAAGGGCGGCTTTGGTCTTATCGAACAGAATGACCACGCGCATGTCGTTTACATCAAAGCCAAGGGCGGCCAGCGTGGCCCAGTAATCGCTTTTGCCGTAATTGGCCATATCTGAAATATAGCGCACCTTGTTCATATAGCTGTTCACGGCGCGCAGCTGTTCGGCTTTGCTTTTGCCGCGCAGGCCATCCACAAACTTCTGCCAAACCTTGATTTCGGCCGTCGGTACCGCATGCGCCTGGCGTTCCTGCGCTTCGCCCCATTTGGTGAAGGCCGACAGGTCGCCGTTCTCAATCTCGCGCATGCCAAAAAGCCCATCCGCATGCGCCGGTGAAACGGCACACAGAAGCGCAAGCATAGCAACCGCAATATAATTTCGAATATGGCTCAGCATTAAAATAACCGCAAAAATTATTCGGTTATTTCAACATCCCGGCCTTGAGATTCAGGTAATTATGCCAAGCATTTTATGTATTCAAATGCACATCGGCGACGCGCCAAAACATCGTAAATATTCGCACAGCGCGCACCCATGCGATGCGTAAAATATAGATCGAATTTTATGGAAGCCGGTTTTTTTCAAAACAGCCCTTGGCCGGCGCAGCAAAACACGCCACATCAAGACAAAGCCGGATTAATTGCTGTTTCGCAGCGTGCCCGGCCCATTGAAAACGATTGTGACAACCTTGTTGTCGTGGATCGCGGCAAAGAGCGCGGCGATCTCGCTTTCCGATGGTTTGTTTCTGGATAAAAACCGTACAATGCGATAACCGGCCGCTTTTAAAAGCGCATCGCGCTTCTCGTCTTTTTTATCCACGTGCGTTTTATCATCCAGTTCAACAACAGCGACGACCGCGCAAGAAGGCCGGGCGCAGACGACAAAGTCCGCCACTTTTTTCTCGAACCGGTTGCGCAAAAAATAAAATTCGCGGGCGGGCACATACCCATCCACATCCAACAGGGCATTAAAGGCTACCTGCGGAAAAACATAATAATCCGGCAAGGCCCGGGTGAGACGGTGGTAAAATTCCACCTCATTGGGGGTTAGAAGCTGTTTCTTGCACAGCTTGCTTAAATAATCCCCCTTGCTTAAATGATCGTCCCTGCGCGGATTGCGCCAAAATGCGCGGCCGAACGACCGGCGCCGAAAAACTTTTCGATTGGCAAAAACAAGCCAAACAATAAATAAAATGATGATGAGAAAGTCGGGCATATCTGATCTTCGCGCCTGAACGCATCCGATTGGAAAGCAGCGCCATGCTATGGCTGATTATCCCTCTTTCCCAACCCTAGCAGATTTATAGCCCCGCGCACTATCCTTGCTGCGCGCGGCGGATCACGCCCTTCAAATCCGGCTTCATCCAGCGCGGCTCCTGGCCGGAGGGGATTTTGATGCGGGCCACGGAACCGCCCACCACCAGCGTGTTGCGGTCTTTTTCGCCCGGCCAGTCGTAAAGGGTGGGCGCCATGGCCGCGCCTTTCATCTGCGCCGCGATGTAGTCGGCGCGCCTGTCTTTATCGTTAGGGGTGATCACGTTTAAAATCAGCAGGCCCCCGCGGCGCAGAATTTTGCGGCAGGCGGCAAGAAAACCCTTTTTGGTAAACCCTTCCGGCACATTGTTATCGGAATCAAACACATCAATCACAATCGCATCGAACCGCTTCGGGGTTTTACGCACAAACGTCAGCCCATTATGCTTCACACATTCCACGCTCTTCGGCATTTTGAAATAATCCCGCGCGATATCGAAAGCCACCGGATTGATATCCACGACCGTCACACGGGCGCCCAGTCGGCTGATCATGGTCGCCAGCGTGCCGCCGCCGCAGCCGATAATCAGCACATTCTTCGACTTCTTCTGCCGGATAATCTCGGTGATCACATGCACATACGCACACACACTCACCCCGCCACGCGTCGCCTGACTGTGAAAACAGCCGTTCTGGTAGTAGCACAGCGTCCCATCCGCCTCGCGCGTGATGCGGATGGTGCCGAAGGGCGTGTTGATTTGCTTTAAAAGGGTCATGGCGCCTGATTTTTTGAATGCCGCAGATGGCGGAGAATACGTAACCCGCAAACGAATGGCTAGACGCCCGGACCCGCCGCACAGGATATTTTTTATTTTGATAAATAGCCGGTTCGAATCCATTTTACCGTTCAGATGGATATGGTTGATTTATATGGCCTCCGGTACAATTTTTTTTATATGCTTGGATTAAAAAAATCTGTTTGCCACACAACCAGCGGGGCCGCCACCGATGATAAAAATAAGTAAACTGCTGTGTCTGGCCATGCTTATGGCGCTGTGCGGGTGCGCGCAGGGGCCGATTGGCAATTCTTCGGTGCCCGAACCCGCCAAGGCCGTTGATCTGCAAAAATATCTCGGCCGCTGGTATGAAATCGCGCGTTACGAAGCCAGTTTCCAGAAAGACTGCGAGGCCGTAACAGCCGATTACAGTTTGCGCCCGGATGGCAGGATCAAAGTCGTCAATGCCTGCCGCAGGGAACGGCTGGATGCTCCGCTTGAATCCGCCGAAGCTCAGGCATATACCGTGCCCGGCAGTGAAAACGCCAAGTTGCGCGTATCTTTCTTCTGGCCTTTCTATGGCAATTACTGGGTTCTCGATCACGGCGAAACATATGACTGGTCAATCGTGGGCGAGCCATCGGGGCGCTATCTCTGGCTTCTCTTCCGCACCCCGCATCCCGCAAAAGCGTTGGAGAAAACTGTTAAAGCCCGCGCCGCTGCCATGGGCTATGACCTGAGCCTGTTAAGAATGACAAAGCAATAACGCTGCCGCGTCTTTTAGCCTAATGGCGATTGCGCGATGCATCATGACCTGTTGCTGACAGGAGAATGAGACCTATAATAACAGAGTTTTTATGCAATAATTCCTTAGACGCACTATCGTTGGTCCGACTTCTTGCCTTTGATTGAAAAAAGAGGATCTACGCCGCACGTGACGTCAAATGATAATAAACTATGCACGAATTGTAAGATTTATTAGCGCAAAAAAAATAAATAGCCCCTCACTGACTTAGATTGATAATTGTTGTGCGTTTCGCACCGAATTAATATGTATCTTCATTAAATCCACCCGATTTCGCGCCATTAGAAAATCTGCGGTAAATAATTTTATTAATTGGAATATGAATACCATGCAGAAGATCGTAACCCACTCATATGTCTCCAATGCAATCGGGCCGCATTTTTTAATTTTTGGCGGCATCCATGGAAATGAAGTGTGCGGCCAACTTGCTCTAGATCGTTTGCACGGCGAGTTGGATAGCGGTCTCATTCGTCTTAAAAAGGGCACGCTTGATTTTGTGCCCCGGTGTAACCCCGGGGCTTCCCCGCACCATCGTTATTTAGAAAAAAATCTGAATAATATTTTTCGCACAATAGCGAATCCCACGGCCTATGAAGAAACCCTCATTCCGGAATTGCTGCCGCTGATTGATGCGTGCGACGTTTTACTCGATATTCACTCGTTTCCCTCCCCCGGTAAACCGTTCGTATTTCAGGATTATATGGATGATACATCGCGTGCATTTGCAGAAAACTGCGGCCTGGATTTTATCGTCATGGATTGGTTTTCGCTCGTTCGCGAGCCGGATCGGGCAGAACCCGGCAATTACGCCCATGATCGCGGTAAGATCTCTACCACTATCGAATGTGGAAAAAACGACGATCCGGCGTCTATTGACATGGCCTACCATGCCATACGCTCCAGCCTGGCGCATTTGGGCATGGTTGATTACGACGCCCCGCGAACGCCGGTGCAACGTGTGAGTGTCAAGGAAATCGTCATGCGGCCGGCACAGTTTTCGTTTACCGGCGCCTGGAAAAACTTTGACTTCATTCAAAAAGGCACGGCTATTGCGGCGCACGATAGAACAGGTGAGCCACTCCGCGCACCCTACGACAGCTATATATTGCTGCCGTATGATAAGGCGGATATTGGCACGGAGTGGTATTTCCTCGCCCGCAAATATGAAGACGGCCTGACGCCAACGCGTTCAGATGTATTAAGAAACAAAGTTAACGGCGGCCTCGAACACGATTAAGCGGCATAGCAGTTGCGCGCCTGATGGGATGTGCTAGAAAGAGAAAAATATGGACTTTTCCCTGATGAATAGCCATGAAAAACTATCTGCCGAAGTAAGTCTGGTGGCGCCAAATTCGCCGGAAGAATGGAAGCAGTATCACACTATTCGCAGGCAAGAACTTTTTGAAATGGATGGGCGGGTCAACCCGGACTATTCCGAAAATCATCCCGATGATTTAAAACCGCAAAATCTGGCGCGTGTTTTAAAAAGGGACCATGAAATAATCGGCACGGTTCGTATTGACCTGCAAAATGATAACACGGCTATTCTGCGTCTGGTGGCCATAAAATCCAGTATGCAGAAGAAGGGTCTGGGAAAAATATTGATTCAGCTGGCCGAACGGCAAGCTGCGGATCTTGGCAAGAATGTCATTCTTATCAATGCGGATCCGCCTGTCGTCGATTTTTATGAGAAGATCGGGTATCGCCGCAGTGAATGGAAAGACCCGACCCAAGCCGATTGGTTTAGTGATTGTATAAAGATGATAAAGAAAATGTGACCGCCGGATTTACATTGGAGATATATATGTTTTCGATTATTGACGACCTGGAAAAACTGTTGCGTGAATCATTCGCCCGCCTTGGCCTTGATGAAAGCCAGGCGAAAGTACAGACCAGCGACCGGCCCGAGATCTCTGATTTTCAGAGCAATGCAGCGTTCCGGCTTGCCAAAACAATGCGTACGTCGCCCAACGCCATCGCTCAAATGATCATCGAGAATCTGCCAGCAAATGCGGCAATTAAAAGCGCCAACGTCGCCGGCGGCGGTTTTATTAATTTCATCATCGACGACGCCTATCTGGCACAGCAAGCCGCGCATATATCGGCAGCTAATAAGTTTGGCGTTACGGCCGCCGAACCGGCGCAGACAATTATCGTCGATTATGCGGGCCCTAATGTGGCCAAGCCATTACACGTGGGGCATCTTCGTTCCGCCGTAATCGGTGAAGCCATCAAACGTATTAGCCGTTATATGGGCCATCGCGTTATTTCCGATATTCATTGGGGCGACTGGGGCACGCCCATGGGCATGCTGATTGCAAAGCTTAAAGAAGATCACCCGCAGTGGCCATATTTTGATGTAACGCGCCAGGGGGACTTCCCCTCGCCATCGCCGGTTACAGTCGATGTATTAAATCGACTATATCCGGAAGCCGCCAAGAAATTTAAAGAAGATCCTGCATTTGCGGATGCGGCACGTGAAGCCACGGTGAAACTACAGAAGGGCCAGCCCGGCTATCGTGCGTTATGGCGTCATTTCATTGACGTCTCTACAGATTCCGTCAAAGGTGATTTGGCCCGCCTGAACGTTGATTTCGACTTGTGGCTTGGTGAAAGCGACGCGGATGCCTACATCCCGGCCCTTAATGAGGAAGTTGAAGCCAAGCACATACTGACAGAGAGTCAGGGTGCAAAAGTTATTGAGCTCACGTCAACCGACGGCACCCCTCTGCCGCCACTCATCTATTATAAGAGCGACGGCGGCTTAACCTATGCCACTACCGATCTCGCGACTATTCTTATGCGCGAGGAACAGTTCGATCCCGATAAAATTTTCTATGTGGTGGATAAACGCCAGGCATTGCATTTCCGACAGGTCTTTCAGGCTGCCCAGAAAATCGGCCTTATCGATTCATCCAAGCTTGAACATCTCGGCTTTGGCACGATGAATGATCCAAGCGGCAAGCCATTCAAAACCCGCGCCGGCGGGGTCATGCGGTTGACCGAACTTCTCAACCTCGCGGAAGAAGAAGTGGTCAAAAAGACCTTTGGTGAAAACCCCGAGTCACCTAAAGACGATGATGCGGCAACAAAAAAACTCATCACGGATATCGCCATCGCTTCTGTAAAATATGGCGATCTGAGCGTTCAACGCGAGGCTGATTATATCTTCGATGTTGAATCGATGACGAAAGCGGAAGGCAAGACGGGCCCGTATATCCAGTATGCCGGCGCACGCATTCGCTCCATTTTATCCAAGCTTGATCGGGACGATTCTGCCGCTATTACGGTTACGCACCCTGCCGAGCGTGATCTAATTCTTGCCCTGCTCGACTTTGCAAATATGACGACCCGGGCTTTCGATCGAAGAATGCCCAATTACATATGCGACCACGTATATAATGTCGCGCAGGCATTCAGCAAATTTTATGCAGGCTGTCCGGTCGTGGGGGCCGAAAGCAAAGAGATACAATCAAGCCGCGTACGTTTGATTGGCCTTACCCTCGATCAGATCGACACATGCGCCGACATGCTGGGTATCGCGATGCCCGAAAAAATGCAGCGTTATGTGCCAGAGCCCGAAAACGGCGCTACGCCGGCTGGACGCGTGTTTACAAAACCCGCCGGCCAACCCGGCTTTTAGGAGTCACCCCATGCCCCTTCCTTCCAAAGGCGAACGTATTCGCAGGCTTCTTGCGGAACTAGACAAGCAACCGCCCGCCGCAAGCGGGCTCGAAGCCTATGCGCAAATGAGCAATACGCTAAATCATCTGGAAGACGCACTACCCGATAATCCATGGGCTCCCCCGCGCACCTATGTGAACGGCGAACTGACAGACCGCATGTATCCATCGACCACGGAATGTTTTGAAACCGTCGAAGGCTATCCGGGCGTAACGGTGATGGTACACACAAAAGAGTTTATTTTTATTAGTCGTTTTGGCGCCATTGAAATTCAAAAAGATACTGGCGAGTCAGAAGTTGATATTCATTTTTCTACACGCAGCCACGCCGTCATCTACAAAAAGCCCGACGCATATGGAGATGGCGTATGGCACGATAAAAACGCCGATAATTGCCCGGTACCAAAACCGCCAGGCACTATTTCATTTAGAAAAGAACTATTACTGAAGCCGCAAAACGGCTGAGCCCATCCAAGAGACGTATGAATGCTTGAATTCCAGGCCATAGAAGAGTCGTGCCGTGTGTTGTCATCCACGATCGGGGATAAAGAGGCCGAACTGCTCGCCATTCTCCAAAGAATTGAGCCCCGCGACGTTGCGCTTGATGAAATACATAAATCACAAGACTGTCTGCGAAATATAAAAATTGAACAAAAGAATTTTGTCGGCGGGGTTGAAAGCATGGCAACGCTAATGCCGCTTAATCTACCCCTCTATTCCCTAGTTTTGTTCGGCATTATGCCGAGCTATCTCGCGGAAGAGGTAACGATCAAGGTTCCGGCGATACTTAATTCCATCTTCAGCGAAATCGCAACACTTCTGGATCTGGAAAAGAGCCATCGCAATGTCCATCTCTACCAAGGCAGCCGGGATGATTTTGCCGGCGCCCTTATTCCCAACGTAGATGTCACCTTGTTTACCGGTAAAATCGAAAACGCCAACAAGCTCCGCAATACCATACGTAAAGATGGCATGTTTTTGTTCAATGGCCGCGGCGTGAACCCCGTTGTGGTGGGACCCGGTGCCGATGTCGAAATTGCCGCCAAAAAATCTGTGGACGTAAAAATATTTAATAGCGGCCAGGATTGCGCCGCCGCCGACTGCATTCTTGTGCATCGCTCCGTTTCCAGCGACTTCATTGCGGCCGCGGCGGAATGTCTTGCCCGTATTAAGGTGGGCGATTTTGCCGACCCCGACGTGCGCGTTGGGCCGCTATTTGAAAACCGGCAGTTGCTCGTCGCGGCTGAACATTTAGTTAAATTTAGCGATCAAATCGTGTTTGGCGGTAATATAAATTTCAAAGACCGTATTATGCAGCCAACAATGGTTTTTGTGCCTGGGTTTGAATCTGTCAATTACAAGGAGTTTTTCTCGCCACTTCTCCATGTTGTGGAGTACAGGGATGAGGCTGATCTCCAGGCCTATTTCGAAGCCCAGCAATACCGTTACAACGCAATGTACGTGACTACGTTTGGCACAAGCAGCTATGTGTCAAGCGGGCAATCGCATTCGATTGTGCTTGCAGGAAAAACCATCCATGAACACGAGCGTGGTAATTTTGAATATGGCGGCTTTTCGTTTGGTGCATCGTTCGTGCAAATGGGACGCACATCCGTCGCCCAGCCCATCCTCGTATCGCGCGAGATAGCCAGTTTACTCAATAACCGCCGAACATCGACGCGACAAGCCGAACCGTAACGCACACATGGCCAATAATAATTTACCGCCCGACTTTCAGGAAGATTTCAGAAGAAACATCGTTTCCATATTTAATGGTAATTTGATGTTTGCCTTCGTTTTTGGAAGCTTCGCCAAAGGTTACGGGGCCATTGGCCATGACCTCGATACCTTTGTTTGTTTATTGGAACATGACCCCGTGGCCGAACAGGCTTATCTGGCCTGGCTCGCTGCAAAACATGGCGAATTGGGATTCCGGGTCGATACTGCTTATCCGGCTGAAATTGTTACCGTGGCTGAACTTGATCAGATGTTGGCGGAACTGCCGGATGTTGCGCTTATGCTCACCGGCAATCCGCCTAAAGTATATGACTATGTCGTATGGACCCAGGTGTTGAGCGATCAGAAGCTGCACCTTATTGGCAATACCGACACGGTTTTACAATATGCACGGACATGCGGTCCTTATCCCCAAAAATGGAAGAATGACATCATCGATCTTCTTAACCAAAGCGGTGAAAATCCTGACGGACATCTTACCGACCAAGAACCACTTTTTTTTCTAAGAAAAATGATAACCTATATCGAAGCCCCCGTTCGTACAAACGGAGCCATTCATACAGGACCAGTCTTTCTTCAGCCCCACAACGATTGAAAGGGAACACATGCGCTATCAATTGTCTCCAACCCCCATGCGGGTGGACACCGTTTATCCGTGGGTTTGCATTGATAAAGATTTCAATTACCCCAACGACGGAAAGCCCACGACAAAATTGCGCGCGATCCGGGATGCTGAAACGGCCTTCAGATACTCTCGTTCTGGCGTCTACCACTGCCCACCCCATTTTCAGCAGGGGATCGATAAAATCTCAGCCATTGTTGGCCAGCCCGTTACCGGCTCAAATGTCATAAAATTAAGAAAAGAAATCGAGCACACCCTGGGTGATCAGCCGCAACGTCCATCTATTGTGCATCGTATAAAAGAGGCAGTTGTGCAGCTTTTAGATCTTTAATTCTCAAACAAAATCAGCCGGCAAGAAATGGCCTGCTGAATTTGTACCCGGTTGACGCCCGCAAATCGTCCGGCTGTACGAAAATCACTTCGGACATTTTACAACAAATCAACTTGATTTTACAGATGGTTGGACCTGTTTGCCGGACATCCTCGGAAGTCCTAAAACAAGAAATGGCGGAGAGATAGGTTCTACCAGCGAACCTACTTCCTATTTTTCCTAAAATGCCGGAACCCATCGGCGTGCGCAACAGGGTTTTGGAAACGGTTGGAAAGGTTTCCTGCGCTTTCCATCCTTTACCGGCGCTTACCACCTGTTTCCTGTTTTTCGCATGATGCGGCTGGATATATCAAAAACTCTACGCATGAATGGCGGAACGGAGGAACCGCTTATGACCCAGATCATTAACAGTAAAACGCTGGCCACCCGCTGGCGCATGTCGCCTGCAACGCTGGCACGCTGGCGTCACGAAGGCCGCGGGCCATTATTTCTCAAGATTGGGGGCAAAATTCTTTATCGGCTCGAAGACATTGAAAATTTCGAGCGGCAGGCCACATTGCAGGAAACCAAAAAAGACGATGGTATAGAACTTACCGACGCAGCCTGAATTAATGCGTGCTGCCCCGGTTGGAATTTTCAATCCAGTCGGCAGCGGCATTCCAGATCCCTTTGATCCACGGCGAGATATACAGGAAGCGGCTGTATTCGCCCTGACCTTCTGCCATCGCCCGCAGTTCCTCCACGAGCGTTTCCGGGGTGTCAGCGACACCCTTCAAAGCTTCCTTAAACGGCCTGCTCTTGTCGCTGGTCATTTCCTCACTCCCCCAAGCAAACGATCTCCAGAGAAAATCTCTGGAGATCGGGGAGTTTGAACCGTACTGGACGGCGCAGCGTATTCGCGCAAGCGCTGTTATATTCCGCCGCCTCCCCGACCATAAGGTCGAGAGGCACATCGGATTTACGAGCTGATGTGAAATCGCTCGCCAGTAGAGGTTTCAACGCCCCGGAACAGCCTTTTTCGCTGTCCTGCGCCAACTGTAATGAATAACCCCTGAGATAGCAATTAACTTAGGTTTTAAGCCTTTTTCGCAAGCTGATACCGGCCCGTTTTCCGAGCGCCAATAAACAATATGAGGTTGCATGATTTTAACCACGCTACATCACGCTTGGCCGTTTTAAGAGACACACCATAGCGCGCGGCAATGTCAGTTATTCGAACTTGAATTTCGTTTTCCAAAGCCTCTAAAAACCAACTTTGCCTTTCGTTTAAAATGGGCAGCGAGGTTTTTATAGGGACATTTATAGGGACATGCGGGGGCCGAATCTTCTGGGCGGCGCTTTGCCCACCCAACAGTTGAAATGCGTCAAATAAATCGCTACCGCCCACTTGTTCCAGCACCAGTTTTAGGATGCCGGGCGAAGATCTGGCGAGGGTCAACAAATGACTGGAAGACGGCGCGTGGCGCGCCTCATACCAGTTTTTGATGGCGCGCAAGTTAGCTCCGGTTCTGCGCCCGATCTGTTTTACCGCTGATGGCAAGTCTCCATAGTCTTGTCGCAAAGCAGCGGCGACAAGCTCGGCAAGTTCAAGATCAGTAATTCTGTTAGCGCCACCCGGAAAAAGTCGGTCTTTTTTTGAGCGGGACATGCATACACCCCCTTGGCTACTAATGTGCCAAGGAGCGGCCCCAGTGTGGCGCTCAAAATGACAGTTTTAGACCGCGAGGATCATCAAAGTGCGCACCGAAATCAGCTCGAAAACCTTAACCAAATTTGAGGCAGGCGCGATTCTGCCTCGCCGTGCGGCCATGTATGTTCGGATGTCAACCGACCATCAGAAATATTCAACCGAAAATCAAGCCGAGACAATCAAGGAATACGCAGTTCGGCATCAAATGGAAATTGTCCGCACCTATGCCGACGAAGGCAAAAGCGGCCTCAAGATTGACGGGCGCGATGCGCTCAAGAAACTTATCACCGATGTTCAATCCAGCCTTGCCGATTATACAACCATCCTTGTGCTGGACGTAACCCGCTGGGGCCGCTTTCAGGATGCCGATGAAAGCGCCTATTACGAATACATCTGCCGCCGCGCAGGTATCGAGGTGCAATACGTCGCCGAGCAATTTGAAAATGATGGCAGCCCGGTTTCGACCATCGTTAAAGGCGTCAAACGCGCTATGGCAGGCGAGTACAGCCGAGAGCTTTCCGCCAAGGTGTTTGTGGTCAGTGCCGCTTGATCGAACTCGGATACCGCCAAGGCGGCCCCGCGGGCTACGGCCTAAGGCGCATGCTAATTGATGAGCAGGGAAATCCAAAAGGCGAGCTGAAGCGCGGTGAACACAAATCGCTACAAACCGACCGCGTCATTCTGGTGCCGGGGCCAGAAGAAGAAATCGAGACCGTGCGCTGGATTTACAAAGCATTCGTCGAAGACCGCCTATTGGAAAGTGCCATAGCGGCGCGGCTCAACCAGCAAGGCATTGTTACAGATCTAGGCCGGGCGTGGACGCGCGGCACGGTGCATGAAGTTCTGACTAACGAAAAATATATTGGCAACAACATTTTTAACCGCACATCATTCAAACTGAAGGTGAAGCGCGTCGAGAACGAGCCGGATATGTGGGTGCGCGCCGACGGCGTGTTCCAGGGCATCGTGGAACCCAGCCATTTTTACACGGCGCAAGAAATGATACGCGAGCGCGGACGCAGATTCAGCGACGATGAAATGTTAGCGAAGCTAAAAGCTCTTCATGAACGGCAGGGATGGCTGTCAGGCATGATCATTAACGAAGCCGAGGATATGCCTTCCACCAGCGTTTATGCACATCGGTTCGGCAGCCTCATTCGCGCCTACCAGCTCGTCGGTTTCACGCCAGACCGCGATTACAGCTACATTGAGATCAACAAAAACCTGCGCAAGATGCATCCGGGCGTCATTGAAGCCGCAATGGAGAAAATCAAATCCTTCGGCGGCAGCGTGAGGCGCGATCCAGATACGGACTTGCTGATCATCAACGAAGAAATAAGAGCCTCGGTCGTTATTTGCCGTTGCCAACAAGCGCCGAACGGTAACAACCGCTGGCAAGTGCATCTTGACGCTAGCCTGTTACCGGACATTACCATCGCCATTCGGATGAATCCGGCAAACGCCGAGCCTTTGGATTATTATCTGCTACCCGCGCTTGATGTGGAAAATCCGAACATCCGGTTGGCCGACCAAAACCAACTGGCGCTGGACGCCTACCGCTTTGATGACCTTGAACCGTTTTTCATGCTGGCCGAGCGCATGGCGATACCGGAGGCGGCATGAGCAAGAAACGTGCGTCGCAAATCAAGACGATTCCAATTGATGAAATCAATGTTCTCAATCCCCGTGTTAGAAACAAAAAGGTCTTCGACGATATAACCGACAACATCACGCAGGTTGGGCTGAAACGGCCCATCACGGTTACACATTGCCAGTCCGGCACGTCCGGCAAGAAATACGATCTTGTTTGCGGTCAAGGGCGGCTAGAAGCCTTTATGGCCTGTGGCCAGACAGAAATTCCGGCTATCATCATCGAAGCCGATCAGGAACAAGCCCTGATTATGAGCCTCGTGGAAAATCTTGCCCGCCGCCAACACCGGGCGATGGATTTGATGCAGGGCGTTGAGCTTCTTCAAAAGAAAGGTTATGACGCAAAGGCCATTGCCGCTAAAACAGGCCTGACCGGCGAATATGTAAATGGCGTTCTGAATTTAATGGAACATGGCGAAGAACGGCTGTTAGCTGCCGTTGAAGCCGGGCATATGCCGATCAGTGTAGCGATCAAGGTTGCTCTTTCCCCGCAGGATGAACAGAAAGCTTTGCGCGAAGCCTATGAAGGTAAACAGCTACGCGGTAAAAGGCTCATGCTGGCAAAGCGCCTCCTCGATACGCGCAAGCGCAGGGGTAAAACTTTCCGCGAAAATCGAGGTGGCGGCCCGCGCAACCGGCGCGAGGCCGGGATATCTGCGCAGGATGTTCTGAAGGTTTATCAGCGCGAGGTTGACCGCAAGCGCCTTCTAGCACGCAAAGCCGAAATGATTGGCAATCGCCTTCTGTTCGTGACGGAAGCACTACGCAGCCTGTTCAAGGATGAAAACTTTAACAACCTCCTGCGCGCCGAAGGTCTGACCACCTTGCCTAAGCCGCTGGCAAATCTCATGGAACAAAAAGGCGGTCTACGTGCATAGGAAACCGAAATTTCAGAAAAGCGAAATCAAAGTCGGTTTCGACAGCTCGACCGTTGACTTACGGATCGACCAGATCATACCGCTGAAGGTGGTTGCCCCCGCCGTGCGCGTCAGCCAGAAATATCTTCAAATCCTGGCCTCGATTAAGGAGGTTGGAATTATTGAACCGCCGGTCGTCTCGCGCGACACACAAAATAAGGGGAAATATATTCTTCTCGACGGCCACCTACGCGTAGAGGCCATAAAGGAAATCGGCGAAACGGAACTGACCTGCCTTGTTTCCACCGATGATGAAGCTTTCACTTACAACAAGCATATCAACCGCCTCTCAACTGTGCAGGAACATAAAATGATTCTGCGCGCGGTCGAGCGCGGAGTGCCGGAAGAGAAGATAGCCAAAGCGTTGAATGTCGATATCGGCAATATCGTCCGCAAACGCAACCTGCTGGAAGGTATCTGCCCCGAAGCCGCCGATCTGCTTAAAGACAAAATGGTAGCAACAGCGTCATTTCCAATCCTCCGGCGCATGAAGGGTTTCCGACAGATCGAGGCGGCCACGTTGATGAATGATGCGGGCGTTTATTCCGTTTCCTATGTCCGTGCGCTGCTGGCCGCCACGCCAAAAGATCAGCTCATAGATCCTGAAAAACCGAAAAAGATTAAAGGCCTTGATGAAGATCAGATGGCGCGCATGGAAAGCGAGATGGCCAGCTTGCAGTGCGAATACCGGCTGATCGAAGAAAACTACGGCGCGGATGTCCTTAATTTAACGCTTGCCAAGGGATACCTGTCATCGTTGCTTGGTAACGCCCGCATCGTGCGCTACCTTGCCCAGCATCACAATGAAATCATGGTCCAATTCCAGAAAATTTCAGAGATGGCTTCATTAGGAAACAAAGAAGCAGCCTAGCTGTTCAATTGCAGGCAAGAATTTGGGGGGCTTTTACAAGGGCTTTGAATTATTGATTGAATCCGATAGATTATCCCTTCCCCACCAGCGGAGAAGGTTATGAGCAAACAAGCGCAAAAATTACAACAACAAGAAGAAATTCAGGTTCCTTTGGTTGAAAGTGGCGCTGCGTTGCTTTCAATGAGAAATTCTGACTTTGACGCATATAGTGCTTATGGCGAAGTGATTGATAACTCAATCCAAGCGCACGCAAAAAATATAAAAGTCCTTTTTGATTATGACCACGCCGATAAAAACCGCGAACCGATAAAATGCGTCATCTTTGCTGACGATGGCGATGGCATGTCTTCCGAAATCCTGCACCATTGCTTGCAACTTGGGTATTCCAGCAGGTTTAACGACAGGGGTGGCATAGGCCGATTTGGCGTGGGCGCAACGCTGGCGGCAATCAATCAGTGCCAAAAGGTCGAGCTTTATTCGAGGCAAAAAGGAGGCGTATGGCAATACACCTACGTCGATTTGGAAGAAATTACTTCTCAACCTCCCCGTATGGTTGGGATTCCTGATCCAGCCAAAAAAGAACCTCCCCAAAAATTTCTGGATTTGGCAGGGAAGGATCACGGCACGATTGTGATTTGGAGTAAATATGATCGGCAGCCGGACAATGCATCCGAAATTATAGAAGAGTTCACGATATGGGCCGGGAGAACGTACCGGAAGTTCATATGGAAGGATTTGAACATCTCCGTAAACGGACACATTGTTCACGCCATTGATCCTTTATATTTTTCAACAGAAAAAACAGCCTTTCCTGACGACCCAAAGGCACATGAATATACCAGCATGGAAATTGACTGGCCCATTCCAGAGGAAGACAGAAAACCCGGCGGGCCAACAAAGTCTAAAATCGCCATCAGAATGAGTTTGCTTCCCAAGGAATTTCGTCCAGTGTCAGGTTCGGGTGGTTCCGCTGAGGCTAGAAAGAGGTTTATTGATCGGAACGAAGGAATTTCTATCATTCGAAATGATAGGGAAGTGTTTTATGGGCACATCCCCTATTGGCCGAAATCCTCTTTCAAGGAAATAGATAGGTGGTGGGGGTGTGAAATCTCTTTTGACGCTATTCTTGATGCCGCTTTCACAGTTAAAAACATCAAAAGAGGCGCAGTTCCTGTTAAATCACTGAAACAAACTATTGCTGATAAAATAGAACCCACCAGAAAAACGGCAATTGCCGAGGTGCAGAGGAATTGGCAAGAAGCCGATGCCACCCAAAATAACACCCCGACATCCCCTACAACAGTAACGCAGCATGAGGGTGCCGAAGCCGTCGCTAAACATTCTCCCACGCCCGTCAATCAAATTGACAAAGACAAAGACACGGACGAGGAAACGAGAAAATTTGTAAATAACTGGCTTAAAGATGCAGACGAACAAACAAAAGCTGCGTGGGAAACAAAATTCAAAAGCCAGCCTTTCACCATCATTCAAGACGCATGGAAAGGTTCCGATTTCTTCGAGGTTGCCCATTTGGGCGGTCGAAGCGTTCTTACTTATAATACGCAGCACACATTCTTTTCCGAAATCAAAGATATCATCGACAAGCTAGGTAGCGTGGATGATGCAAAGGATGCAAAACGCCTGAAGGTTTTAATCGACCTTCTGATCATGTCTTTTGCCAAGGCAGAAGCTTCGTTTGATGCCAACACATCTGTGACGATTTCACAGTTCATGGATCAGTTCCGCATGCACTGGGGAAGCTTTTTAGCAACGTATCTCAAAACCTATGAAAATGAACAAGAACAGTGACAGCAGGATAGAATGTTCCCGATCTGGAAAAATCTTGGCAAACCCGCATTGCAAAAGCTTATTGGTGAAGAACAGCTTGCGCGCTTAGAAAAGCTGCTGCCAGGTCTAAGAAAAAGCGAGTTTGATCCAAATGAAATGTATAGCTTGGATGGGCTAACAAAGATTTTTGACGCTTTCTACGGCAACCAATATTTGTTGGATAAAAGTTTTCGAAAGCAGCTTTTCAACACGCTGCCGCCAGATCGGGTGGATGCTTCCCTCAAGGCGCTGAATATCGACCCCCAAGCTCTTCCATCCTTCGAACAGAAAATTGATGCGCTAGCTCAGAAAGGTTGGAAAAATCGAGAAAGCGCAAGTCTTGTAGCTAAGGTTCTAAATATTTCCGATGAGGCTCTTCCTGAAGACAAAAGGGAATTCCAAATCGTTCAAGACATTCCTTTAGCTGACAGGCCTTATAAACCCCTTAAAGAATACCAAATGCCGGTGTTCTCGGAAGCGACAGAAAAACTAGAACCTGAACTCGCACGTTTTATTGTCCAAATGCCGACAGGTTCAGGGAAGACAAGAACCGCTGTTGAAATAATAACCCAATTCCTAAAAGAAGCAGCCAAGGATGGGGAAGCTGTTCTGTGGCTGGCGCATTCAGAAGAACTTTGCGAACAAGCCGTGGCGGCTTTCCTTGACGTTTGGCCGCATGTGGCGACCAAGCCATTAAAAGTGGTTCGCTTCTGGGGAAGCGCCCGATCCATGCCCTACGATTTCAAAGAGAGGGCATTTATCGTATCCAGTTTTCAGAAATTATATAATAAAGTGAAATCTGATGATGTTGCTGTTCAAGAAATTAAAAAGCGCATTGCCTTAGTCGTTATAGATGAAGCCCATAAGGTTCTGGCCGATACCTATAAGCAAGTTACGGAAGCTTTTATATCAGACAGAACCAGAGTTATTGGGCTTACAGCAACACCCGGAAGAAGCACTCACAACAAAGAAGAAAATGCCGCGCTGGCGGAATTCTTCTTTAATAGAATCGTGGAAATACACACGGGCAGCAAAACTTCTGTTCTTGAATATTTGAAAAAGAAACGGGTGCTTTCGCTGACCTCGTATGAGCCGCTAGTTACCAATCTTAAATATAAACTGGATGCCAAACAAAAATCTCACCTTGAGAACTTTTTTGATTTGCCGAAGGACTTTCTCAATAGACTGGGAAGCGACGACATAAGAAACACGGAGATTATAAAGAGATTGGAACTGGAAGCTACAAATGGGAAAAGAATTATCTTTTTTGCGTGCAGCTTAGAACAATCTCAGTTTGTGAGTGCCTTGCTTCGTTTCCTGAATGTGAAGGCCGCGCATGTGGATGGCAGCACGCCAAAACTGCAACGCGCCGCAACAATCGATAAGTTTAAGAAGGGCGAAATTTCCGTCCTGTGCAATTATGAAGTTTTATCGACCGGCTTTGATGCACCTCAAACCGATGTGGTCTTCATAGCCAGACCTACTTCATCGATAGTTTTATACAGTCAAATGATCGGTCGCGGTCTAAGAGGGCCAGCCATCGGCGGTACAGAAACATGCAAAATCATCGATGTGATCGACAACATCCAAGGATTCTCGAATGAAAACAAGGTCTATAGCTACTTCGAGGGCTATTATGAATAAAGCACCTGCGCCTGATAGAGAATCCGGCGTTGGCACCAAGCCTGATGAATCCATCGTTGACGGGCAGGATTTACGCAAGAGACTGGAGAGCATTTTACCGCAAAGCAAAAAGAAGATAATTTTCGTATCCGCATATATCACTCAAAGCGGTATAGAATGGTTGTGCAAACATGCAGCCCCGGCATCAGATAAGCATGTTGTCTGCCGCCTTCTGCCTTCGGATGTCATTTCCGGCGCAACTCAAATATCTGCTTTAAGAACGGCATTGGAGAAAGGGTGTCGTGTTTCCTGCCTTCATTCTCTTCATGCCAAGATTTACGCCGTGGATGATCAGATCATTTATGTTGGAAGCGCCAATTTAACAAATAATGGTTTAAAGATTTATGGGCAGGGCAACCTCGAAGCTTGCATTCAAATCCCGGTAAATAAGCCCAATCTTGATTTCATTAATAACATCATCACGTCCGCTACTTTGCTTGACGAAAACGCCCTCCAAAAAATGCAGGCCTGCATTGACTTGAAAGAAACAGAAGTATTTTTTGATCGTTGGCCGGATGGAATTTTGAAAGAGCAGGAAGGTATATGGGTTCGTGATTTCTTTTGGAGCCAGCCCGGCACCAATCAATCCTCCAGTGAATATCTTCACGATTTAGAAGTTATGGGCATAAGCTCACCTGCGCCGGATGTTGCCACCATAGAAAAGCAAATCTTAAAGGCGCGCTGCGTCAAATGGCTGGTGAAGACACTAAAAGCCATGCCTGACAATGAAATTTTCTTTGGAGCTTTAACTCAAATTCTCCATGACGAAATTAAAGACGACCCCACCCCGTATAGGAAGGATGTTAAGTCGCTGCTGCAAAACCTTCTGACCTACTGTGAAGCATACATGAAAGAAATAATTGAAATCTCAAGGCCCAACTACTCTCAAAAAATCAAATTACTTGTGACAGGCAAGGCAAACTTTTGACTGACCAAATAGATCGTCCATATCTATTTCGCATGCATCATTACGCAATGGATTAACAGGACGGCGTCGGCGGGCCTTGGCAATGCGTTGTTCGTAGTCCCTTTTAATTTGATCCGCTCGTTCTGGGCTCGTCAATTCTTCCAGAGACTCGCCTTCCGTCCATGTGAAGGGGGAACCGTGATCCAGCGCATTTTTTTCATATAAGCACGCTTCCTTGAATGCTTCCGGGTGCAGCTCTTTGAGCTTCACCCATTCGATTTTTTGCTGAAAGAAACAAAAAGTACATCCGCTCCTAGATCTCCAATCGTAGTATTTTGGCAGCCCCAATCCTGATGCGTTAAGAATTTCTATAACACCTTGCTTATCAATACCCGCCTCTTTGAACGGCAGAACCGTTTTCATATTCTGATGCTTACCCTTATAGCCCTCCCGGTATTCCTCATCGGAACGGATAGCTACATAACTAAAAATTGATGTGCCAGCATCCAGATCAGGTTTTATCCATTGCTCAAACGGCCTTAGCTTGAGCTGGCGGGTACACCACCGTGTTTGTGGTGATGGCAGAAAATTATTGTATTGCTTCAACCAAAAATCGAAGTCCCGGTCGGGGTTGAGGCGTAAAATTGGCTGCCCCAGAAAACCCTCAAGACGCCCCAAAAACTCATAAACCTCTGGCAATTCCTTGCCGGTGTCAGTGAAAAAATAATCGATTTCCAACTCTGGGTGTGTCTGCCGCATATAAACCGCCAGCGCGGCGCTGTCCCGGCCACCCGACAAGCCCAACACATGCCGCGCGCCGCCGGTCATGCTTGCACCCTCTTAGCTGAAGGGGATTCCTCTTCCTCTAAAATCTTGGCTCCAATGTTAGCCAGCGCCGCCAACATAAGATCGCTACTGAAATTATGGCCATTTAGTAAGTATTTCGACAAGTGCGCCTCAATCTCTTCGACAATCTTCTGCTGTGTCTGTTTGACCGTAAACTCGCGGACATAAGTGCGCGGCTTACCATTCAGGCCAACCATAAAGGCAATAGCCTGCCTATAGTCTTCTCGGTTCTGCACACGACCGTATGCCTCGGTGTGATTGAACTGCCGCGATACTTCAGCCATGCGAAGCTGTGCCCGACTGACATCCAGATCAATCCAATCGCGTGTTGGTTTGTCGGCCACCAAACTTGCTAGCCCCTCTATATCGCTATCCGTGCCTTTATAGGTCGATAACCTGGCTGCAAACGCATCCAACTTAAAATCCCCCGATATGTGCATGATATTTTTGGCCCGCAGATGAATTTCTTCGAGAGCAAATTTTCCAGCTCGATCAATCTCAAGTTCCGACAGGAGCTGTTGCCGTAGCTTATTCATCAAATTGGGGTATGCCTCCACAAGCTCATCCAAGCTTTGGTTAAGCTCCTGAATAATAGGCTGCACATCCCCCTTATTCAGATCCTTGGCATGTTCGCTATAAAGATTTGGCAAATCATCGAACAAGACTTTGTTGGGATCGTTTGCATTTTTAATAAGTTCGCGCAGCCTGATTGTGTTCGGGGACAGTTGCCGCGTTCTTAAAACCCAAGGGGGAAGCTCCATAACCATTGATACCAAGCGCCGCGCTATCTCCAACGGCTCCGAGTTTTTAGAAAGAACCGGCTTGTCGGGTTGCAGGCGATTTAGGGTATCGGCAACACCCGTAAGAACTTTCTGGCCGATTACAGAAAAATTCATGGAGCGCAACGATATATCTGCCGGGGCTTTGAGAAGATAATCGATGAACAGATCGTCGATGCTGGGGCGGTAATTAGACTCGTGATAGACCGCATAATCGTGCTGACGGGTCATAAGGTAGGCCATAAGAAAGAAAGGCATCAAGCCTCCTTTCACACCGTATGGTGGGGCCGACCAAACATCATAAAGTTCAGAAACCCGCACCGCTCTACTCTGGTTTTCCTTGAAAAGACGATCCGCCACTTCCCAGAGCGGGTGTAAGCGGGCCGGATTATGTTTAGAAGTAGGAGCCTTAAAAGTCTTTCCCTGCTTTGAATCACTATAAAGCTCTGTTGAAGCTAGCAGGGTTTCAAATAGACCGCCTTCAGCTGGATAACCTGCAATGCCAAGGCGTTCCTCACCCTGACGTTCTGTCATGGCTTTCAAAAGTGCTTTCAGGGCGGCAACGGAATTGCTTGAAGGCTTGATACGGTTAATCAATTCTGAATTAATTTTTGGCGATTGATCATAAATTTCATCCGCCTTTTCAGAAGCAAGCGCATGGAGTTCCTTGAATGTCAAAGTGACAGCAGAATCCCCATCGATAAACCACCTGCCGGACGACAATGCATTCGCCAACTGTTCTTCTAAGCTATCTTTGACCTTAGCTAGGCGCGTTTCAACTTCTCGGCGCGCAACGGTGTCACCACCCAGCGAAGGGTTATTATTTCTGATCCATTCCAACGCTTGAAGCTCTTTTGCATGGCTGCGTATCAACCACGAATTATGGGCCGAACTGACAAATATCGGCCACTTCTGATTCACATTGGATGCCTTTCGGCAAATTTTCTCCAAGCTGTTATTATCAATACCGTCATTGCCAGCTAAAACGATCATAACAAGGCCGATAGACCCGTCTTTAGGCTGATAAGATTCAGCCACTTTTAATGCCTGTTCACTAGGAACCAGATCAACGTCAAACCAACGCAAGGCTCCAGTTTCATGGTAGTGCTTTTTGGCCACCACGGGCTGGAAGCGGGCTGCCTGACGGATGCGGTTGAAGTCTAAAGAGGGAAGCTGCGCATATGCCTCTTCCGTGGAAGCATCGATATCAAAATCACTGCCTTGGTGCAGTGAGTATGCTTTCTTGTGCTTTCTGTAACAAATAATTGATTGGTTGCTTAATTTTTCAAGAATCCTTTCCAGATCCTTGGCCTTTATATCTGGAACACAGATTGACAAAAGGTCTTGCTCCGGCGCTAACCCGGAACGCTCTTGAAATAAGTCCATCAGGGCAATGCACTTGACCACATCGATAGTGTTTTTGTCTTTGCTGGCGGCTTCGGTGCGGAAAAGTGCATCAACAGCCAACGACCACTTATGCCCATCTGGAGAAACCATAATGGAAGGCTCTAGGTTGGCTTTAAGATAATCCCAAAGCCGCGCGGGCGAATAAAGATTATCCTCCGCCAAAGCCGTATTTTTCAGGAATTCTTGAAACCCATACGGTTCCGCCGAATTAAGAAAACCGAATACGCTTCTTTGATTTTGCCCGAACCGGCGGCGTGAAATCGGCCCCAGCAAAGCTGCCACGACCGGGTGCAGTGGCCAGCACTGTGCCAAAGACTTAATCAGACCTTCTATATGAACGCGCCGCCAATTCGCAATGTGCTTTGCGGTAGCCTTAACAACAGCGGAAGATTTTTGTGGTTTCTTATCGCTTTTGATTGCGCGGCCAACTAGATCGATCAATTCTTCACCCGCGACATTCAGCGGCAAATCGACAAAGCGGCCCTGAATTTTGGCCCATTCATCTCGAATTTCTCGTGCTAAGCGTCGCGCATATTCGGCAAAAGCTTGGTGCAGGATACCTAATACAATAATTTTGCCCTTACTGCGGGCCGACAATTCAGCAAGCTGCTGGAATAGATAAATATCGCTATGCCCTTCGGCAGCCGCCTCAAGAAACTTCCCCATTTCGTCAATGACGATAAAAAGCCCGCATTCTTCTTGTTTGGCTATATCAGCTACAGCTTCCAAAATATCATCTGCGTCGATTTTCTTTTTGGTGTGCGTTGCCTGTTTAAGAGAAGCCGCTAAACTCTTAGCAACATTTCCCTTATGGCCAACCACCGGAACAAACGTCCATCCCTTGCGCCCCGAAACTCCAAAGCTCTTTAGAATTTGGTCGGCATTCTTTTCTCCAACAGCTTTAATCGCCTTGGTGCGCAAACGGGGTTCTTTACCCAGTAGCGCATTCAACGCCACCACAAGGCTTGATTTTCCCGATCCGAAAGGCCCCGTCCAGGTATAAGCGGCTTCACCTGCTTGCTGGCGACCACGCGCCATGCTCAACAAAACTTCAAGGGATGATTGAGGACAAACAAAACTATTGATGACCGCTTCATTCCCCATATCCGTATCAATACGGATGGATCGCTGGAATCGCTCACTTACCTGCACTTTGCTAGATAACATCATTTTCATGCCGCCTTTCGCCGTCCTGCGGTCTTGTAGTCAGCTTTGAGAAATTCAACGGGAGAAAACCGCATTAGAGGCTTATTGGCGATCACCTGTCGCAAGCCCGCAGTTTCCGACCACACCAGCGACCCGCCAGATATTTTGTCGATACTATAAAGTCTTTCGGCAACGGCATCCTCATCAAGACAGAGAACGCGCCCCGGCGAACAAGGCTCATAGGAAATCGTTTCCAAGGAAAGCGTCCGCGCTTCGTTTGTATACCGCTGCCAGAAGTCAACTAGAGCGTATAAAAACGCACCATCGCCAAGCGAAGGGTGATGGCCACGACGCAACTGAAAGGTGTCATTTTTATTGACAGGCTGGATAAGTCCAAGCTCCGCCAAAGGGCTTTCTATTTGCTCTTCCGTAAATCCTTCAAACTTGGATGGCTTGTTTACATAGGTTCGAACAAGGCACTCAACATCCCGCTTAATGGTGGCCTCGGCGATATTTTTCCAATCTTCACGATCAGCGCACAGATCAACAAGCAAACTGACCAAGGTTGATCGATCAAATGATGTATTATTAAAGTGGCTAAAAAGCCATATGTAAGTTGCCTTAGATGATTTTGAAGCAATGTTCCAATGAAAGGCCCATAATGAAGAAGCATTTTCTAGCCAAGGATCAAGGCCATCGTCTGGCAAGAGCAATTTCGCCAAAGACGTGGTTACGATGTCCTTGTCTTCATCTTCTTCGATAACATTCGAAGCCATCGCCCAATGGCGCATCGACGTGACCATGTTTTTGCCGACGCCAAAATGAGCGATTGAGTCTTCGTTTAAGAACAGATCCTTGCTTTTGCCCTTTTGCTTCTTTCGCTCGTAAAAAGATACCGCATCAAATACTTTCTTCAGCCACCCGTAGCGCAGGGGAAAAGTTTCATGCCCTGAAAATTGGGGCTTAAAGCCCTGTTCAAAAAGAAAACCGCGACGCATGGGAAAGTGCCTTCTACTGGGGAGATGTTCCAGTGGCAGGTTAAAACCATCCTCTTGCACAGTCAATAGAAACTGGAAGCCTGTTCCAGTTTACAAGATTTGTGGTATTCTCCGCTCAGGAAACAAGGGATAGGGTCATGTCATCGGCAACCGTCAAATCGATCTACCTCGACAATCAAGCAACCACGCCCGTTGATGAACGGGTCCGCGCCTGCATGCTGCCCTACCTCACTGAGTCGTATGGCAACCCACACTCCAACGACCATTGGTTTGGTTGGCAAGCCAAAAAGGCGTTAGATGATTCACGCAAGGAAGTTGCCGCCCTCGTGAAGGCCGACCCCGATGAAATTATCTTCACGTCCGGCGCAACCGAAGCCAACAATCTTGCAATTCTCGGCACACTCGATTGGCTTAAAAAATCAGGCAGAACCAAAATCATTGTGAGCGCGTTTGAACATAAATGCGTTTTGGAATGCGCAAAGCACGCTCAAAAGTTGGGATTTGAAACCATATTCCTGTCGCCGACCCGCGACGGCTTCATCGAACCTTCAAGCATCGTATCCCTGATGGATGAAACGGTTGGTCTCGTTTCTGTTATGACCGTCAATAATGAAATCGGCACCATTCAGCCTGTCACCGAAATTGCTGCGATGGCACATGAAGTAGGTGCTTTCTTTCATACGGATGCTGCGCAAGCAGGAATTTTCTATCCATTGGATGTATCGCAGATAGGGGCCGATCTGCTTAGCTTATCGGCCCATAAAATGTATGGGCCGAAGGGTGTCGGCGCGCTTTATATAAACCGCGATTTACAGGACAAAATTTCACCGCTACTGCACGGTGGCGGCCAAGAAGGCAAGCTAAGATCGGGAACGGTGCCAACGATGCTGTGCGTAGGCTTTGGGAAAGCCTGTTCGCTTGCGCAAAGTGAACGCGCTCAACGCATAACGCATTTGGAAAAATTATCCGCCCTTTTCTGGGATAGTCTTTCACGCAACCACTCCGGGGTTGCCATCAACGGTGATCCTCACAGGCGGCATCCCGGAAACCTAAACATTCGCTTCTCTGGAACCGATGCGCATAGCCTACTTCAAGCTTTGCAACCGAACGTAGCCGCATCAACTGGATCGGCTTGCACAACGGGAACGCCGGAACCTTCCTATGTCCTGCGCGCCCTCGGCTTATCCTATGAAGATGCCGCTTCCTCCATACGCTTCAGCTTTGGGATGCAAAACACACCGCAGGAAATTGAGGAAGCGGTTCACCACATCCTTAATGCATTAGATTCACTTGAAGAAAAAACTGCAGTGAATTTCTGATACTCACCGGCATTTAAGAAGCTGCAACCTTATTAAAGAATAATCCTGCATCGCTACGGGAAACACTGAATCCGCCGGTGCAGCCTTAATCTCGTCTGCCAACCGGCGCTGAAAATCCCGGTCATATTCCCTGACCGGCGGGCAAACGCAGGTGGGATCAGAATTTCCCGTCGCGCAGGCGGTCAACAAGCTCGTCACGATTGCGAGGAGTATTAATCGTGGCACGAAGTTGTGCATCTTTAACCTCCAATGTTTTCTTGAGTTGATCGGCGCGTTCGGCGTTTCGCCCGGCTTCCCGCGCGCCAGCGAGAACAGCCAGAACCGATAGGCCAGCGGCAGCCCAGCCAAGCAACCGCATGGCATTGCCAGATAGCCAGCCGGTGAATAGCGCCCACATCAGTTAATGCCCTTGCGCCGGTCGTCGATCCGCGCCCAGATCATCACGCCGATGCTTACCAGCGTGACGATCAACAACAGCCATTTAGCGGCCTCGAGATAAGGCGCGAGGTTGAGCAAGGCGGCCTGCGCCGGGTCAATGGCTTCCCTGACCGCCTCGACCATGCCGACGCCCACGGTGGCCGCCGTAGCGGCCTGTCCGCCCTTTACGGTGCGGCTGGCCTGAAGGCTGGGCTTCTCCGGCTCGACACCGGCCAACACCAGCGCCTTAGTTAGTTGCGTGTCGGTATAGGGCTGCTGGCCGTTTTCATGTCGGATGATTCCGGCCACAACCGGCTTCAGATCTGCGAAGTTGTGCATGTCGAGCTGCTGATCCGGGCTAAAGCCGGTATCTTTCACCACGGCCTGCACATAGGCTTCGGTGTTGTTTTCCGCCGCAGGCGCCCAGCGATTGATAATCCTGCGAATTGTGCACAGGGCGTATTTATCCTGATAAACGATCAACGTGCGTGCCAGCGCGCGGATGCCGTAAATGGTGTTTTGGAAAACAAAGAAATCTTTATCTGTCTGCTGTTGCGCCAACCCCTGCCACGGATCATTTGACCGCCGGATATTGCCGGGATTGTTGTTGCGGATGCCGCGCGACGATGTGCCATTGCTCATGGGTTTCTCCTTTTCAAGGCAACAAAAAAGCCGCCCGGAATGGGCGGCTTTGGTAAAAAGCGATTAACGGGAATTATTTTTTCTCAAGACAGCCTATTATCCGAACCTTGCGGCGGCCATTGCGTTCAAAACTGCCGATCCATTCCTGAACGTCATCCTTTTGCGCGCACTCGATAGTCAGCCGAAAATCTTTAAGGCCGTGCTTAACAGCATCCTTGAAGTCGGCTAATTCAAAGGTGGCGCTGCGGGCGCGCGTCGCGGCGACGGAAATAACAGCTTCTGAAAAAACCTCCAGCATTGCCGCCAGTTCGTCGTCGCTGCATTTTCCTTCTTGCGTGGCATCATCGGTGATGCCCTTAAAGCGCAAATGGTTCATTGGAATCCTCCACCGCACATACAGGCGGGTATTCATGAGTTTATCCAGTAAATAAAAGCGCGGTTTTTTCATCCTCAACGCGGCACGAAAAGGCGGATCAGGTTGTCGATAAGGAAACCGCCCAGCGCACCTAGCGCGAGGATGACGGCAAATCCGCCCTTCCAGCGGTTCGCCATGCGGTCGAGCTGGTCGAGGCGGACATCCATCTGGTCGATTTTCGTTTTCAGTTCCGAGATGCTGGTGGCAAGGCTGGCAACCTGTCCTTCAAGCCTTCCGATGGCGCGAAAATATTCTGGCTCATTCATGATAAAATCCTCCTGTTCCTCCGGCTGCCGGGCCGGAAGCTGTTTTTGCGGGTTGTGCATGGGGAAACCTTCAGGTGGCGATCACGAGCATGCCGCCCTGCGGGCTGGCGGAAATAACCGTGCCGTTCGTGCGCAGCACTTCGATGGTGGATTGACTGATGCGAAGGGCAGGCACGGGATGATACAAAGCTTCGGCGGCCAGTTGCGAAACGCGCATGGCGGCATTGGAAGGACGATAAAGGGTTTCAGCGGCGACCTGGCTGACGCGCAGCGTAGCGTTATCAGCCAGCGTGAAGGTATCGGAAAAATTCAGGAAACCGACGCCGCTGGAGGAACTGCCGCCGCTGGAAAGATCGGAACCGTTGCCGCCATAAAAGATGGTGCCGGCACGGCTGCCGGTGGTTGTGTTGTAGGCGCGATAACCGATTTCAACTACAATGCGGTCGCCGGTAAGCGCCGCGACGGAAGACAGGCTTTGGGCCGCCGATAAGGCTCTGCCGGTCGCATTGGTTTGCGCCCATTCGTTCGTGGACGGATCGGCATAGTTGGCAAGCAACGTGCCGCGCACCGTGTCGCTGTCGCCCTGCGTGACAAAAACATGCAGATAATAAGCGAAATCGGCATCGTTCAAACTTTCCGCGACTGCCATCATCACATTCAGCGTGCCGGAAAAGGTGCAGTCCGCCGCCAAGGGCGCGGAAACCCCGCGCAACAGCAAAACGTCGAAGTTTGCGCTGGCCGAGCTTTCGGATGAGGAGTTCGATACCGGCGCGCCTATTTCCGCCGCATCCTGCGACGTGAACATGGTGCGCGTGACCTGATCGGTCGTGCGTTCCCAGCCGCCGCGAATGGTCGCCGGAACATAACCAGCTTGCCCGCGCGAAAAATAAAGTTTTGTCATGTCAGGCTTGCAGCTTGTAGCCGAATTCAGCGGCGTTGATTTCCGTATCGGCCCATGCCGCCGTGGTGTTCGGGTTCGTTTCCATGATCTGCATGCAGAAACGATAATCCGTGCTTAGGTTCTTGCTTGAACCTTCATAATCGGTGCCGCTGATGCGGGTCAGCGACCGGATGGTGCGCGACCCGGCATCATCCTTGCGGGCCGAAAGCGCCACTTGCACTCCGAAGATCGAGCCGGACACTGCGGGAAGATCGGAACAAGCGAAGGTATCCCGTTTTCCCGTTACGTTGGCGTAGTTATAACTGGTATCGCCATCGTTCGGCTGATCATCGACGTTATCCCAGTTATTGCCGCTGCCTTGGGTGGAAAATTCGGCATAGTTCCCGGCCCCGGTCGGCTTTACCACATCGACGCGGCAGTCGCCGAGATAAGTATTGTTCACCGAACCCGTGCCGTCGCAGATGTAAAGATCATCAAAGGCCACATCGGTATTGCGGGAAATAAACTGGATGCGGTTGGCGGTGTTCAGCGAGGTCGAGAATTTGGTGTCGCCGGTGAAGGTCACGAAAACGGATTCATTTACCCGCACCTCGGCAAGGCCGCCGCTGTCGGCGATAGTGATTTTGATTTCGATGTAGTTCCAGACATTGATCGCCAGAGCACCAGCGGAAGTGGCGAGCAAGGTGCCGTTGCGCGAAATCTGGATCACGCCTGCGGAAGTCAGGCTGATCTGGATTTGAATATTGTTGCCGTTGTCATAGAAGCGAACGATGTCGCCGCTTTCCGTACCGTAGAGATACATGGCGAAACCGACGATCCATGTCTGCTGGTCGTCAAGAACGATGGCGATGTTATCGTTCAGCGCGCGCATGAGAATGGCGGATGTACTGCCGCGCCGTCCGGTCGTGGTGGTGATGCCGTTCGAGCCGCCGGTGTCGCTGTAGCTTGTCCATTTTTGCGGAAGTCCCGCAGGGATGGCGTAATGATCGAAACTGTCCACGAAACGCAAAGCCATGTTGATGCTCCTTTAGAGGCGAACGCCCGCCAGCGCCACGCCGAGATCGGCCAGCGATGTATCGTTCGGCGTGGGCGCGACGATGGTCAGCACATCGCCCGCCGCGAAATCGGTGTCGGATGCCGCCGTGAAGGTGGCCGTGGTGGCGCTGGCGGCAAACTGCATGGTAGCGAACTGGGTGCCGTTCTTTTTCAAGGAAAAGACGGCTGTTGCAGCCGGGCTTGAGGCCACAACGCCTTTGCTATTCGGCAAGCTGGCCGGAAAGCGCACGGCGCGCGGCAACGGATAGCGAAGAACGACTGCGCCCGAAGCCGGTTGCCCGGTCAGCGAAGCGCCGATATCGTAGGGGTTGCCCGCTGCCGAGGTTTCCGCAACGATCTTGAAGGTGCTGCCGTCGCAATAAAGCAGCTTCCGGTCACCGGCGCTTACCGCGATGGCGGAACCGGAAGGCGTTTTCACGTTGACCGCGAAGCCGCCCGTTGTTCCGTTCTCAACCAGAAGCAATTTCGCATGGGCCGGAACGGTGACCGTGCGGGCCGCCGTCAAGGTGCCGGTAAACCTTGCTGACATCATCCCCACCGCCTGCGCATCCGTTAGCGTCAAGTTGGCATCGGCAATGGCGATGGATGACGGCTGGCAAAGCGCCTGATCAAGCGCATCGAAGGCGGTATTTGCCGTCACCTCCTTTTGCGATTGATTGGCGGCGATATGGTCGATCAGAAGATTGGGGGTTTGGGTCATAAAACCGCTCTTCCGGGTTCGCCCCGGCCAATGACAGAATTAAGTTGGTAAACCGCGACCGCGAGCGCCGATTGTGCCGCGCCGAAATCAGCGGTCTGCTGGGCCGCGCTGTAAGCCGCCGATTGGCTGGAAGCGGTGAGCGTGCGCACCACATCGTCGCCGGAAAGAATATCGACCTCATAGGCTTCGCTGTCCTCGAACAGCGGCACATCCACGTTATCGAGCCATTCCCCATACCAGCGCGTGCGCCGCTTCCAGTTGAGCGAAAGATTACCACTGCCATCGCGGCTGCCTTTAATCCGAACGGGCGAATAACAGCGCAAGCTGCGTGCCGCGAAGGTCAACGAAAGCACCGGCGCATCATCCCAATTACCGCCTGTCAGCAGTGCCTTGTAATAGGAGGAGTGGCCGATCTCCGTGGAAGGCAACGGCATGCGGTAAAAGCCGCTTGCCGCCAGCACCACAAAGGGTTCGCCGATCTGGTGTGCGCCGGTTTTGCCTTCGGTGCCGCGCCGTCCGCGCAACAGGCCGGAAAGCCGGTAAAGATTTTCTGAAAGCAGCGTGGCATCCCGCCACTGGATAATTTCCTCGCCCAGCAGCGCGACGTTATTCCAGTTCAGAATTTCCAGCGCCGTTTTGCTGTCCAGCGTGCCTTGCGCCAGGGCGATCTGCACGGTGTTGGTTTCATCCCAAACCCACGGGCGCGTGGTATCGCCCAGAACATTTGCCGCCCAGCCGAAAGCCGGGCCTTGCGCGCCGGTGCCGACAATGCTCCATGCCAGCTGATCCGGCGAACGGTAAAGCGAAGCACTGCCCGGCGCGCGCAGGCCAAAGCCGTAATAAAGGCCGATGGTATCATCATCGACCCGCAGCATCGGCAAATCCATCAGGAACGGGCTGACCGGCGTTGCCAGCCGGATCGGCGGCACGGTAAGGCTGGCATCCGCGCCGGTGACATTCGAAACATACGCGGTTTCATCTTCTGCTACCGCCTGACAGGCCACGATATTGTTGCCGCCGAAATCAACCTGATTGAGCCGCAGCTTGAAATTGGCATCAGGCGTTTGCACCGTCACCACATCGGCGGGATCAAGCCGCAAGTAAGATGGCGGCACGTTAAATTTGTAGGCGTTGCGCTCGATCCACGCATTAATCAATGTGCGCTGTGCAACTCGCGCGGCCTCGTCCGCCGTCAAGACGATGGAAAGCTGGACGGTTTGTAAATCCTGCGTGCCGACCGCATTGGCGATGCGCGCCGCGTGCTGGGTGTTGGTCTGGTAATCCCTGTCGGGATCGACATGGGTAAGGTCGATCCGCAACGGCAATTCCACATCCTGCGTGCGGGTTTCATCGAGCCGCAGCGGTGTTTCGGTGGATGCGCCTTCGACCGCCCCCAAATCATCATAAGCGACCGTGGCAACCGAAGCGCCGCCGCGCGGCACGAAATTCAGGATGCCGTCCTTTTCCACGGCATCGACAAAGAAAGTGCCGAGCAAAGGTTCCAGCGCGTCGCGCGCGGCCATGCGGCTGCTGACGACATAACCGCGCAGCGCCTGACTTACGGCACTGGTGATCACATCGGTCGGTTCCATGCCCGCCTTTTGGCAAAGGTCGGTCAAGACATCTGCCAGATCGACGCTATTCGAGCCGTAGCGATCCAGCGGATATTTTACTTGGCCATCGTCGGTTGAAACCACGACGCTGTTGGTAAACTTCTCGTAAACCCCGCCGAAATGCGTGGCAAAGGTTGGCGCATAGGGCGCGAGATTAAAAGTCTTTTCGATCCGCATGGAAACCAGATCGACAATCGCAACATCAAATCCGCTTGCGATGCACAGGCGGCCATTGATCGGCAAATTGGCGTCGCATTGTAGGCCGAAGCCCGCCGCGACGGGAACGTCATCCACATAACCGGCAAAACCGTCATCGGGATGCCATTTGACGATGCGCTGGCCGAGGCCAAGCGTGAAATAAAGATGGCCGGTGTAATCATCCCAGAAAATCGTGCGCGGGCCTTCGCCGCCCGTCCATGCGGAAATTGTCCATTCCGTTAGCCCACCGTTGTAACGCCGGATTTTCGAGGAATCCACCTGCCAGTAATTGCCGTCAGGATCATCGCACATGGGCGAACCCGGTGAAGAGTGCGACGGGAACACATCCGAAAGATCGGCGATCAGCTCAAGATCGGTATTGTAAATCTCTCGCGCGAAGTAAGAAAAAACCTTGTCCCGCCGCACGATGCCGCCCGGCGCAAGCGGGATGCCTGCCACACTGCGTTTTACGATGGCCAGCGTATCGGGATGGCGTTTAACAAGCTGCATGCCGACATGAAGATCATCGGCGGCATGGTAATAGTAGCCTTGGCTGTCGATGCCGCACAGATCCCCGTAAGGATCGCTCACTACCGGCGCGGTCAACAACAGCGTGCCGCCGATCAAATCATATTTGTAGATGACATGGTTGACCGTGGTACCGATCATCGTGCCGCGCGCGGCATCAATCCAGCCGCCATCGCGGGTGGAACTCGGCACAGGCGTAAGCAGGAAGGCGTCGCATTGCGGGCCGCCTGATGCCACAACCTCGGCGCTGATATTCGGGATGCGATTAGCGAAATCCGCCAGTTGCAAATCCGTGAATACCAGATAGCACATGCCCCGATAGGCAGGCACGTTGCCAGCGCCCAGCGCCATTTCAATCGTGCTGTCCGGTAACTGGCTTTCGCCGCCCAGATGAATGCGCACCACGCCCGGATATTTTTCGGTGGCCTGCGTGTTGCTGGCCGTTGCATCGTAAACCAGCTTCGTATCGGCCCAGATGCGCCGCACGGTCGAAACCGGCCCGACGCACAGGCCCACCGCGAAAGAAACCGAATAGCTGTAACTGACTTGCGTGGAGCCGCCACCGCCGCCGCCTTTGCCGCCGCTGGTATGTTGTTCATGGCGAGTTTCCTTGAGGTCGGTCGCCCAGATGACGTTCCCCGAAAGCCGCATGGTGCCGTAAACCAGCGGGATCGCGGTGCCATAGGTAGAAGTTTGCACCGAAAGATCGTCAAGGCGCGGGCCTTCAACCGTCTGCCCCTTATTTCCGCCAAACAGCAGATTGCCGATCAGCACGCCGCCCAGCCAGCCGACGCTTGCGCCAATGCCGATGGCCGAGGTCAGCCCCGCACCGGCAAGGCCAAGGGCGAGAATTGCCATTTAAGGATGCTCCACGAAATAAGGATAGCGGTAAGCCGCTGTCACGCGCTTTTGCCAGCGATCATCAAGGCTGTGTTCCACCACTTTGCCAACGCCGGAATAGCTGTGAATGATGCCAAGATCGGTTACGATTGCGACATGCTGCGGCTCGCGCGTCCATGCAAGAAAGAGGATGTCTGCGGGCAATGCTTCCGGCACGGGGATTTGCACAAGCCAGGTCGCCAGACCTTTTCGCATCGCGCGGCTATCCGGCATCATTGAATAGCTGCGGAACCGTTTAGCTTCCTCGCTGCTTTCATCGTAATCGACAAGACCCAGCTCGACTCCCACACCTTTAACAAGGCCGATGCAATCACAAGCAATGCCTTTCAGCGAACCTTGATGCTTGAACGGCGTATCAAGCCATGTGCGGGCTTCCGCCACGGCATCCATGCGGGTGATCGTCACTTCTGATCCGGGTAAACGAGGGTTTTATCGGTGCCGGGAACATTCGGCTCCCCGCGAAAATTCAGGACGTTGTTGTAGCGGTTCTTGCAAGTGGCAAAGCTTTTATCACAACCGGGCTGCAAGCTGTATTCATCGCCCGTTATGATCACGCTAGGCATCGGCAGAAACAATGTGAAAACGCCGCCGGAAAAGCTTTTGACTTCCATCTTGCGCCCAAGATTGGCCCCGCTTGTCCATTCTACCAGCCCGCCATTCCAAAATCCCGCCGCTTCCGCGCGCGAGGTATCGGTAAAGCCGTGCCGGTCGCTGGACGATGTGACCGTGCCGGTCACGGTAAGCGCCGCCAGATCGACCGTGCATCGGGCATCGCCCAGATCGGCGCGGCAATCCGGCGTGTAAAGTTCGACAATCTGCTGTTGAAGGGCTTGCGTGAGGCCGCGCAGCTCGGCGCGAAAAACGGCATCCTTCAGCTCGACCTGGCCTATGGTGCCGCGCTTCAGGATGATCTTGCCTTGGCCGAGATTTTGCCAATTCACAAGGAAGATTTCGACTTCGGCCCCATCCCACAAACCGGCGCGCAGATCTGCCGCGTCCAGCGTGTCGCTATCCAGCGCGCTTTCGATATCCAGATTATCGACCGCCAGATTGGCGATGGTATGCACGGCGGAACGGGTATAGCCGGTGCTGGCCTGATAAAGCTGGCTTGAAAACGTGATATCCTGATCGTGATCGGTGAAGCCGAGAATGGTTCCATCGCGGCGTGTCACCTTCCAGCAAGTGGCAAGCGTAGTGGTATCGCCCGCGATGTGCGCAGCAAGGGCTGTAGAGGCGGATTTCATCAGACGCGGATTTCAATAATAGGAATGCCTGACCATTGATGCAGATTAATTTGCTCGATAGTCACGGCCATGCTGTCGGTATCGAAACGCACCGGCACATCAAATTCAAAATCGGCTGTAACGGCAACGCCGCTGCCGGGCGCGGTTACGAAACTTAGAATGCCGGTCGTGGTATTAACCGACCACCCGGACATTTGTTGCACGCCATTCAGATAAGGCTTTACCGTGCCGAGAACCGGCTTTTTGATGATGCGCGTTTCCCCGGCCGGGCCGGATGTGTAAACCTTCACCAGCTGGAAATTCTTGTTCGAGCCGTCGCCGGTGCCGAGTGGCTGGACGAAAGCCTGATAATCCGTCCAGTCCTTGAAACGAAAACCATAGGCTCGCCCTTTGCGCGCCCGGAAAAAGGAAATCAGCGTATTAAGCTGCGTCTGGTTTTTAAGACCAGAGGCCACGTTCCAGCTGCCGCGCGAAGCGGCCCAGCTCGCATTCCGTTGTTCAAAGCCTGAAGCGGTGGCCACCACGGTCGTGAGATATTGCGGCCCTCCCTCTGCGCCGTATGCAATATCGGGCGGGAACTGGATTTCGTGAAAGGCCATGACGTGAAAGCAATTTTTCCATCAATGTTGTTTTGACCGGCATTTGCCGTGATCGGCCAACGCTTCGATTACCCGGCAATCCGCGACGGTTTGGCATGCGCAGTTTTCCGTTACCCGTATAAGTTCCTTTTCGAGTTTTTTCAGCTTCTTGACGCGGTCGCGCACGCCCTCCAAATGGCGGCGGGCGATTTCATCTGCCGTATGGCATTTTTCTTCGGGATGCGCGGCAAGGCGAAGAAGCTCACGGATATCCTCCACGTCAAAACCCATATCCCGCGCATGCCGGATAAAGCTCAGACGCTTGACGCTGTCCGTGCCGTAGCGACGCTGGTTGCCTTCCGTTCTGGCCGGAGGTTTGAGCAGGCCGATCTGTTCGTAAAACCTGATCGTCTGGATTTTACATCCCGTTTGTTCAGCCAATCCGCCAATCGTCAGCTCTTTCAACATGTTACCGTCCTTCATAAAGTCCTTGAAGCTCTAGTAACTAGAGATATTAGCATAGCAGACGAAAATTCAAGAGGTTAGAAATGGGCGCACATTGCCATGACGGGGACTGCCAGAATTTTGAAGGCATGTCCGCTGCTTACAAACGCATTCTCGTAATCGTCGGCGGAATCAATCTGCTGATGTTTATCGTCGAAACTCTGGGCGGTCATATAGCCGGGTCGGTTGCACTTCAGGCCGACGCTCTGGATTTTCTGGCCGACTTCATCACTTACACGGGTTCGCTGCTGGTTATCGGAAGATCCGTCCGATTAAGGGCCAATGTTGCTTTGTTGAAGGGCGTCAGTCTTGCCGTCATGGGCGTTTACGTTTTCGGCGCGACTGTTTACCGCGTATTCATTCTTGGCGTGCCGGAAGTGCTGACCATGAGCGTGATCGGTTTTCTGGCGCTAGCCACCAACGTGACCAGCGTTTTACTTCTTTACCGCTGGCGCAATGGCGATTCCAACGTGCGTTCGGTCTGGCTGTGCAGCCGTAACGACGCTATCGGCAATGTAGCGGTTCTTGTCGCAGCCGGTTTGGTGGCATGGACAAATACCGGCTGGCCGGATGTCGCCGTTGCCGGGATCATGGCTTGGTTGTTCCTCAATTCGTCATGGCTTATTATCCGGCAGGCATTAAAGGAAAAGAAGACCGCACAGACATTGGCGACTAACTAGCCTTTCAAAGATTACGGTTCGCACGCTTGATGCCGCGCGCCGCTTCAGCCGCAATCTGGGCTTGGCTAGCGCGGAAGCTGTTAGCATCCTGCGTCGTGATATTCATGACAACATTCACCGGCGAAGCTGAACGGGCATCTTTAGGCAG
>JBEHYA010000006.1:0-41961 GCA_048498415.1 Pseudomonadota bacterium
GGCCGTGTAGGGCGAGCTATCGCGAACGGAGGGTGCGGCAGACGGGGCGGGGCTGGCGGCCGATGCATCGTTCGTCGGGCGAACGATCATGGGGCGCAGCAACTCGTCATCGGTCTGGGCGAAAAGAAGGGCGGGGGTGAGCAGAACAGCAACAAACGACGCTGCAACTGTCAGACGGAAATCTAATTTCATGCCAAATCCTCATCCTGCCTAAGGGCTCGATACCTGAACCCGTTCGGGATATAAAAAGCCGTGAAAGATTAATATGTTGCCGGCCACTTTCATAGCGTGCTGCGCGGATTTTGGCAATTGCGTGACGCGGCCAGTTCCGGTTGTGTCCCCCATGCCACAGCACAAAACGAGGACGAAAACGGCAATCTTAACGCCTTTTTCCGCGTTTACCGCCGTTTCTGCGATGGTTTTCACGGCCGCCCCGATTACCCCGGTGGTTACGCCCGCCTTTTGGCCGACGGAAATCACGATGATACCCACGCGATTCCTCGCGGGGTTCGATTCCGGCGAGCGCCAGCCGGCAGCCGCCCAGCACGGGGTTGGCTTCCACGAGGACCACGCGAAGAATATCGGCAAGGCGGAAGAGGCGGCCCGTGCGCCGGCCTTCCAGCGAATGGGTGTGTTCGTTATGGATCCAGTAATCGTTGGGCAGCGCGTTCATGGGAATGAACCCGTCGGCGCCGGTGCCCAGCAACCGCACGAACAAACCGGAGCGCGTGACGCCGCTGATGCGGCCATCAAATTCTTCGCCGATTTTGGTGGAGAGATACAAAGCGGTGTAACGGTCGGTCGCTTCGCGTTCGGCATCGATGGCGCGGCGTTCGGTTTTAGAGATGTGATCGCCGATGTCATCAAGGCGGTTCATTTCATCATCCGTGAGCCCGTCGTCCCCCTGCTTGTAAAGCCGGATGAGCGCGCGGTGGACGATAAGATCAGCGTAGCGGCGAATGGGCGAGGTAAAGTGCGCATACCGCGCCAGCGCCAGACCAAAATGGCCGATATTTTCAGGGCTATAGACCGCCTGCGCCTGGCTGCGGAGCATCACTTCATTAATCATCGGCGCTTCTTCGTTGCCGACGAATTTCTCGAGGATGCGGGCGAGATCGATGGAGCGCAGGTTCTGGCCGAGCGGCAGTTTGATATCGAAGGTTTTCAGGAACGCGCGCAAGGATTCCAGTTTTTCCAAGCTGGGTGAATCGTGAATACGATAGAGACCGGCCATGCCGCGTTCTTCCAGCGCCGTGGCGGCGGCCACGTTGGCGAGGATCATGAATTCTTCGATCAGCTTGTGCGCATCGAGGCGCGCGCGGGGGCTGATGTCAGCGACCTTGCCATCCGGGCCAATCGTAATTTTGGTTTCCTGCACATCAAGATCAAGCGTGCCGCGTTGTTTGCGGGCTTTCAGCAAAACATCGTAGGCGGCATAGAGGGGGCGGATGACATCGTTCATCAGAGGGCCGGTGGTATCATCCGGCTTGCCATCATAAGCGGCTTGTACCTGTTCATACGTCAGGCGTGCGGCGGAGCGCATGAGGCCGCGGGTAAAATGGAAGCGCTGCATGCTGCCATCAGGTGCCACGTGCATCTCTACGGCCAAACAGGCGCGGTCGACCTTGGGTTTCAGCGAACACAATTCGTTGCTAAGCGCTTCAGGCAGCATCGGCACGACGCGGTCGGGGAAATAAACCGAGTTGCCGCGTTTGAAGGCTTCGAAATCTAAGGACGAGCCGGGGGTCACGTAGTTGGAGACGTCGGCAATGGCCACGATCAGCTTCCAGTTGTCGCCATCTTTTTCGGCGAAAACTGCATCATCGAAGTCGCGGGCATCGGCGCCATCGATTGTGACCAGCGGGATTTTGCGCAAATCGGTGCGGTTGCCAAGCACGGGAGCTTTGAAACTGTTCGCTTCATCTTCCACGGTTTGCGGGAACATCCACGGAATTTGCTGACGGGCAATCGCCATAAGGCTGACAGCGCGCGGCGCATTAAAGGGGCCGAGGTTTTCAATCACAACCGCTTGCTTCAGGCCAAGGCGCATGCCGCCGGCGAGATCAGCCACCACCACATCGCCATCGTTGATGGTAATCGATTGTTCATCGGCGAGAATATATTCATCGCGGTTTTTGCGGTCGGTGGAGAGGAGGCGATAGCCTTTGCCCACCTGCTGCACGAGGGCAACAATTTTGGCGGCGGTTTTCGGCAGCTTCTTGATGGGGCGGGCCGAATAATTATCGCCGTCACGTTCAAGCGCCACCAGCAGCTTGTCGCCTTTGCCAAGGCCGGAGAGCAGCAGCGTGCGTTCCTGATGTTTGGAGACGCGCATGGTGATATCGGGCGCTTTGCCGGTAAATTCCAGCGGGCGCAGCGCGTAGAGGCCGGCATCGATGACTTTGGCGACTTCCGCCGTGGTGGCGGCGGGCAGCGCGCCGCGCCTGGCGATTTTGCGGCCTTTCTGTTTTTCAACATGGGGGCCGGCTTCGAGTTCGCGGAGTAACCGTTTTAAGGCGATGCGGTCATCGTCTTTGATGCCAAAGGCCCGCGCGATTTCGCGTTTTGAGAGGGGCTTTGAACTTTCGTTGATATATTTCTGGAGTTCTTCCTTGGTGGGAAGATGGGTTGTTTTCTTCTTATTTTTATTTTCGTTCTTCAACTTGCTTTTGCTTTCGTTTTTTTCTTCGCCGCAGCTTTGGGCTTGGCGGCTTTCTTTTTGGTTTGTGTTTCTTGTGCGGGCGCTTCGTCGTTCGCGGCTTTCTTGCCTTTGGGCGCTTTGCCGGCGGCTTTCTTGTTTAAAAGTTCCACGGCTTCTTCAAGCGTGACGGCATCCACGGCGGTGCCCTTGGGCAGGGTGGCCATGACTTTGCCGTGCTTCACAAAAGGCCCGTATTTGCCAAGCTGCGCGGTGACGGGTTTGCCATCAACAGGGTGCATGCCCACATCGCGCGCCTGCATGGCTTTTTTCTTCTCCAGGGCTTCGGCCATCAACACCACGGCGCGATTTAAACCGATGGTGAGCACGTCTTCATCCTTGGGGATGGATTTATACGTGGTGCCAAGTTTGAGATAGGGGCCGAAGCGGCCGACGCCGGCCTGGATCATGCCGCCATCTTCCGGGTAGGGGCCGACATCGCGCGGCAGGGCAAGAAGCTTGAGCGCTTTTTCCAGATCCACACTCGCGGGGTCGGTGCCTTTGGGCAGGGAGGAGCGTTTGGGCGAGGGGCCTTTGTCTTTTTTCTTGGCCTTCTTCTTTTTCTTCGGCTTGCCGTCTTCCGCTTCCACTTCCGGTTCTTTTGGCGGGGGCGGCGGTTCGGCGCCGGGCATGGGGCCAAGCTGCACGTAAGGGCCGTAGGGGCCGATGCGCAAACTGACGGGCATACCCGTGACGGGATCGATGCCTAAATCTTTGGGCCCAGCGGCCATGGCGGCGGCTTCATCGGTGCTGACCACCAAAGGCCGGGTGTATTTGCATTCGGGGTAATTCGAGCAGCCGATGAAGGCGCCGTTTTTACCTAAACGCAAACCAAGCCGGCCCGTGCCGCAGACTTTGCAGTTGCGTGGGCTTGGGTCTTCCTTGGTTGACGGGAAGAAGTGGGGGCCGAGTTGTTCATCGAGGGCATCGATGACGTCGCGGATTTTGAGGTCTTTGGTGCCGCCGATGGCAGCCGAGAACGCCGTCCAGAATTCGCGCAGCAGCTTCTTCCAGTTGAGCGAGCCTTGCGCGATATCATCCAGTTTTTCTTCTAAGTCTGCTGTGAAGCCGTATTCCACGTAGCGTTCGAAGAAGTTGCTTAGAAACGCCGTGACGATGCGGCCACGGTCTTCCGGGATGAAGCGTTTCTTATCCAGAGTCACATAATTGCGGTCTTGGAGGACCTGAATGATGCTGGTGTAGGTGGATGGCCGGCCGATGCCGAGTTCTTCCAGCTTTTTAATCAGGCTGGCTTCGGAATAGCGCGGCGGCGGTTCGGTGAAATGCTGGTTCGGCGTGATGCTGCCGGTTTTCATTTTATCGCCGGTTTTGACGGGCGGAAGGCGCGTGGATTTTTCATCCTCGCCATCATCGGCCTGTTCTTGGGCGTAGACTTTCAGGAAACCTTCGAACACCACGACCGAGCCGCTGGCGCGGAAGGCGTATTTTTTATCGGCGCTTTCGATATCGGCGCCGACCTGATCGAGCACGGCGCTTTCCATCTGGCAGGCTAACGTGCGTTGCCAGATGAGCGTGTAAAGGCGGAGCGCGTCGGGCTCGAGATAGCGGGCGACATGCGACGGTAGACGCGAGAGATCGGTGGGGCGCACGGCTTCGTGGGCTTCCTGCGCGTTCTTGGTCACGGTTTTGTACATGCGCGGGGAATCCGGCATGAAATCTTTGCCGTATTCTTTTTCGATGACCTTGCGCGCGGCCTGCACAGCTTCGACCGACAGCGTAACGCCATCGGTACGCATATAGGTGATCAAACCTACCGTCTCGCCGCCGATATCCACGCCTTCATAGAGGCCTTGCGCGAGGCGCATGGTGCGCGATGCGCCCATGCCCAGCTTGCGGGAGGCCTCCTGCTGCATGGTCGACGTGGTGAAGGGCGGGTAGGGATTGCGGCGGACTTGTTTTTTCTCAACGTCGCCGACGGTGTAGTTTTGTTTGGATAAATTATCGAACGCTTCGCGCGCGTCTTTTTCGTTTGTAAACGTGAATTTCTCGACCTTCTTGCCATCGTAGGTGGAAAGACGTGCGGGAACAGTGGAACCATCGGCGGTGGTGAAGACGGCTTCAATCGTCCAGTATTCCTGCGGCTTGAAGGCTTCAATTTCGGATTCACGTTCGCAGATGAGGCGAAGGGCCACGGATTGCACGCGGCCTGCGGAACGGGCACCGGGAAGTTTGCGCCAGAGAACGGGCGAGAGCGAGAAGCCCACGAGATAATCCAGCGCGCGGCGGGCCATGTAGGCATCGATCAGCGGCTGATCGAGTTCGCGGGGCGCTTCGATGGCGGCTTTTACGGCGCTCTTGGTAATTTCATTAAACGTAATGCGTTCGACTTTTTTGCCTTTCAGCAAATTTTTGTCTTCCAGCACTTCGCGCACATGCCAGGCAATGGCTTCGCCTTCGCGGTCAGGGTCGGTTGCAAGGTAAAGGGTGCTGGCGCCTTTGAGGGCTTTGGTGATTTCAGACAGGGGCCGCGCGGCGCGTTCGCCAAGCGTCCAGCTCATGGCGAAGTCCTCGTCGGGGCGCACGGAGCCGTCTTTGGGTGGCAGGTCGCGCACATGGCCGAAGGAGGCCAGGACGGTATAATCGCTGCCAAGGTACTTATTTATAGTCTTGGCCTTGGCGGGGGATTCAACGATGACGAGTTTGTGATCGGGCAATGGCTTGGCTTCCTAAAATCATATAATTCCGATACGGCCAGTTTGCGAGGCCATACCCGATTTTAAGCCTTTACGTCAACAACGCGACGGTTCCGCCTTGTGAACGCTCGGCTTTTCCTGCCAGTTCCAGCTCGAGAAGCGCGGCTAAAATGACCGAAACGGGCATTTCCACCTCACGGATCAAATCATCAAGCCGGACCGGGCTAGGCCCCAGCGCCTGCAGTATTTTGGCGCGGGCCGAGGCTATATCGGCCTCGCTTAACGATTCGTTACGGCCTGAAAAGCCGCTGTTTTCAGGCTCTCCGAACTGGCCGGGGGCGTGGGACAGGGCATTTAAAATGTCCTGCACGTTCTCAACTAACGTCGCACCTTCGCGCAGCAAGTTGTTGTTTCCCTTGCAACGGGGATCAAGCGGCGAGCCCGGCACCGCCATCACCTCGCGGCCCTGTTCGAGGGCGCAGCGGGTGGTGATAAGGGAACCCGACTGGGCCAGCGCCTCCACAATCAGCGTGCCTTCGCACAGGCCGGCGATGATGCGGTTGCGCTTGGGAAAGTGGTGACTGGTGGGTGGCGTGCCGAACGGACTTTCCGCAATCGCCACGCCTTTCTGGCATATCTCATTATATAGGGCGGTATTCTCTTCCGGGTAGACCACATCGACGCCGCCGGCCAGAACGGCGATGGTGCCGGATTCTAAACTGCCTTTATGCGCGGCGGTATCGATGCCCCGCGCGAGGCCGGAGACGACAATGAGATTGGCCTGGCCGCAGTCTTTGGCAAGGCGTTCGGCGAACTGCTTGCCATTCAGCGAGGCGTTGCGCGAGCCCACAATGGCGACGCGGCGTTTATCGCCAAGGAATTTGCGGTTGCCGAACAGGCTGATAACGGGCGGCGCGTCTTCAATGGCGGCGAGCTGGTGGGGGTAATCGGGCTCGCAGCTGGCCAGCATGAAGCCGCCTTGTGACTGGAGTTTTTCGATTTCTTTTTCGGCCGTTTCACGGGGCGCAATGCTAAGCGGCTTTTTGCCGCCGCCGCGTTTGGCGAGATCGGGCGCGTTTTTGATAGCATCCGCGGCGTTGCCGAAGCGTTCGATGAGTTTGCGGAAGGTGATGGGGCCGATGTTTTCGGTGCGGATCAAGCGCAGCCAATCAAGACGTTCCTGATCGGTGAGCGCGCGGCGGGTCATGCTTTTTTGCCGATTTTTGGTTCGGTGCCCGCCAGCAGCCGCTGGATATTTTCTTTGTGCTTATAGGCAACCAGCACGAGAAGGATGATGGCGGGGAGAATGAGGCCGAACTGCTGCAGGTACCACGCATAGATGGGCGCGGCGGCGATGGCCACAAGCGCGGCGAGGGAAGAGATGCGGAAGATGAAGGCGATGATCAGCCAGCTCATGCACACGCCAACACCAATGGGCCAGTTGGCGGCGAGGAAAAAACCCAGCGTGGTGGCAACGCCTTTGCCGCCCCTGAATTTGAGCCAGATGGGGAAGATGTGGCCAATCACGGCGGCAAGACCGCAATAGATGGCGAGCGCGTTGTTGCCGGTGATGGCTGCGACGATGAGCACGGCGGCAGCGCCTTTGGCACCATCTAATAACAAAGTGGCAAGCGCGAGGGCTTTATTGCCGGTGCGCAACACATTGGTTGCGCCAATATTGCCGGAGCCGATGCTACGGATATCGCCAAGCCCCGCCGCGCGCGTGAGCAGCAGGCCAAAGGGAATGCTACCTAACAGGTAGGCGGCGAGAAGATAGAGCAGATCGACCAAACCGAAATTCATATTTGTATGCCCCGTTGAAAAACGGGGCCCATAGTTGGGAAGGTGGATTGTGGATCAATGGACCCCGGCTTTCGCCGGGGCATACGAAGAGAGGTTACGCAGCTTTGATCTTATTGATACTGGAATTAAAAACGATACGGCCATCCAGAATGGTTTGCAGCACGGCGCCCTGCACCGGGAAGCCATCGTAGGGCGTGTTTTTGGACTTGGAGTTAAGCGCGGCGCCGATGATTTTGCCGGGCTGGTCAGGGTTGAACAGCACCAGATCGGCCGGCGCGCCTTTAGCAAGACGCCCGACGGGCAGGCCCAGAATGGCGGCGGGGTTCAGGGTGATGCAGCGAATGAGCGCGAGAAGATCCATCTTGCCCTGATGCACAAGGGCGAGCGAAACGGGTAGCAGCGTTTCGATGGACGAGACGCCGAATTCCGCCTGCGCAAACGGCACGCGCTTGCTATCCACATCCTGCGGGCAGTGGTTGGAGGAGATAGCATCAATGGTGCCATCGGCCAGACCTTCCACAATCGCCTTGCGGTTTTCATCGCTGCGCAGCGGCGGCATGACTTTCGTAAACGTGCGGTAATCGCCCACATCCTGTTCGGTGAGCGTGAAGTAATGCGGCGAGGTGGAGCAGGTGACGTTCACGCCCTTGGCTTTTGCCGCGCGGATCAGTTCCACGCTTTCGCCCATGCTGATGGGGCCGATATGCAGGCGCGCGCCGGTGGCTTCCGCCAAACGCAGATCGATCATGACCTGTAAGGGTTCGGCTTCATTTGGGACGCCGGAAAGGCCGAGGCGCGTGGCGATTTCGCCGCCATTCATCATGCCGCCATCGGCGAGTTCCTGATGGATGGCGGGTTGCAGCACCAGCGCATCAAAGCTGCGCGCGTAGGTCATAATGCGGCGAAGGAGTTTGATGTTATCGACGGCGCAGATGCCATCGGTAAAACCCACGGCGCCGGCTTCCGTCAGCAAACCGATTTCCGTCATCTCCTTGCCGGCGCAATCGATGGTGAGCGCGGCGTAGGGGAAGGTTTTCACGCCCTTGGCTTTGCGGGCGCGGCGATCGAGATAGGCAATGCCGGCCACGTCATCGATGACGGGCTCGGTGTTCGGCATGGCGGCGATGCTAGTGACGCCGCCGGCAGCTGCGGCTGCGCTTAAGCTGATGAAGCTTTCTTTATGTTCGTTACCGGGTTCGCCCGTATGCACGCGCATATCGACGAGGCCGGGGGCCAGCACAGCGCCTTTGGCATCCAGCGTTTCAACGTCTTTGGGCGCTTTAAGATTGGCCCCTAAGTCGCTGATTTTGCCGTTTTCTATGAGGATAGAGCCGACGGTATCGAGTTTGGAAGCAGGGTCGAGCAGGCGGGCGTTGCTAATGAAAAGGTTGCTCATTGTGCAGCCTCCATCGCGGGCCGCGCATTCTGGAGGGGGCGCGTGAGAAGGTCGAGGCAGGCCATGCGCACAGCCACGCCGAATTCAACCTGTTCGAGGATCGCGCTGCGTTCGATGTCGTCGGCGACTTCGCTATCGATTTCCACGCCGCGGTTCATCGGGCCGGGGTGCATGATGAGGGCATCGGGTTTGGCATAGGAAAGTTTTTCGCGCGTTAAGCCGAAGAAGTGGAAATATTCGCGTGGGCTCGGGATAAAACTTCCTTCCATGCGTTCATTTTGAATGCGCAGCATCATGATGATGTCGGCATCTTTCAAACCTTTTTCCATGCTGGGGAAAATTTCGACATCCAGCTTATCGATGCCGCGCGGCAGCAGCGTGTAGGGCGCGATCACGCGTACGCGCGCGCCCATGCGATTGAGCAGGAAAATGTTGGAGCGGGCGACGCGGCTATGCAGCACATCGCCGCAAATCGCCACGTTTAAGCCACTTAATGAGCCTTTGCGGCGGCGCATAACGAGGGCATCAAGAAGCGCCTGCGTAGGGTGTTCGTGCTGGCCATCGCCGGCGTTGATAACCGAGCAGTTCACTTTATCCGCCAGTAATTTGACGGCGCCGGAGGCATTATGGCGTACGGCGAGTACGTCGATGTGCATGGCGTTCAGCGTCATGGCGGTATCGATGAGGGTTTCGCCCTTCTTGGTCGATGAGACATCGACGTTCATGTTGACGACGTCGGCGCCGAGACGCTTGGCGGCGAGTTCAAACGAAGACCGTGTGCGGGTGGAAGTTTCGAAGAAAAGGTTCACAACCGTGCGGCCGCGCAGGCGATTGCCTTTGCGTTCCGTTTCACGATTCATATCAATATAGGAGTTGGCAAGATCAAGGATGGTGGTGATCTCGCCTGCATTCAATTCCGCTATACCAAGCAGGTGGCGGTTACGCAGCAGCATTCAGAACCTTTAGCTTTATACGGGTTGTTTGTACCAGCGGTTTTGCTTTCACGCAAACGGGCTTTCGGTGAGGCGTAAAACCGCAGCATTTTCGCCGGTTTCGAGGGATATACGGGTGCCAAGGGGCAGGGTTAAAAGCATCTGGCCGTGGCCGACCGGGAGATTGGCGACCACAGGCAGGCCGGGCGGGATAAGTTTGAGGATCTCTTTCCGGTAGTCTTCGCCCCATGCAACGGCGCGGCCCTTTTCATCGCTCATGCCGCTCATTTCACCCAAAATCACGCCCTTGATGTGGCGGAATTTGCCCGCGCGCTTGAGGTGATAGAGTGTGCGGTCGAGGCCGCTCCAGGGTTCTTCCGTATCTTCCAGCATCAAAATACTGCCCTCGGCCGACCAGTCATATTCCGTGCCGATGAGGTTTTGGAGGAGCGTGAGATTGCCGCCCACCAGTTTGGCTTCGGCCTTGCCGGGATGCAGGACTTCGCAAGGTATCGTCTGCGGCACGTCGTCGAATTTGTTTTGCAGCGTGTTCAGGAAATGATCGAGCACGGGCTGGTGGTGGAAGCTGAGTGCCAGCGGCCCATGGAACGTGACGAGGCTGCATTTTTTGGCAAGCGCCATATGCAGCGTGGTGATGTCGCTGAAGCCGCAGAAGATTTTGGGGCTCCGCTTGATGAGGTTGTAATCGAGGTAATCGAGCAGCCGATAGCTGCCAATACCGCCACGCGTACATAAAATGGCGTTTATCTTGGGGTCGGCGAACATCTCGCCCAGCGCATGGGCACGGAAGCGGTCATCCCCCGCCAGCTGGTGGTGGCGGGCGGTGTTGCTGGGGTGGACAAGCACCTTGAAGCCGGCTTTTTCCAGCAGGGTGCACGCGTTCTCGATTTCGCCCGCTTCCGGATACCGGGCGGGGGAGGCGAAGGCGATGGTATCGCCCGGCTGAAGTTTTTTAGGCTTGCGCATGCCGCTATTTGACTAAGAAAAGGATTGTAAAGCAAGGGTGGCGCTTTGCCTGTTTTGCCGCTAGTTTGCCGCTCATGCCTGTGAATAATATAAAAGTATCCGACGATGAAAACGACCTGCGGCTCGACCGCTGGTTCAAGCGCCATTATCCCGGTTTGAATCATATCAAGCTGGAAAAGCTGCTGCGCACCGGCCAGGTGCGCGTGGATGGCGGGCGGGTGAAAGCGAACCACCGGCTGGAAGCGGGCCAGACCGTGCGCGTGCCGCCGCTGCCGGAAGGTGCGAGCGATAAATTAGATGTGAAGAAGCTGCCGCCCAGCGCGCGGGATAAAAAGATGCTGAAAGACAGCATTCTGTTTGAAGATAAAGACGTGCTGGTCATCAACAAGCCGCCGGGTTTAGCAGTGCAGGGCGGCACGGGGCTGTCGCGCCATCTGGACGGATTTTTAGCAGCGATTTACAGCGCTGAGGAACGGCCCAAGTTAGTACATCGCCTTGATCGTGAGACGAGCGGCGTGTTGGTGTTAGCAAAAAGCGATGTAGCAGCGGCGAAATTATCCGAAGCCTTCCGCCGGCATGATACGCGGAAATATTACTGGGCACTCACGCATGGGGTTCCTAAGCCCAAGCAGGGCAAGGTGCAGTTGGCATTGCTGAAGGGCACCGACGGCAAAGTGGTGGTGGATGAAGAAGAGGGCAAGCCCGCGACCACGTTGTATCAAGTCGTGGAAAGTGCGATGAAGGTGGCGTTTGTGGCGTTATGGCCACTCACGGGCCGCACGCATCAGCTGCGCGTGCATATGCAGGCGATTGAAACGCCCATACTCGGCGATGACTGGTATGCAACCGACCACAGCCTGAATGTGGATGGCGATGTGAATACCGAAAAGCTGCACCTGCATGCACGGCGCCTCATCATTCCGCACCCGCGCAAAGGCGTGATCGATGTGACCGCGCCCTTGCCGCCGGAAATGGTCAAAAGCTGGAAATTCTTTGAATTCGACCAGGATGATGGCGATCCGTTTAAGGATTATCAGGCAGGCAAGCTCTGATCTATTACCCTCCCTTCGGGAGGGGTTAGGGGCGGGCAATCCGATCCGCCAAAGAATTCGCATAAGGGAGAAGATTTCCCTCCCCAACCCCTCCCGAAGGGAGGGGCTTAAATTGGTGACCACCAAATTGCCAAATTGTGGATTTTTGATATTGCCGGGGCTAGTATTCGGCCCGGTTTTACCGCTTTTTGGGAGCGCATGCTATGGGAGCGATCCGTTTCATTTTTGGCCTTGTGGGTCTTGTCGTTATGGTGGCGGTGGTGGGGCTTGCCGTTTTTATCTTCACCTTCGATTTTGATGCGCTGAAGAAAGATATATCGGCGCAGGCCAGCGCCAAATATGGCCGCGAGATTGCCCTGAAGGGCCCCATGAAGGTGGATTTCAATGATGGCTTAAGCCTGAACGTAAAAGACGTGACGGTGAGCAGCCCGGATGGGTTCAGCAACCATGATTTTGCGCATATCGGCAATTTATATGTGTTCCTGAACTGGCAGGCGCTGCTCAACCATGCCGTCGACATCAAAAAGGTGACGGTGGATGATGCGCAGCTGGTTTTGCAAACCAATTCAGCCGGCAAGAACAACTGGGATTTCAACGACCCCACGGCCAAGCCGGCGCCGGAAGACAAGAAGGCCATTCAAAAGCAGGCCGCCGAAGCGCCATCCGATTTCCGGATTGAGAAGATTGAGCTGAAGGAAGTGGAGCTTACCAATACCTCGCTCACGCAGATTGCGGCGAACGGTAAAAAGTCGGTGATTGTGCTGGATTCGGCGGAATTCAAGATGCCGGGCAACGGCGCGCTGGGCGCCAAGGCCAAAGGCAAATACAACGGCGCGGCCTTCGATTTTAATTTTGATGCCGAGAAAGGCATGCAGGAACTGCTGGGCGGCAAGGCCACGCCCGTGCACCTTACCGCCACGTATGGCGGCGCGAGCTACGGCGTGAAAGGCCTGCTGGCGCATAGCGAGAAGGAAGTCGATATCACCAACATGACCGCAACCGCCATGGGGCTGGATGCGACGGGTAATCTGCACATCAACATCGCCGGCGCGAAGCCGGGCATTTCCGGCAACCTGACCATTCCGCAGCTTAACCTGATGGAACTGCAAAAGGGCCCCGTCACCAAAGCGGCAGCCGTGAATGTGGAACCCGTGGGCAAGGTGCAGGCAAGTTTGATTGCAGCTGGCCCGGCGCCCGATTTATCGGCGCTGAATGCAGCCAATGCGGATATTCGCCTGACCATTCAGAAGCTGATATCGAGCGAGACGGTCACGCTGGATAATGTGGCGACGCAGCTGAAGCTCAATAACGGCGTATTGCAGCTGAACGATCTGGCTTTCACCTTCCTTGGCACGCCCTATCGTGGGCAGGTGGAAGTGGATGGGCATGGCGCTGGCCAGGTGCGTATTGCACTGAGCGGCACGAACATCGATTTCCCGGCGGTGGCGCATGCCATCAATGCCAAATTGCCAGTGGATGCGAAGGGCGATCTGAGCATGGATGTGCGGGGGCAGGGCTTAACCCCGGAAGAAATCACCCGCACGCTGGCGGGCAAGCTTGAACTGGCCATGGGCAAGGGCAGCTTTGACCTTGGCGGCGGGGATGAAATGGCGGTGGGTCTCATCCGCTTCCTGTTCCCGGCGGGCACGGCGCAGAAACCTTCCATGGACTGCCTTGGCGCGCGCTTTAATGTTGCGAATGGCACCTTCACCACCAACGGCCTGGTGATGGATACCAATCTGGCGACGATTGGCGGCGAGGGTTCGTTCAACCCATCGGCGCAGAACATTAATATGTTGATGCGCCCGGTGGCCAAGGGCGCGCAGACGGCATCACTGCTGCAGGTGCCGGTGCGGATCAGCGGCTCGACCGCGCATCCCAGCTTTATGCCGGAAGAAAGCGCGGTGGTGCAGAAGGTGACGGCGATTTTGCAGGGTAACCGCGGACCGGTATCATCGGGCGTGCCGCAGGTAACACCGGGTACGGGCAATAATGCGTGTATCGCGGCCCTTAATAACCCCAAGCCGATCATGGTGACCCCGCCAACGCCGAAAGAAGCGCTGAAGGAAACCGTGAACACGGCCACGCAGGGTTATAAGAACATCCGCGACCAGATTAAAGGCGCGCTGAACGGCAGCACAAATAACGCCGCGCCGGCCACCACGGGCACGCAGCAGCCCGCGAACAACAATAATCCCGCCGCGGTGATCAATAACCTGAAAGGCCTGTTCGGCAAATAATGCGGCGCTTTTATTCCGACGTTACCGTGACGCCGGACGGCAAAGCCTTTGCGCTTGTGCTGGATGGCAAGCCCATGAAGACGCCGGCAGGCCACGCCTTTCAGTTGCCCACTGAAAAGCTGGCCAAAGCGATCGCGCAGGAATGGGCGGCGCAGCGGGACACGATCAAGCCAGCCAGCATGCCGCTGACGCAGCTGGCCACCACGGCGATTGATATTATTTGCGGCGCCCGCGCGGAAGCTGTTGCGCGCGTAATGGCCTATCTGGGCAGCGAGCTGTTGTGCCTGCGCGATGACAAATACCCCTTAAAAGAACGGCAGGAAAAAGCGTGGGATGCGCCGCTGGCGTGGCTGCAAAGCCGGTTTGATGTGCATTTGAATGTTGCCGATGGGCTGAAAGCGCCGGCGCAAAGCGAAGCCGCGTTCAAACGGCTTTCCGGCGTTGTTGAAGCGATGGATGACTGGCACCTGATCGCCCTGCAAAGCGCGGTGCTGGCGTGCGGGTCGCTGGTGCTGGGGCTGGCGCTGATGGAAAAGCATTACGATGCGGCCCAGGTGTTTGAACTGGCGGAACTCGAGACCACGCACCAGATTGAAAAATGGGGCGAGGATGAAGAGTTAATGAAGCGCCGCGACAGCGTTTTAGTGGAATTGCGGGATATTGAGCGGTATATCGAATTGCTGTAATACTTTCCGCACGGCGCGGGTATATTTGGGCGCCTGATTTTTTAGTTATTTTAAACATGAATAATGCACAGCCGGATCTGCCGGCCTTCACCGCTGAAACGCTGAAAAGCCCCGGCCCGTACTTCATGGCCGGCAATGCGCTGGTGAACTGGGAAACCAACCCGGCGCTTACGGCTGTTTACGCCGCGACCTTCGCCGCGCAGACCATTTTGCGCCGGGCAAGCAATGGCGGCGCCGCGCTTGAAAACGCTGCACTTAAATTCGTGGCCGGCCCGCAGGGCGCGCTGGCAAGCAATGCCGGCATTACCCTTGGCGTATCCGGCGCCACACTGGCGCTGCATGGCAGCCCGTGGCTGGCGGGCGCCGCGCTGGCCTTTGGCGCGGCCAATATGGGGCAGGCGCTGATCTATGGCGGCGCGGCGAAGGTTGCGGGCGTCGCGCGGAATTTTGCACTTGCCGCGTGCGAGGTGGGCATGATTGGCGGCTTCATGGCGCTGGGCGTGCAGGTGGGTTTGCCGGTGGAAGCGCTGGCAACGATTGCCGGCGTGGGCGGCGCGCTGGCCGGCATTCGTAGCTTTGCGCCCAAATTGCTGCACCCGGATTTAGCCTATGCCGATATGCTGATCACTGCGGGCCTGACGTTGTTTCAGGCCGTGGCGGTGGGCGATTATACGATTGCGGCCTCACGCGTGATGGCGATGGTGGGCGTCTCCCGCCTTGCGGTTGCGCGGGCTAAGAACGACAAGCGGACATCGGTGTTTGCGCTGGAAAGCCATGTGCCGGCAGCGGCGAAGAAAGTGCGCGCGGCGCTTCGGTTCGAGCAATAAATCCGAGTATGCACCGGCGGAAGCCGGTGCCCATTTATCCGTATCTTGATGGCTGAACGATGGGCCCCGTTTTTCAACGGGGCATACAGTTTTGTTTGGGCGATAAAAAAAGGGAGCCGGAAGGCTCCCTTTTTAATTGGTGATCGCGTTTGCCCTTACTTGCTGGGCGCGGCGGTGTTCAGGCCGGTGGTGGGCGGCACTTGCGGCACCGTCAGCGCGGCCTTCTTGGCTTTTCTGGACTTCGACTTCTTGGCGACGGGGCGGTAGCTGCCATCGTCGTTCATCGAGCGAATGTCGTTATGCGCATCGGCCATGCCGAGCTGCTTGTGGCGGTACTGGCGGCTCACGCTGCGCAGCTGCGCGTAGAAATCGACGGAGCCTTTTTCCAGAGCTTCCAGCTGATCCAGGCTTGCGGCGCGGCGATCAAGGCCCGACGCTGCGATGCTGGAGATCACGTAACGGTTACGCGTGCCGGGGCCGGCCATGTCTTCCACCACATAGCTCCAGGGCGAGGCGATGGCATCGACCGCGAAGCCAACCGCATCACGCGGGTTGGAGGGGCCGAGAATGGGGAGAACCAGATACGGGCCTTCCGGGAAACCCCAGACGTGCATGGTCTGGCCGAAATCGGCATCCACCGACTTCAGGTCGCCTTCGGAAGCGATATCGGCGATACCGCCGACGCCCGCCACGGTGTTGACCAGGAAGCGGTTGAAGCTGACGCCGGCATCATGCGTGCGGCCCTGCAACACCGAGTTCATGAACACGATGGGTTCGTTGGCGTTTTGGACAACGTTGTGCACGATGGCTTGCGCGAAATCGGGGAGCACGGCGCGGTAGACTTCAGCCGCCGGTTTGAGAAGGAAGCGGTCGACGATCTGGTTGAATTCGAAGATCGTGCGGTTCATCGGCTCCAGCGGATCGTTCACGGCATCGAATTCCGCGCGTTCAGCGGGATCGGTCGGCGCGGTGGCGCAGGCAGACAGCGCGGTGAGCAGCGCGATGGCGGAGAGGAGCGAGAGAAATTTTTTCATGTTAGCCATGGGGCGAGAGATCGTCGTGAGAGGAGTTAACGGGGTAGTACGGGCATTAACGTGTGGGGCAACATTGCATCAGAAGGGATTAGCGATCCCTTTATTTTGGACTTTATTTACCGGTTTTCCTAACAGAGCCGGCAGGAATAGAAAAGTCGTAAATAGAACGTAAAATAACGACAGCGATAAGAGAAGCCCCATGGAGGCCGTTCCCGGGTGGTTGGAAAGGGAGAGTGACCCAAAAGCCACAAGGGCTGTTGCAGCGCTGGCAAGCACCGCCCGCGCCATACCGGATTGTAGCGGCTGGTCATACCCCTGCAGCCAGAACACCACGAAATATATGGAATATGAGACTCCGAGGCCCAATAGCAGGGGCAGCGAAATGATGTTGGCCAGGTTAATCGGGAAGTTAAACAAGGTGATAGTGCCCAAAGTTAAAGCAGTCGCGATGAGCAACGGAGCGAGAACAAAAAAGGCATGCCGGAGGCTGCGCAGGAGAATCAGCAGCAGCCCGAGAATCAGTACCACGGAATAGATGGCGGCTTCGATGAAGGCACCCTTGATGGTGGCGGCGGATTCCTGGATGGAAACCGGCACGCCGGTGGCGCCGGGCGCGATGTTTTTTACGGCGGCAACAAACGCGCGAAGGGTGTTGCGGTCGTGGGCATCGCCTTTGGGATAAACTTCCAATCGTGCCTGGCCGGTGGGCGCGATCCATTCGCTGCGCAGCGTTTCGGAGATCTGATCCATGTTGACGGGCTGGGGATCGAGGCGTTCTTTGATATCGGCGAGCTTGGCGGCGATTGCATCCCGCATGTTCTCGGCGAGGAGTTTGTAGTTGGCATCATCCAGCTTGGCAAAGCGCGCGAGCTGATCGGCGAGGGCGGCGGCTTCCGGGCCCAGCGGCGGGGCGGCGCTCATTTTATTCAAAAGCTCGGCGGCGCTGTGCTGGGCTTCCGGCATGGTGGGCGCGGGCTTGGCCGGCATGGCGAAGCTGGTGGCTAGAAGGCTGCCCGTATCCTTAAGAAGCGCGATTTTATCTTCCTGCTGGGCGGGCACATACGATTTGAGGGTGAGAACCTTATCGACTTCCTTTAATGCGCTGAGTTTATCGGCCAGCGCTTCGGCGGCGGCTTCGTTTTCGGCAAGAATATCGATGCTGTAGGGGGTGGTATCTTTATCCGCCATCAATTCGAACATGGCGGCGACCGATTCACTTTTGCGGTTCTTTAAATTCAGCGGGTCGAAATCAAACGGCAGGAAGATGCAGAGAATGGAGCAGCCGATGAACGCCACGGCAAAGACGCGAAGAATGGTGGTGCGGTTTTGAACCAGATATTCATCCACCGGTTTCGTCCACTTAAAGCCAACCGCTTCGCGTTCCGGGCCGGGCTGGGTGAAACGCAGGAGAGCTGGCAGCAACGTGATGTTGAGGACGAAGGCGATCAACATGCCGCTGCCGGCAATCAGCCCCAGTTCGGCCACGCCGCGGTAGCTGGTGGGAATGAACGAGAAGAAGCCGCAGGCGGTGGAGAGCGCGGCTAATAATAGTGGCACGGCAATCAGCGTGGCGGCGCGACGCATGGCGCCGGCTAAATCACGGACTTCAAGCCGCGCATCGCGATACCGCACGCCGAACTGAATGCCGAAATCAACGGCAATGCCGGTGAACATGACGGCAAAGGCAACCGAGATAAGATTGAGCGATTTGACCATCACAAGCGCCAGCGCCGTGGTGATGGCAAGGCCCGCAAATAACGTAATGAAAATGGGAATAATGATGCGCCAGGTACGGAGCGTAAAATAGAGGATGAGCGCGATGAGGATGATGGAGCCGATAAGCGCCACGCTCATGCCCTCGGCAACGCTAGCAAATTCTTCATCGGACAGCGCGACGCTGCCGGTGAGGCGGATGTTCACATTATAACGTGAGGCCAGTTTCTGTTCAGCGGCGGCTGCGCGGATGTAGTCGTTGGCTTTTTCGCCGGGGGCGAGTGCGGAATAATCGAGAACGGGTTGGACGAGAATGAAACGGCGGAGTTCAAATTTGGATGGGTTCTCGCTCGCCATCAAATAATCCCACGCATGTTTGTTGGTGGGATCATCGATGGCTTTGGAAAGGGCCTGACTGACGCGGCCAAAGAGCGGCGCGAGATCGGCGGGTTTGACCTGATCAGCGGCAACGCCTTGGAGCATCAGGTTCATCATATCGAAAAGCCCACGCGGGGATGGATCGGCGGCCAGCGTGCCAATGAGCGGCTGGGCTTTGGCAAGGCCATCTAAAATGGGCGCGAGATCATCCGGCTCCATCAGCAGCAGGCCGTTGCGGAGCAAATACGGGTCGGCATCGGGGCGGGAGACGGTGCGGAATAAATCCGGCTTCGTCTTCATGGCGGCGACGAGTGATTCCGCGGCGAGTTCGGTATCAGCGGCGTTTTTGCCGTCGATGAGCACCACCAGCAAATCATCGCGCTGCGGGAAGGCTTTGGAAAATTCAATTTCGCGCTGCCGCCACGGGGCGCTGGCATCGAGGAGCGACGTTACATCGGTGGTAATCGCAAAATGTGTGGCGGCATAATTGCCGCAGAACGTGGCCAGTAATAAAAGGGCAGGGATAAGCGCCCAGGCAAAAGCGCGGGAACGGTCAACGATCCATGAAACGGCGTGCGCGATGGACATGGCTTACCTTATCCAGCGGCAGGGGAATATCAACCGACCAGTTCGCTGTCCTGGAAGAAGAATTTGATTTCGTTCTTGGCGTTATCGAGGCTGTCGGAGCCGTGGACGGAGTTGGCTTCGATGCTTTCGGCAAAATCTTTGCGGATGGTGCCGGGCGCGGCGTTAGCCGGGTTGGTGGCGCCCATGACTTCGCGGTTTTTGGCCACGGCATTTTCGCCTTCCAGCACCTGCACCACAACGGGGCCCGAGGTCATGAAGCTGACCAGGTCTTTGAAGAAGGGGCGTTCGCGGTGGACGCCGTAAAAATCTTCGGCCTGCTTCTGCGACATGTGCAGACGCTTGGAAGCGATAATGCGTAAGCCAGCGCTTTCCAGACGGTCGGTGATCTTGCCCGTGATGTTGCGGCGCGTGGCATCCGGCTTGATGATCGAAAACGTGCGTTCGGTGGCCATTGAGAAAAATCCTTGAATGGAAAAGCAGGCGGAAAACACGCGTTGTATAGCCAGCCCCGGATTTTTATTCAAGTAAACTCTAAAAACCCCTCTCTCCCGAAGGGAGGGGAATATTTATGTGCTTTTTAGAGGGCCTTTTTTAGGCAAATGGGCGAGCAGGCCATCCGTCCAGCCGGGGGGCAGCAGCGCCAGAAGCCATACGGCGAAGGCGGTGGGCCAGGGAAAGGCGATGCGGGCATGGTTGCGCGCCAGACTGTTAGCGATAATGCGTGCGCCTTTTTCGGCGCTGATCAGAAACGGCATGGGAAAATGGTTAGCCTGCGTCATGGGCGTATCGATGTATCCGGGGCAGATCACGTTTATGCGGACCCCGCGGCGCATGTATTCACCGCGTAAGCCTTCACCATACACGCGCACCGCGGCTTTGCTGGCGCTGTAGGCGGGTGCCGCCGGCCAGCCGCGGAAGCCCGCAAGTGAAGCCATGATGGCGATTTGTCCGTTGCGGCGCGCGGCCATACGCGGGAGAAGCGGGTGCACCGTGTTCACCACGCCATCGATGTTGGTGGAAAAGATGGCGCGCGCCTGCGCATCGCTTTCGCCCGCACCAAAGGTGCCGCCGGAGATGCCGGCATTGGCGATTAAAAGGTCGATGGGCTGAACGGTGTCCTGGCTCACCAGAAGGCGGGCGAGTTCGTCAGCGTTCCGCACATCGGCGGCGGCCGTCCAGACCAGGGCGCCCTGCTGGCGGCATGATTCCGCGAGTTGTTCCAGCATATCGCGGCGCCGTGCGATGAGGCCAAGGCGAATGCTGGGCCGGGCATAAAGGCGGGCCAGGGCTTCGCCGATGCCGCTGGAGGCGCCGGTGATCACGATATGTTTTGGATTTTGCATCTGGGCCCAAAAGTGGCTATAGAGAATTATGACTTCAACCTATTCTTTCGGCGAAATCAAGCGGCGCGGGCTGATGCTCGTGCTTTCCTCGCCGTCGGGCGCGGGCAAAACGACGATCAGCCGCGCGATTTTGCAATCCGATGATAACGTCGCGATGTCGATATCGTGCACGACGCGCAAGAAGCGCCCGGGCGAAACGCCGGGCACGGATTATCATTTCATCAATGAAGAAGAATTCAACCTGATGATCAACCGCGGCCAGTTCCTCGAGCACGCGCGGGTATTCAATAACATGTATGGGACACCGCGCGAACCGGTGGAAATGACGTTGCGCGCTGGCGGCGACGTACTGTTTGATATTGACTGGCAGGGCACGCAGCAGTTGGCGGAAAAAGCGCGCGATGATTTAGTTAGCATTTTTATTCTGCCGCCTTCGGCGCAGGAGCTGGAGCGCCGCCTGATTGCACGTGCCCAGGATGATGCCGCCGAGATCAGCAAGCGCATGGAAAAAGCTTCGGATGAAATGAGCCACTGGGCTGAATACGATTATGTAATCGTGAACCACGACGTCATTCAGTCGGTCGAAAAAGTGCGTTCCATCCTGCATAGCGAGCGGTTAAAGCGCCGCCGGCAGGAAGGTCTTTCCGATTTCGTGAAGCGGTTGCAGGAAGGGCTGTAAGTTATAGCTCGGACATACCAGCGAAAGCTGGTAGGCAGTCTTCCATCCAGTAACCAAACGGGGTCCCGGCTTCCGCCGGGACGTACGTGAGATCAATCAAACCAGCCTTTTTTCTTGGGGGCGGGCTTGGGTTGTTCGAGAGCGGGGGCTGATTTTTCCTCGCTCGTATCCGCGCTGTCGTCTTCTTTCGGTTTGGCAGCGCTGCCGAACAGCTTTTGTACGGAAGGCGGCAGCAGCACGGCGTTGATTTCTTCCAGATTGCCGTTGGTGGCGCCGATATCGGTTTTCAGGATTTCCGCACTCTCGATTTTCGGCTCGCCTTTGGTGTAATCGATCTTCAGCTCGGCGCCCTGCGCAACATTGGGCGCGGCGGTTTTGCCTTTGAACTTCTCGATATCGAGTTTGGCATTTACGATATGATAGGTAAGCAGCGTGTTGAGGTCGCCCGCGTTATCGGGCTCGAGCAGGCGCGCGATCTTGGCTTTGCCTAGCTTGTCGAACGCGGCATCGTTCGGCGCGAAGACGGTGTAGGCGCCTTTACCCTTAAGCATCACATCCATATGCGCGGCCGTGACAAGGCGCAGGAAGGTTTTGAATTTCTCGCTGGATTCCGCGACGCCAAACAAGGTTTTGCTGTAATCCGCGGTGGGGCCGGTAGGCAGTTTGGCCGGCGGCGGCGGGGGCGGCACCGGCGCGGGCGCGGCCGGGGGCGCCGCGACGGCTTCCGGCGTGGCGGGCAGGCCGGTTGTTTTGGCGGTGGCCTTGGCTTCGGTCTTGGTTTCGGTTTTTGTTTCGGCCTTGGTTTCGGTTTTTGTTTCGGTTTTCACGTCCGTTTTACTGGCGGCGGCCGGCGTGGTGGAAGGAATGGTGGCGGGTGCAATCGTTTTTACATCAATGGATTTTGTCGCAGTGCCAGCGGTGGCCGTGCCAAGGGCACCGGCGGCCGGCTTGGCAGCGGTGCCGATGGCTGCGGGCGCCGCCGTGCCGATGATGACGGGTTTGATGGCCGGCGCGGTGGATGAAATGGTAATGGCCGATGGTTTGGTAGCGGTGCCGATGGCTGCGGGCGCCGCCGTGCCGATGATGACGGGTTTGATGGTCGGCGCGGTGGTTGAAATAGTGATGGCCGATGTTTTGGCATCCGTCGCTTTGGTGGCGGCGATGGCGGCAGCATCGGCCTTTACGTCAACCGGTTTGGCTTTGGTTTCCATCGCCGCTTTGGCGTTTTTTTCGTCGGGCGGGAGCAGGTCGAACACGTCGTCGCTGCCGCCAGCGGCGGCATCCGGGGTGGCGGCTTGTGCAGCGACCGGTTTGGCTTCGGTCAGGCCGAAGGCGTTGCCGATATCGTTTTTGTTATCATCCTGCGCAATAGAAAAGGCGGCAGGAGTTTCGGGCTTTGGGTTTTCCGCAAACGCCGGCAGCGCGGCGAGCACAGCAAAAAAGGCAAGGAAGGGCGCAGAAAATTTCATGCAAAACTCCAGATTAGCCGTTGCCAGTTTATGCCGCGATTGTGACCAAACCGCGTCAGGCCTTACTTTGCGCTGGGAGGTGCGAGGTGTAAAGCGAGTTTTGCGAATTCAGCTGGCGATAATGTTTCGGGCCGCGCATCCGGGCGGATGCCGAGCTTTAAAAAATCATTTTCCGTTAATTCATTTTTAAAAATACCGCGCAGCATCTTGCGGCGCTGGCCGAAGGCCTTGGCGGTCACATTTTCAATGAGCGGCAGCGGGACGGGCAGCGGAGTCTGCCGGGGCGTAATACGGATGACAGCCGAATCAATTTTAGGCGGCGGGGTGAAGGCGCGGGCGGGGATGGTGAACAGGGTTTCCACATCGGCGCAATATTGCGCGAGCACGCTGAGGCGGCCATAGGCTTTTTCGCCGATGGGGGCGGCGATGCGATCGGCGACTTCTTTCTGGAACATCAAGACAAACTGCGCATATTCATCCGCCCGCTGCAGCCAGTGGGCGAGCAGCACGGAGCCGATGTTGTAGGGCAAATTGGCGATGATGGCGCGTGGGGCCGGCGTGAGCTCGATCGGATCAATCTCCAGCGCGTCGGCTTCGATGATGCGAAGGCGGCCAGCGGATTGTTCGACCAGCGGTTGCAGCGCCTGAATGAAGCGCGTGTCTTTTTCAATCGCCAGCACCGACTTGGCGTCTGATTCCAGCAGCGCGCGGGTGAGGCCGCCGGGGCCGGGGCCGATTTCGATGACGGTGAGGCCGGATAGATCACCCGCTTCACGCACGATTTTGCGCGTGAGGTTGAGGTCGAGCAGAAAATGCTGGCCCAGCGCCTTGTTGGCGCGAAGATTGTTTTCCGCGAGAAGGTCGCGCAGCGGCTTATCGTCACTCATGCGGCGGCGCTTTTATTCTGGGCCCAGAGTTCGGCAATCGCGGCGGCGCGCTGCAGGGCGGCAATGAGGCTGGCGGCGCTGGCCTGGTTTTTACCGGCGATATCGAAGGCCGTGCCATGATCGGGCGAGGTGCGCACGATGGGCAGGCCCAGCGTAATATTCACGCCGCCATGGAAATCGAGCGTTTTGACGGGAATGAGACCCTGATCGTGATAAAGACAGATCGCGCAGTCGTATTTGGCGCGGGCGTCGGCATGGAACATCGTATCGGACGGCATGGGGCCTTCGACTTTAAGACCGCGCTGGCGCAGCTGATCGATGGCGGGCTGGATGATTTCGATTTCTTCCAGCCCAAGCGCGCCTTCTTCGCCGGCATGCGGGTTGAGCGCGGCAATCGCAAGGCGCGGCTGCTGAATGCCGAACATCTCACGCAAGGATTTATCAACCAGCATGCCGTGGTTGACGATGAGCGGCGTGTTGATTTTGGCAATCGCTTCCTTGAGCGAGAGATGGACGGTGCCAAGTGCCACGCGGAGACCCGGGACTTCCAGCATCATCACCGTGGAACGCGTGGAATTGCAGATATCGGCCAGAAATTCGGTATGGCCGGGAAAATGAAAGCCGGATTGATAGAGCGTGCTTTTGTGAATGGGCAGCGTGACCAGCGCCGAGGCTTCATTCGCAATCGCAAATTCGGCGGCGCGTTTGATGCTTTCGATCACCAGCGGCGCATTGACGGGATCAGGGCTGCCGAATTCGACCTGGCGCTTGAGGGCCATGGGAAAAACCGGCAGCGCTTCTGCGAAGGCATCCCGGGCTTGTGCCGCATCGGCGATTTCGCGGAGGTTGATAAGATAGCCAAGCTGCGCCGCCTGCCACTTTAAATGGGCGGGATCGGCGATGACGAAGAACGGACTTAAGTTCGCGGCGTCGCGCTGGTGCCAGGCCTTGAACAGGCATTCCACGCCGATACCCGCAGGCTCGCCCATGCTGATGGCAATCGGTTTGACATCGGCGGGCTTTTTGCGGGACGCGTTGAACCAGTCGAGCATGCGTTACGTTTGCGGGCTTGGCGTGGAAGTGGGGGCGGCTGGCGCGGCGGCTGCGGGCTGCAACGCATCCGGCTGTTCGATGCTGGCGGCGCGGCGTAAATCGCGCAGCAGGCGGCGGGCCTGCAACTCTAATTTTTCATTGCCCAGCGAATTGATTAGCGCCGTGCGTTCGGAGCCGGCGGCGCTGCGGTCGCAGACATACATCACGAAGGCAAAGCCGTTTTTCTGCAACGCTTCGCCGGGTTCATCCACTTTCTGCGTTTGTGCCAGATGGCCGAGCCAGGGCGGCAGTTCGCCCACGTGCTTGATGCCCATATCCTGGACGCTCCATTCCGGGAACTGGCTCACGCGGGTGCCAAGGGCGCTGCAACTTGAAACGCCGGTGCGAAAACGCTCGACCGCGTCCTTAACCTGCGCTTCCGTCATGCCGCTGGTCGACATGCTGGCCTGCTTCAGCGCGACATCCTGCACCGCGGGGTCGATGGCGCTCACGGTGCGTTCCTGGCGCTTGACCATGATGTAATAGCCATCCGCCATATGGATGGGCAGTGAAACCTGACCCACGGCCAGATCGCGCACGGCGCGGTCGCGTTCACCCGATAGCTGGCCCGGTTGCACCCAGCCCATATCGCCGCCATTGATGGCGCCGGTGCCTTGCGAGAATTGCTGGGCGAGGCCGGCGAAGGGCGCGCCGTCTTTCAGGCGTTGCAATAAGCTGTCGGCAAGTTCATGGGCTTTGGCATCATCGGCCGGGTTTTCGACGGCAAGGAAAATCTCGCTCATGAGATATTCCGGCTTACCTTCGTTGGCTTTGATGCGTTCCAAAGCCATATCCACTTCGTCGTTACCCACTTCCACCTGCTGGCGCAGCACGCGCTGGACGACCTTCGACCAGGTGAGGCTGGCGCGGATCTGCTCGGTAAGCGTGCTGATGGGCACGTTACGGCTTTTCATATAGGCCTGCAGCTGTTCGGCATCCATCTGGTTCTGTTTGCCCACGCTGGCGAGGGCTTTATCGATTTCGTCTTTATCAACCTGAATATCGTAGCGCTTGCCTTCCTGCAGTTGCAGATGCTCGTCGATCAAATTACGCAGCACGCGTTCGCGCACGCGCTTTTTGGTTTCTTCATCCTGCGTAAGACCGGTGGAGAGGAAAATAAGGTTGGCGCGGTCGGCGATATCGGCGTTGGTGATCACATCGTCGTTGACGGTTGTCACAATATGCGTATCGGCCAGCACGGGCAGCGGGCAGAGGAGAAGCAGAAGAAGCAGCGGCAGAAAACGCATGGGGCGAAGCGATCCTTATAATACGGCCCGAAGTTTCGCAAACCCCGGCCTTAAGCACAATCTTCTTATTGTTTATGGCGTGATCATGGCCCAATTGGCGCCTTCACGGTGGAATAGCGCCCAGCGGTTCTCTGCGGGCTTGCCAAGCTGCTGCCAGCCCAGCTGATCATTGGGGCCGACCAGAACGGTATCGTAGCTATTGAGGAGATTTTCAAGGCGGGCGGGCTGGTATTGCTGATCAAATGTGGTGTAACGCGTGCCAATGCGCGCATTCGCCGGCGCATTCAGCCGGTCGAGGGTGTAATTGAAAATGCTGACTTCAAGGCCTTCAAACGCCGGCAGCATGGCGATCATGTGCGGTTTTTTGGGCAATGCCGGCGCGATCTGGCGGGCGAATGCCTCCACCGGCGCGGCGAGTTTATTGGGGCCGGGAAGAAGATGCGTGGTGAGGGCGAGAATGCCGAGTAAAGGAAGGCCGACAAGGCCCAGCCACTGCGCAACTTTGATGGCGGGGGCGGGAATACGTGTGCGGGCGAATTCCACGGCCACAAAAATGGCTGCCATGAAGACGGCTAGGTTCAAATGACCCATATAACGGAAGAAGGAGGCTGCGCTGCGGATTTCGGGTTCGACGAAATTGCTGCCCAGATAAGCGGCGAACAGAAAAGCGAAATAGCCGGCGATGCAAAGCGCAAGCGCGCGGGTTAAGCGCTGCAGCGGCGTGGGGTTGGCGGCGCGGAGCGTTGATGCCGCATATATAAGAGTAGCCACCAGCAGGCCGAAGTAACCCCATTTAACGCGTATGACATCAAGCATCGCGGCCAGCAACGGGCCGATGAGTTCGGTATACCAGTGGCCCGACAGGCTGAAGCCCTGATTATCGTGAAACGCCGCCCCATGCACGCCCCAGCCCAGCCATATAATGTAGGCGGGAATAAGCGCGGCCAGCAGATAGCCGGCTTTGGCGCGCAGAGCGCCCAGATGCGTAGCGCACAGGCTGAAAAACAGAATGATGAGAAGATAGGTGTTGGCCTGACGTAGCTGCACGAAAATAACCGCGAGCAGCGCGAACATCAGGATGTTGCCTTTACCCTCCAACCCGCCAAGCGCCTGCCAGCCGGTATAGGCCAGCAGGGCAAATATGAAGGCGGTGGGAAAATCGCTGCAGGCGCTCAGTGTAATCGTTTCGCTAAAACCGGGATTGATGAAGATGAGGGCAAGCGCCAGCAGGCCGAAGTTTTTCAGGTAATCGAAAAACGCGTCGCGGGTTTTGGGCGCGCCAAACAAGTGTTGAAGCAGGATATGCGCGAATAAAAGCAGCAGGGCGGTGTTAAGAAGCGGGCCGGCGGCTTCAACGAAATTCCCGTTCATCCAGCCAAGCGTGGCGATTAAAAGCGTGAAGCCATAGGGGTAGGCGGGCCATGCCGAGCTGATGAGCTGGCCCGGCATGGGAAACGTGCCATGGCTGAATACGAAATAGCTGTTGGGCAGCCAGTGCGAAAAATCATCCCATTCATGCGGCTGCAGCATGGCAACCGCACACAGCAGCGGGGCGGCGAGCAACAGGCCGGCGAAGAAAGAAGGCGCGATGGATGTGCCGATATCCATTTTGCGCGAGAACAAACGGAAGGTGCCGTAAAAGGCGATGCCAAAGAACACCAGCGCGCCAATCAGCACGCCGAAAGGTGAGAGCACGCCAAGGCCAATGGCCAGCAGAATATAAAGCGCCCAGCCGGCAACCGGATAAAAACCTGCCGGCAGGTTCACATTAAAACGCCGCAGCAGCCATGCGCCAGACAGGCTTAGCGAAAAGAGCAGGGCGATGAGATAAAGAAACGCGCGGATGGCTTCCATCAGCCATCCTCAAGGTGCAAAAGGGCGGTGGCGCCGAAGCTGAGTGCAATCATGGGTGCGGCGAAGGCCGCGAGCCATGTGGGCAGCGTTTGATTAATGCCAAGGGTGAGGATGACGTCGTTAAATGCGAAGGCGAAGCTGCCCACGCCCACGCCAATAAGCGCGGAATAGAGCGCGCGGCCGCTGCGCACCAGGCCAAGCGAGAAGGCGGCGGCAAACAGCACCATGGCGCACAGGAAAAAGGGCTGCGCGAGCAGCGTGAAGAACTGGATGAGATGGCGCGTAGGCGGGAAGCCGGTGGCCTTCAGCGCGGCGATAAAGCTGGGCAGTTCCCAGAAACCCACGGTGTTGGGCGGGGCCATGCTTTCCTGAATTTTTTCCAGCGAGAGCTGTGTATCGAGCGTGCTTTCCGCGACTTGCGACGGCTGCTGCCCGCGCTGGTTATACCAGGCATTGCGGATCAGCCATTTATGGTCTTTCAGTTCAGCCGATTCCGCGTCGATGCGGCCTTTATATTTGCCATCGGCATCAAAAATGAAGGCCATGAGCGGGCGGATGGTGAAGGGATTGGCGGAGACGCTATCGGCATGCAGCAGGTAACTGTCATCGCCATTCTGCTGGCGCAGCCACAGGCCCGAGGATGAAATATCCATCAGCACGCTGCGGTCGATGTATTTGGTCTCGAGATCCTGATAGGCCTTTTCCATCAGGGCGCCCAGCGGGTTGATGATGGTGATGAAGGCAATGCCAAGCGCCATGGTGGTCACCAAAAGCGGCGTAAGAAACTGCCAGACCGAAACGCCAATCGCACGCACAATGATGAGTTCCTGCGTGCGCGTCATGTTCCAGAGCGTGAGCATGGCGGCAAACAGCGCGATGAAGGGCAGGATTTTCTGCCCGATGCCCGGTAAATTGAGGGCGGCCATGGTGAGAATGATGGAATAGGTGACCTCCGGCTTATCGGAGGTGCGGCGCAGCAGTTCAATGCAGTCAAAAACAAACACGATCATCAGCATGCCCGCCAGCATAAGCAGGAACCACATGAGGAAATTACGGCTGATATAAAGAGGAAGCGTAAGTCTCATGCGTCCACCTGTTGCGGTAGATGGCCGGGGCGCTGCCCGCCGCGATCGGTCCTGAGCCGGTGAACGAGGAACGGGATGGGGCCAAGCGATAACGCATAGAGCATGAAGAACAGCCACGGCTGGCGCGCGACCAAATTCAGGCCGCTGAGCATGGCGGCCTCTAACAGAATGACGATCACGGCCACGGCGGCGATTTTGCGGGCGAAGCCCCGGCGTTCAAACCCGCCGGTGAGCATGGCCACGCACGCAAACAGGCAGAAGGTAATGGCCAGCATGGGCATGGTGAGGCGTAAATGGAATTCCGCCATGAAGCGGCCGCGGGTTAATGGGTCGCGGTCTTCGCCCTGCGGGTTTAAAAGTTCCCACATGCTGCGTTCGCGGGGCTCGCGCCAGCGGCTGGTGAAATTGTCGTTGAAGGTGGTCAAATCCACCAGATAGCTTCTGAATGTGAGCTGTGAAAGGTTGCCGGTAGCGCGCTGTAATTCCTGCCGGATACCGTTTTTAACAAGAATATTCGGTCCTTTTTCGGTGCGGATCATCTCCCCGCTTTCGGCCATGATGGTCACGGCTTTTTCGGGGTGGCGCTGGTCTTGAATAAGGAGGCCTTTGAGTTCGCCATCCTCCCCACGCGAACGGGCGTAGAAGGTCATGCCTTTGGAGAGATCATGGAAGCTGCCGGTGCGCAGCAGCAGTAGCGAGAAGTCGTTGCGGATTTCGTATTGCAGGCGCACGAGTTCGTGGTTGGCGGCGGGGGCAATCCACATCGTCATGAGATAACCAATTAGCGCGATGATAGCCGCCAGAGCCAAAGCGGGTTTGGCAAGTGTGAGCGGGCTCATGCCTACCGCGCGCATTACTACCAACTCGTTTTCCGCGGTCATGCGGTTGAAGACGAACAGGCAGCCGACCATGAGGGCCAAGGGCAGCACCAGCGGGAAGAAGCTGGGCAGCACCAGGCACATGAGCTTGAGGAACGCCCAGATGGAGCCGCCGCTGTTAATGACCATGGCAAGCAGGCGGATGCTTTGCGAAAACCACACCACCAGCGTGATGGCGAGGCATGAAAACAGCACCGCCACAAGGACCTGCGTGAAAAGATAGCGGCTGATGCGATTCATTTAATAGGGTTTCGGCAAAGGACTTTAAACCGGCCCCGTTTTACGATAGTTTTCGGGTTCTGCAAAACCTTTAAGAATCCCTCCTTTTCCACGAAAGCCAGCCCCATGAAAATCGCGTTTTCCGACCAAAGCCTTCCCAAAACCGGCACCCTTGTTGTGGGCGTGCATGAAGGCCCGGAATGGGGCCCGGCGGGCAAGAGTCTGGATAAGAAAAGCCAGGGCGGGCTCGCGCGCTTTGCTGCCGCCCAGAAGTTCACGGGCAAAAAGGGCGAGACGGCTGTGTGCGTGACGCCGGGCGGGCTGGATCTCGACCGCGTTATTCTGGTGGGCCTTGGCGCTGCCAAAGATTTGACCACGCAGAAATGCGTGGAAGCCGGCGGCGCGGCGGCAGGCGTGGTGCAGGTTGCGAGTGTGGAAGAAGTATTTGCGGTGCTGGATGTAAAGGGCGCCATGGACAACAGCGATGCCAGCGCGGCGTTTGCGCAGGGCTTTAAGCTGCGTAGCTATCGGTTTGATAAATATTTCACCAAAACGCCCAAAGATAAAAAGCCGGTGCTCAGCCATTTAACCGTGGTGACATCCGAAGAACGCGCGGCCAAATCAGCATTTGCCAAGCTGGATGCGATTGCCGATGGCGTGGTGTTTGCACGCGATGTAGTGACGGAACCCGCCAATGTGCTGTACCCCGAAAGCTATGCGGAACGGATTGAAGCGCTTTCAAAGCTCGGCGTAAAAGTCACGGTGTTTGATGAAAAGCAACTGAAGAAATTCGGCATGGGTGCACTGCTGGGTGTGGCACAGGGCAGCGTGCGGCCGGCGCGCATGGTGATCATGCAGTATAACGGCAACCCGAAATCCAAGAACAAAAAGCCGGTTGCGCTGGTTGGCAAGGGCGTGACGTTTGATACCGGCGGCATTTCTATCAAGCCCGCCGGCGGCATGGAAGACATGAAGTATGATATGGGCGGTTCCGCCGCGGTTGTGGGCACCATGATGGCGCTGGCCGCGCGCAAGGCCAAAGTGAACGTGATTGGCGCGGTGGGTCTGGTTGAAAACATGCCCGATGGCAACGCGCAGCGCCCGGGCGATGTGGTCACCACCATGTCAGGGCAAACCGTGGAAGTCATTAATACCGATGCCGAAGGGCGGTTGGTATTGTGCGATGTGCTGCATTATGTGCAGCAGAAGCACAGACCCCACACGATTATTGACCTTGCAACGCTGACGGGCGCGATTGTGGTCTCGCTCGCCACCAACGAATATGCCGGCATGTTCAGCAATAACGATGCGTTGTGCGAGCAGTTAAGCGCGGCAGGGCAGGCGGTAGATGAACGCGTGTGGCGTTTTCCGATGGGCGATGCCTATGACAAGATGATTGCCAGCGATATCGCAGATATGAAAAACGTATCGGATGGCCGTGGTGGTGGTAGTATTACGGCCGCGCAGTTTCTGGCGCGGTTTATTGAAAAAGACGTGGCGTGGGCGCATCTCGATATCGCCGGCATGGCCTGGGCCCGCCGCGATTTCACCGTGACGCCGAAGGGCGCCACAGGCTACGGCGTGCGTTTGCTGAACCAGTGGCTGGCTGACAATTACGAAGGGAAATAAATAATTATTTCCTCTCCCTTCGGGAGGGGATAAAGGGGCGGGCAATCCTTTCCATCTTGAGAACTTTCATAATGGGGAGGATTGCCCGCCCCAACCCCTCCCGGAGGGAGGGGCTTAGAGAGGGTTATGACCGAAATCCGCTTCTATCATCTCACAACGTCGCCGCTGGAACACGCGCTGCCGCAGCTTCTGGAAAAAGTGGCGGAGCGCGGGTGGAAGGCGGTTGTGATGGCCAGCACCGAGGAGCGCGTGGAAGCGCTTACCCAGCATTTGTGGACGTACCGGGAAAATAGTTTTCTCGCCCATGGCAACGCCAAGGATGGTATGGGCGCATTGCAGCCCATCTGGCTCACGGCGCGGGAAGAGAACCCGAATGGCGCGAATGTGTTGATGGTGACCGATGGCGCCAAGGCCGAAAATGTGAACGGCTTTGAACTGGTGTGCGAAGTGTTTGACGGCGATAACGCCGATGCCGTTGCGGAAGCCCGCACGCGCTGGGGCACGTATAAAGCCGCCGGCCACACGCTGACCTATTGGCAGCAGGGCGAAGCGGGCTGGGAAAAGAAACAGTAATTTAGCGCTTGGGCCCTTGCGCGGTGGGCGACGAGAGCCAGCCCCAGCGGTTCCATGCCGGTTTTTCGGGTGCGGCGACCGGTGCCGGCGTCGTTGCCGGCGCCACAACGGGCTTGGGCGTGGTAACGGGAGCGGCAGCGACCGGCGCGGCAGGTTCAGCGGCCTTTGGCAATGCCAGCGTTTTTGGAATGGGCTGACCGCCAAGAATGGAGCTGCGCGGCGCGGCCGGCTTAGGCACTTCAACCTTGCGGTTCACAACTTCGACTGCCGCGGCGTTGACGACGGGCTTCAGCTTGGGCAAATGCAGCGTGGCGCGCTTCGGTTTAGCTACAACGACTGCTTCCGGCGCTTTGGGTTCGGTGCGTGCGACGAATTCCTTGAAACTGCCAGGCGGGTGCGTTTTACGGTGTTCTTCGATCGCGGCTTTTAAAATTTCGCCGCGGTTATAGGTATCGACGCGCAGGCGTTGGCGCAAAGAAAGCGGAATATCGGTGGGCGGAACGGCCTCAGGCTCTGCCGTGACTTCTTTTTTCGGCGTGCGGCCGGATAGTTTGGCGTGATATTCGGCAGCGGCTTTGGGCCACATATCTTGCGGGCCAAAATAACCATGAAAGGTCTTTTTGACACCATGATCCATAAATTCATGGCCACCTGTGATACCGCCGGTTTTATCACCGATGCGGTATTTGGTTAGATGGTTCTTATTGTTAAAAATTTTGAAGGGTATGCCGAGTTCAGCGGCAGACTTTTCTAAAACTTTCAAATATTCAGTGCGCTCAGCGGTGCTTGCCATTCGCCATTTTACCACGCGGGATGACGTATCCGCGGGGCGGAATTACTTGCGGGAATGGTTAGCGGCGGTTATTTGGCCTGCAGCACTTTGTTTAATTCGCGCCAGTTGGCCACGTTTTTATTGTGTTCATCGAGGGTGGCGGCGAAAACGTGGCCGCTGGTGCCATCGGCGACAAAGTAAAGGTAGTTGTTTTTCTCCGGCTGGGCTGCGGCCCGCAACGCGGCGCGGCCGGGGTTGCAGATGGGGCCGGGCGGAAGCGCCGCGATGGTATACGTATTATAAGGTGTGGCCTTTTGCAGATCGGCGGTGGTGAGCAGGCGGCCCAGCGGAGCTTTGCCAAGCGTAATGCCGTAGGTGACGGTGGGATCGGACTGCAGGGGCATTTTGGCTTTCAGGCGGTTCACAAAAACGCCGGCCACGCGCGGGCGCTCCGATGCGACGCCGGTTTCTTTTTCTACGATGGATGCCAGCGTGAGCATATCGGCGGGCGAGGTGACGGGCAGATCGGCATCGTGGCTGGCCCAGGCGGCGTTCACGGCATCCGTCATCGCTTTTTGCATTTGCTTGATCAGGCTCTCGCGCGTGTCGCCCAGTGAAAAGCGATAGGTATCGGGCATTAATGTGCCCTCGGGCGGCTCGGTTTTAATATCGCCGGTCAGTGCGGTTTCGGCCTGCAGCAGTTTGATGATTTCGGCGCTTGTCAGGCCTTCCGGCGCGGTGAACTTGCGTACCACCACATCGCCCCTGGCGATTTTGAGGATGGTATCGCGAAGGGTTTCGTGCGCAGCGAAGGTGTATTCGCCTGCCTTCATGCCGGGCTTTTCGTTGAGGAAATAGCCGAGGCGGAAAAGATACTGGTTGGTGACGACGCCTTCGTTTTGTAATTGCTTGGCCATGGCGCCCACGCCGGTGCCGCGGGCGATCACCACGGTTTTTGGCGCTTCCAGCGGACCGGGGGCGACGAGCTGCATCTGCGCGTAAATAAAACCGGCGCCGATGAAGAGGACGATGAGAAAAAGAAAGGCGAAAAAACCCGCAACCGCGCGCATGAACTAGACTCCGTGGTAGCTACGATACCACGAAATAAAGCGCCCGATACCTTCTTCAAGATTGACCTTCGGGCTGAAGCCAAAGTCGGCGGTGCTTTCTTCAATATCGGCAAACGTGGCCGGCACATCGCCCGCCTGCAGCGGCTGGAAATCATAGCTTGCTTTTTTATCCAGCGCTTTTTCGATGAGCGCGATGAAATCGGTGAGCTTTTCGGGATGCGAGTTGCCGAGGTTGTAAATCTTGTGCGCATCGCCGTCTTTATAGGCCTGCGGCTTGGCGAGGGCGCCCAGAATGCCATCGACGATATCATCAATATAGGTGAAGTCGCGTTGCATCTGGCCGTGGTTGAAAACGGCAATCGGCTGGCCCGCCAAAATATTGCGCGCGAACAGGAAGGCCGCCATATCTGGCCGGCCCCAGGGGCCGTAGACGGTGAAAAAGCGCAGGCCCGTGGCGGGAATTTTGAACAGATGCGAATAGGTGCGCGCCATCAGCTCGCCCGAACGTTTGGTGGCGGCATAGAGCGAGACTGGCGAACTGACATCATCATTCACAGAGAACGGCACTTTGGTGTTGCCGCCGTAAACGGAAGACGAGCTGGCATAAACAAAATGCTGCAGCTTGCCATGCGCGCGGGCGAATTCGAGGAGATTGAGAAGGCCGGTGATGTTGGCTTCGATATACGCATGCGGGTGTTGCAGCGAATAGCGCACGCCGGCTTGCGCGGCGAGATGAATAACATGGGTGACGCCTGCAAGCGCGCCGAGCTTTTTGGTCGCGTCTTTTTCCGCGATATCCATTTTCACAAACTGAAAATGGGGGGAGGCGGTGAGCTGGGCGAGGCGCGCTTCTTTTAATTTAACGTCGTAATAGCTGTTGAGATTATCGATGCCGATGACTTTTTCGCCGCGTTCAAGCAAACGCTTGGCGGTATGATACCCGATGAAACCGGCGGTGCCAGTGATCAGGATCGCCATGTTACAGGCTCCAATACTTTATATGGGATGGCACATCGGTGGGCTTCAACACCGATTTGATATCCATCAGCAGGCCATCTTTGCGGAGCGCTTTCTGATAATCGGAGAACTTGGCCAGCACGGTTTTGTGGGGGACGGCCAGCACCAGCACGTCTATATCTTTTAATGCGCGCTCATCGCATAAGTGAATACCGTATTCTTCATGCGCCATGCCGACATCGACCATGGGATCGAAGACAAGCGCGGGCGCGCCGTGGCCTTCCAGCGATTTCACAATATCCGGCACGCGCGAATTGCGGAGGTCGCGGACGTTTTCTTTGAAGGTGAGGCCGAGAATGGCGATTTTGGCTTTTGCGGGCGCGATGGAACGGGCTTTCAGCCAATCCACGATCTTCTGGGCGATGAAGCTGCCCATGCTGTCGTTGATGCGCCGGCCGGCCAGAATGACTTCGGGTGTGTAGCCGATATTCTGCGCCTTGGTGGTGAGGTAATAGGGGTCAACGCCGATGCAGTGGCCGCCAACTAACCCCGGCGTGAAGTTGAGGAAGTTCCATTTGGTGCCGGCGGCGGCGAGCACATCATGGGTGCGGATGCCAAGTTTGTCGCAGATTAATGCCAGCTCGTTCATCAGCGCGACGTTGAGATCGCGCTGCGTGTTTTCGATCACCTTGGCGGCTTCTGCGACAGCAATAGAGGGCGCTTTGTGTAGACCGGCGGTGATCACGGAGCCATAAACATTTTCAAGTCGCGCAAGCGTTTCATCATCATCGGCGGCGATGACTTTAATAATGGTCTCAAGCTTATGGACGGGATCGCCGGGATTGATGCGTTCGGGCGAATAACCCAGCTTGAAATCGGGGCCGTGCTTCAGGCCGCTCACTTTTTCGATCTCGGGCGCGCAGATTTCGTGGGTGAGGCCGGGGTAAACGGTTGATTCAAATACGATCACCGGCGTTTGCGGCGCGCGGCGGGCTTTCAAAGCGGCGCCCACGGTGCGGCAGGCGGAGAGCACGGGCGTCAAATCCGGCTGGTTATCGGGGGTGATGGGGGTTGGCACCGTGACGATATAAAAGGTGGCGGGTTCAAGATCGGCGATCGAACTGGAATAGGTGACCGGCGCGGAAAGGATGGCTTCCTTCGTGTGCTCTTCCGCCCAGTCGTGGCCGGCTTTTAAATCGGCGATGCGTTTTTCAGCGACATCAAAGCCGATGACGCCGGGAAATTTTTTGGCGAGCGCTAACGCTAAGGGGAGGCCGACATAACCAAGACCAATCAGGGCAATTTTTTCTTGGGGCATTGGTTGTGAGGCATCCGGGAACGAAGGGCCATTCATCCGTGAACTGGATAAATGGTGGGCGCAACAGGGATTGAACCTGTGACCCCTACCATGTCAAGGTAGTGCTCTCCCGCTGAGCTATGCGCCCTTAATTGGGGTTACTGATTAATGGCCCCGCCGCATGAAGTCAAATGGCTTGAAAAACCGGCCTTTTTGGTTTGATTCTGACCCCGCCAATCTTAACCAAAAGTGCCTTATTGCTTGCAGGACTTAGATAGTAGAGTTTGTTTTTCACATACGGCCACATATTCGCCGCTGCTTATTTTTTAAAAGAATTTGATCATGGCGCTGCCATCGATGTCTGTTCCATTTCCAGATCCGGTGCAAACCCCGGTGAAGCCGCCCGCGACGGGTACGGCGAGCCTGTCGCGCAATGAGTGTTTGGCGGCGATTTACGATTTCATGCCGCCGAGCGACCCGATCTATATCGCGGACCGCGGTATCTGGCAGGCAGATGGCTGGTATTATTTTTTATGGGAAAACAAACGCTATAAAGCGCTGCTGGTCTCAACCCATACGGATAACACGCGGTACCGCTATTATGTAAAACACTGGCCGGCTGATAACCCGCCGTCACGCCACGACATTGTGCGCACTATTCGCGAACATGCCAAGGGCCTGAAAGACGCCACCCTGCGCCATGGCGTGGTGACGGAGCGCGGCGCCACGTATAAAAACCGCATCTGGAGTACGGATGACCTTGAAATCGAGGTGCCGGCAGATGGTGACAGCCTATATTTAACCCATTTAACGCACGGCGATAAAAAGGGCCCGGCCATGCCCGCGGGCCGGTTTATGCAGTCGCTGCAAGGTGTGCATCATCCGTTGCAGGCGGGCCCGTCTTCCGCCGATCTCGAAATCATGAAGCAGTTTTATGAATTTTTGGGGGATACATGGAAAGGCGACAACATTCATGACGAAATGGGCGCCTGGTACCGCCGGGCTGCTGTATTTGTTGTGCGGAACACCCAGGAACTGCACGACCAGCGCAAGCCATCCACGCAACGCGCGGTGCGCGCGGGCTTTTTTCTGTGGGGCGTCCTGTCGATCGTGACCGCAAGCACGCTCAACCCCATCAGCCTTCCCAAGACGATTTATTCCGCGTACCGCGATGGCCGCGCCGCGCTGGCCAAGCGCAAAGACCATGGTTTTAGCGGCCAGCCACCGGCCAATACCGGGATGAGGGGCGTCGCACCGGCGTCTGATTACATCCGGCCGTTCAGCTTTTATTACCGGCCCGTCGCCTTCTCGATGCTGCAGACGGGCCGTTATGTTCAGGCGCCGGATTTCGGCAAAGCGGGGCTTTTCCCGGTTTATAGCGCAGTGCCCGCGCTGGAAGATGCGGAACTCAGCCGTATCGCCCGGCCCAACCGGGCCGCGCTGGCGGAATTTTTCTATCATAAAAATGTGCCGGCAACCGCGCCGGCGAAAGCGCGCATTGGCGCGGTGCGTTTTTACCGCCCGGACGGCGTGATTGTGACCTTGACCGGCGATACCGCATGGTTTTCGCAATATGAGTCATGGCATGTTTTTGAAAAAAGTTCCGCGGTATCGGAACGGCTGGCGGCGGCGTTCAAGACCAGTGCGGTTTTGGTGACGCATAACCTGCTGGCGGGACTGGATGGGCTGGCGCCAGCCCCCATGAGTGATCTGGATGCCGAATTCATGGCTAAATATGGGGTGCCGTTCTACCGGCGCAGCATTTTAAGCCGCCAGGCGCCCGCGCTGGAGCGCTAAGATTTTTATCGCGCGCGAGGCTTTAAGGCCGGCCGGGCCGGAACCGGGTGTAATAATTCCACGCGTTATCAGCCGGTTTTTTGATCATCCGACTTTAATTTGCTTTGCAGCTGGCTGGTGGTCTCGGCCAGTGACTGGGTGACCTGTTCCAGCTTCTCGGCGAGGCTGAAAGACTGCGCCTGCATGGCGCGGATCATTTTCTCGAGCGCGATGGAGGCTTGCTCCATGCGGGCGGGATCGAAGCCCGCAGGCGCGGCGCCCGCGCTTTCCTTGTTTTCGATGCGCGTAAAGCCTTCGGCAAAAATACTGTTCATGTTGTGCAGAATTTGCGTGGTCTGCTGCACATACTGGCCCACCGCCTGCACGTTTGTGTGCAGGTTCTGCAGGTCGGAAATGATCTGCTGGCTGGCGCTGCCGTTGCTGCTGAGATTTTCCTGAATGAGTTTGAGCGCCGGCAGCAGCATATCGGTGTTCGGCGTGGCGCCGGGTGCGGCGATGGTTTGCACCTGCGGGGCGGGCATCTGCTTTAAAAGCTCGGTGATGCGTTCGGTGATTTTGGCATCCAGGCCCGTGATATCCGCTGACATGCGCTGGTAGCCGCTGGTCAGCGCTTCCACCCACTTGGATATCTGCGCGCGGACATCGCTGAATTCGCCGCGCACGGTATCCAGCTGGCCGTTGAATTTCAGCGTCATATCGCTGACACGGGCGATGATTTCGGTGCCAAGCGTGCCATTGATATTGGGTACGCTGTTATTAGCGCGGTCGGTAAGCCCCGGCACAATCTGGCCCAGCTGGCCCGCGACGGTGCCAAGCGTACCGGTAAGCTGCGAGAGAATGGCAAGGCGCTGCACAAGGTCTTGCACCGAGCCATGCACTTCCTGCACTTGCCCTGCGGTTTGCTGCACCACCTGTTCGTTACTGCGCAGAACATGCGCGGCGGCATCTTCCAGACGCTGCGATAAGGTTGCGACCTGCAGATCGAAATGATTGGCGCCATCGCCCAGACGTTGGCTTTGCGTGGCGAGATGGAGGATGAGTTTTTCAGTATCTGACGTGACCTGCTGGGTGCGGCCATTCATGTGCTGCACATCGCGTTCCAGCGCGGAAAGGAGCGTGCGGGATTGCGTAGTATAAAGGCTCCATTCCTCGGTGAGCTGCATGGAAAGTTTCTGGCTGGCGCCCTTAAGCTCATCAATGGCGGGTGAGGTTTCGGCGAACGCCTTGCGCCAGGCTTCAATGAATTCGCTGTATTCGCCGCGTACCTTGTAGACGATATCGCCCAGCGCATCCGACTGGCCACGGAGGTTGTCGGAGGAGCCGATAAGCAGTGTGTTAGTTGCTTCCAGCTGGCTGGAGACTTTTTCGACCGCTTCGCTGTTGGCGGCGATGCGCTCGAACGCGACATGGCTGCGTTCTTCGAAGTTGCTGAGACGTGTATCGACACCCGCCACGGCTTCGGCCATGCGGGCGGCGTTCACCTTCATCTCGTCGAAGAGGCCGCTGACGCGCTCTGTCTTCTCGGCGGTATCGGAAAGGAACGCGCGTAAGGTTTCGTCATGCTGCTCGACGCTTGCGACGGCTTCGGCCAAACGCGCGCGGCTGGATTCCGTGGTCTCCGACATGATCTTGCCGGAGGCGCGCATGAGGCTGGTAGCGGCGGAGAGTTTTTCGGAAAGGTCGGCTGCCTGGCGCGAGAAGGTTTCGCTGACCTCAAGGCTAAGCTTGGCGGCTTTCTTGTAATCGTGGTCGGTGGTGCCAAGGTTTTGCAGCATCTGCGAGACGCGCTGGCCGGTGAGGCCTGCGATCTGGCGGAGCGACTGCATATCCTGCTCAAATTTGCCAATAAGCCCCTGCGCCTGACCCTGCATTTCCGCATGGCGCGTGCCCATTTCTTCGTAGCGCGTCATCCATTCGCTTTGCAGGCGGTTCAAATGCTCGCGGGTTTCGGCAATGGTGCCCTCTAAACTGGTCTTGGTTTCATCCACCATTGCGCCGAGGCCAGCGCTTTGCGTGCGGATATGCTCACCCAGACGTTGTAGCGAGGTGGCTTTTTCTGCATTCATGGCTTCCAGCTTGTCGCCTTTTTCGATCAGGCGCGCGAGGCTGCCATGCAGATCGTTGATGAGCGAGTTGAAGGCTTCGCCGCCCTTGCCATCAAAATGGAAGCGGCGGGTGCCGTCGGGGCCCTGCACGGTCATATCCGCCATGTTCACGATGTTGTCGCGGATGGCATCAATGCTGCGGGCCAGACTGCCGGTCAAATCATCCCGGTCGCGGCCCCAGATGTGGCCTTTGAGGCCGTTATTGACGACGTTATGCACGCTGGCTTCTAACTTCCGCATCGGGCCGGTGGTGGTCGCGCGGGTAAAGATCATCCAGCCCAGACTGAGGAGCGAGAAGAAGCCGAGGCTGATGAAGAACAGCACGCCAAGGGTGTTGGTCTGGCGTTCGATGCTATCGAGGTAGCGCTTGTCTTCGTCGAAAATACGCTTGTTATCTTCGTAATTGGGCAGGGAACTGTCGCGCACCCGGCTTTCCCAGGCGAGTTCCATGTCTTTAAAGTTCTGCTTTAAAACATTGCCGCTTTGCCATGCTTTATAACCAAAAAAACCGGCTAAACCCGCCAAAAGCACCAGCCCAACAGCAAACAGCACCCAGGTGGGGCGGGCGGGTTTTAACGTTTCAGAGGTGGGTATCAGCTGCGACATGGGCCGGGTTTTGTACCACGGAAGGGGGGATGCACTTCAACTCTAACATAAACGCCACGTAAAAATTACTTAATGGCGTTTCATCAGGGCATCATCCCACCGTGTCATACCACGTTGAACGCGCATGAGCGGGGTCTGGCGTAAATTTTTGGTGTCGCACCTTAGCCATTGCGCATCCGGATTATTTTCGGAGCCGTTATTCTGCTGCGCGGCAAGGCGGGTGAGGTACTTATACGACTGCGTGAGGCGCACCATGACGTCATGCGTATCGCCCCCAACCTTATTATTTGAGGCCCGGTCGGGATGCAGGGTTTTGACCTTGGCACGGTAGGCGCTTTTTACATCGGCCATGCGCACCACATTGCCGATGCCAAGTTCGCGCTTGGCCTCGCGCACGATGTCCTGATCCGGCAGTTTCAGTTCCACGCGGGCGAAGTTGCAGGCGGGCAAGGGGCCGACAAGGCGCATGGCCAGACGGCCATGGCATTCGCTATCCAGCCTTTGCAGGGTTTGGGTAAGGCGCTGTTCGTCTTTGCTGTGCACCAGCATGATGGCCTGCAAGACCATGTCTTCGTCGCGGCTTTCCAGAATGATGATGTCTTGCAGGCTGCCCTGCATGGCCATGAGGGCCTGGTCGCGTAAATTCTTGCGTTCGGTTTCCAGCGCGGTCTGGACTTTGGGGTAGCGCGCCATGAGGCGCTGCATGGCGGCCATGTCCCAGGTGATGGATAAACTTAATTGGCGCATCTCGCCGTAGCGGCCGAGAAGGTCGCCGATATCGCGCTGGTGTTGTTGCAGGGCGAAGTGGATGGACGAAGCGGTATCAAAGGTGCTTTCAAACGCAGCGGGAACAATTTTGCGCACCAGCGTGGCGGCATCGCCGAGCACGCGGTGATAGGCCATGAGGCGTTGCAGGGTGAAATGCGATAAATCCTGCCAGGGCCATAGCATAGGCTCCGGCCCCACAATCGCGTGGAGATGGTTGTTGGAAATAATGCCGACCGCTTCGCCACCCAGTTGCTTGCCGCTGGCTTCGATCACCATTCGGCCGGCGTCATCCGTAAAACCGTAAACGCGGAGCTGCGACATGGGGCATACCTTTCACAAAAATACCAACCCCACTGGTGTACCGAATCGAACCGCTAAATGGGAGGAAACAAGCCGGGAACAGAGGCGATTTCTGTGGATATAATTCCCCCTCCCGCCAAAAGCAGTTACGGGGGCTTTGCCCAAAAATCATACCCCAAGCACTTGCTGCGTCATCCCGGCGAAGGCCGGGATCCACGGCAGGCCATTAAACAAAGCCTTCGTCATGTGGCTTTTCGTGGATGCCGGCCTTCGCCGGCATGACAGCCGGGTTTTTGGGCAAAGCCCGGAGGGAGGGGAACGCCCGGCTCGTCGCGCGGTTGCGGGA